>JBIKZT010000070.1:0-6250 GCA_044354565.1 Ilumatobacteraceae bacterium
TATTGCAATCATTGAAGCCCGCCAGCCAGGTTTTGGTGCCAGCGGCAGAAATGGGGGCTGGTGCAGTGCGCTGTACCCCACTTCATTGGCCACCATTGCGAAAGAAACATCCCGAGAAGCAGCCATCAATCTTCAAGGGCACCTCATTCGCACCGTTGAAGACATTGGGGCACACATCACGAAGCACGACATCCAATGTGGGTGGAGTCACTCAGGAACATTGTCTTATTCACGCAATGAGGCACAACTAGCCAGACAAAATGCCGACCTCATCGCGTACAGAGATTTAGGTCTCGGCGAAGAATTCATGCGCTCACTTTCTTCTTCTGAATCTCAACACCGCATAAAGATCACTAAATCACTCGGTGCATCGTTTACACCGCATTGTGCTTCTCTCAACCCTGCCCAACTGCTAGACGGCCTCGTTACTCAACTATTGGCAAAAGGTGTCACGTTTTTTGGAGACTCAATCGTTTCAGAAATCGGAAACCGTTCGTTGCGTGCGCTCACTGTCCATGGTCCCGCCACAGTCAATTGCAAATGGAGCGTACGTGCTACGGAAGGCTTCACTGCGCGTCTCCCAAAACATCGTCGAACCATTGCGCCCCTGTATTCCTACATGATCGCCACCGAACCAATCCCGTCACGCATCTGGAACGACATCGGTTGGGATGGACGAGAGACCTGGAATGACGGGCGAAACATGATCGTGTATGTGCAGCGAACGTCAGATGATCGCATCGCATTTGGTGGACGCGGCGCACCGTATAAGTTCGCCAGCCGGATTGGTGGGCAGTTCGATAGAAAACCTTCAGTTCACCAACTTCTAGAAACCACTCTCCACGAGTTGTTGCCCCCCACCAAATCTGTTGAAATCACCAATCGTTGGGGAGGTTCACTCGGGGTTCATCGCGATTGGCATCCTTCAGTGCAAGCAGATCGAACGACAGGCCAGGCCAGTGCCGGTGGCTACGTTGGCGATGGAGTGGCATTCAGTTGCCTTGCTGCTGAAGCTTTGTCACATGAAATTCTGGACACCGACAACGAGATTCGAACACTGCCCTTCATGCAACATGTTTCCCCGAAGTGGGAACCAGAGCCTCTGAGGTGGCTTGGAATAAATGGAATGATTTCCCTCACTCAGCGCGCAGATGAAGCCGAGGAAAACAACAAAACTGTTGGATTTCTCACTAGACAATTGCTGCAGCGATTAGTGCCCTAACGATGCAAGTTGTCATTGAACTGCTGCACACGCAGCCGTACTGAATAGGCAGAGTCTCCAGACAGAACACCTGGTCGCGCAAAAAGCCTGCCCTGCTGCCAGTTCGACAACCCGAGTTCAGGACGCAACAACGCAAATTGGCCGTCAACCCATCTGGTGAAACCATCGCCTACAAACGGCGCATTGCACATCTCCCAAACCTTCTTCACATCATCAGTCGATTGTGAAACCACACTCACTATGAATTGGGGGCTGTATGTATTGAACAATTGGGTTGCCTCTTCAATGTCGTCGACGAGAACAACAGCAAATTCAGGAGCATTCTCCCATTCGTATTCAATCCCCAAAGAAGCCTTATCTGCAGAAGCGACACACGTATCGATTTCAGCAAAAGCATTTCGGAGAATTGCCTCGGCGTCATCGACACCGTGAACAACTGGCAAAGTGTTTCGCTTCTTTGCAGCATCTAATGCGGCACGAACAACTATGGGAATCTGCTCGAGAGCATTGTGTCGAAGAACACAAACGACATTAAGCGTGTTACATACTTTTCGGTCGAGACTGTTTTCAATCACAAGCTTCAACCGAGATTCATCCGCATCTCCCACAATCATCCACGCGCCACCTGTGCCATGAAGACTGACAGGGACACCGGACTGCTGAGCGATGGCTCCAAGCTGAGCAACTGCTTCACCCGAACCGCGCGCTACGGCAAGTGACAGGCGCGCGTCGGAGAACAAAGCCCAACCGGCAGCATGCTCGGGTGAATCGATAAGCACCACCGATCCAATCGGTAACCCAGACTTCTGTAATGCGGGAGCGACCACTAAAGCCATCAATTGCTTAGCTGTACCCAAAGCGTCACTCCCGATACGGAATACAACAGTGTTTCCGCTGCGCAGAACACCAGTAGCGTCAGCAAACACATTGGGTCGTCCTTCAAAGACAAAACCGAGAACTCCAAGCGGGGCTGTCCGCTCCTCAACCAGCCATCCATCGTGTACTACTTCGGATAATTGCTTGTCCCTAGATGGCTCCATGTCGCGCCACATGCGCAATGAGTCAATCATGTCGCGACGCATTGAATCAGACAATTCGAGTCGAGTTGTAGAGCGCCCTCGCTTTATCGCATCTGAAACATCAGAGGCGTTTGCAGCAACAATCCGAGAAAAGACCTCATCATCAGACAAAAGTTGAGCGGCAGTTTCAAAGAACGTTGTGATCTGCTCATCGGACACCTGAGATAACTCAGCAAACGAGCGTTGAGCCACTTCCACGGCATCAGAGACCAACACGGCGACATTCGCAGGAATACGACACAGTTGACTAGTAGTTGCTACGGCCAAAAGCTGGTCGCCTGGCTGCATGGCGGCAGCCATTTCATGCGAGACCTGAACAAATGTGCGACCCACGGCCACCCAATCCCCTGCCTGAACCGTTCGATCAATCTGCATTGCTCTATTCTGCTCTGTGTGAGCATTCAAGAGGAAACTTCCTTCTACTTCCGTCAACTACTAAGTGGTCGAGACTTTGGCACCAACAACCCCATTGCCCAGCAAATGGTCAACTTCGCCTACCTCATTGGCGACAGAGACACTGGCGAGTGTGTAGTGGTTGACCCTGCTTACGCCGTTCGAGATCTCATCGATATTGCCGAATCAGAGGGAATGCGCATCACGGGCGTTATGGCGAGCCATTATCACCCTGACCACGTGGGTGGAAACATGATGGGCCACACCATCGAGGGCGTAAGTGCATTACTGGAACACATTCAGGTTCCTATCCATGTGAATGAACATGAGGCTCCTTGGGTTCTCAAGACAACCGGTATTTCACAGACCGATCTATGTAGCCATAGCGCCGGAGACATTGTGAAGGTCGGAAAATTTGATATCACCTGCGTTCACACCCCTGGTCACACACCGGGTAGTCAATGTTTCCTTACCAATGGTTGCCTCATCAGCGGTGACACACTTTTCCTGGAAGGATGCGGACGCACAGACCTTCCTGGCTCGAATGTTGCAGACATGTACGACAGCCTCAACACCCTGGCTCAGTTGCCAGATTCCACCGTCGTTCTACCTGGCCACCAATACTCTGCTCCGTCAGCAGCTCTGCTGTCCGACGTAAAGGAATTTAACTATGTGTTCAAACCAAAGAACAAAGAGCAATGGCTCATGATGTTCGGGCACGACTAGTTAGTAAATGCCGAAACAATCACGCTTGCTGCCGACAAAAACATCAAAAAAATCACGAGAAATCTAAAACGATCCGGCGTAATGTGTTTTCTGAAGTAGTAGCCAATTCTCAAAGCCACGAATAAAGCAGGAATTGCAACTAACACACCACTGAGATTGTTGGTGTTTACTTTTCCAGCCGCCACGAACATAGCGACCGCGACAATATTTACAAGCGAGAACACAGTATTGATAGTTGCTCGAAAAACGGCCGGATCAATTCTTCGAGCCTGCATGACGAAGACTAGTGGTGGGCCATTCGTTGATGTAGAAGTTGACAAGAAACCGCTGACAATTCCCAGTATCCAGTCAAGACGATGCTTCTCATCGTGTAGTTGAAACCCGCGCATCAGCATTACCGCAGACACGAGAACCACTACTCCCAATACAACCCTTAGTCCTGTCTCTGACACCAACACAAAAGCCGTGAGCCCGAACGGCATGCCTAAAAACGAAGCCATAGTAAGTCTTTTCGCTATACCGACATCTACATACGCTCTATCTAAGAGAGCCTGAGATGTTGTGGAAAAAGCTCCGATCACAGTTGCCACGACAACAGCGTCACGTGGACTGACAACAAGAGTCATTAACGGAACAGCAAGCAACGAGAAACCGAACCCAGATAAAGACTGGGCAAAGGATGCGAACGAGATACATCCGGCAATCCAAAGAAGATCTACAAGCGACACTAAGACCCGCAGATGTTCTGCAGCGAATCTGAAAAAACCTGCGTATGGCGGTCTACATCCTCGCTTGTGTGCGATGGACACATCAGCGCCATGTTGTGGAACGGAGTGAGGAGAACGCCACGGTTCAGCGCATAGAGATGCAGGTAAGACTCCAAATCATGATCTCCGGTTGCTGCAGCCGCTGCTCCGTCTTTAGGCGGTGGACCAAACCAGTATTCCGCACGACATCCAAGTTGTTGTACGTGCCAGTTTAAGGAAAAAGCTATAAAAGATTCATGGACTCCTGTTGTCCAGCGAGTTGCCAATGGGATCATCCGATCGAAGTCACTCTGCAACAATGTGGTCGACAACGTTGCGCGCACTGCTGCAAGAGCAAGTGCGTTGCCAGTCAATGTCCCACCAACGCCAGATACGTCTACTTCATTGCTAGTCATTAATGCCTCGAGTCGCGTTGCTACCTCGCTGGTCATTCCGTACACAGCTGCTGGCATGCCACCACCAATTGGCTTACCAATGACGAACAGATCAGGTTCTAAATTCCACGCCCTGGTGCATCCACCGGGACCGGCACAAATCGTGTGGGTCTCATCGATAATCAGTAACACGCCGTATTTGCGAGTGATAGAGCGAACCGCATCCAAATAGCCGGGTTCTGGAAGAACAATTCCGATATTTGTTAGTGCTGGTTCCATCAGAAGACAAGCGACGTCTCCGATGGCTAAAATCTTTTCTAGTTCTTCCACGTTGTTGAACGGAACTACGCGAGTAGTTATTGCTGGATCAAACCCTCGACCTGTGGAGCCGGGCCGGGACAATGTCTCCCCGTTCTCTCCCCTAATCACAAGGGTCTCATCAACAGTGCCGTGATAACACCAGTCCATAACCGCGATTCTCGGACGTCCTGTCAACTCTCGAGCGAATCTGAGCACAAAACGATTTGCGTCTGTTGCAGTCATCGCGAACTGCCACTTTGGTAAACCAAATCTTCTTTCAAGTTCCGCAGCAACCCACTGCGCATCTTCGTTGGGCAACATCGTGGTTATTCCGTTCAACGCCCGGTGATGAATAGCCTCGGCAACCTGCGGCAAGGCATGCCCAGTCATGGCCCCCGTGTCACCTAGGCAAAAGTCCACATATTCACGACCGTCAACATCTGTGAAATGCCCACCTCGAGCTTCATCTAGGAATAAGGGGAACCCGCCTGGCAACCGAGTCATCCATGGCATAGGAACACCAGACACCAGGTTCTGTCGTGCTCCGCGGGCCAATTCGGCTGACCGCGGATGCAAACGTTCAAACAACTCGCACTCTGATTGATACTGCTGACTCAAAAGGTCGCGATTAATGCCACTCACGGGTCATAACCCTAGGTCTAAGCGTCATCAAGCCAAGACATACTCGCGTTCTGCATCCCAAATGAGACAGGCATTTGGTCTTTACATTTCGTACACTTTCAGGGTGACCACTATCTCATACCCCGTTCAACTGAGGGTTAATGGCGGTCGCCTCATGCAACGTCTTATGGACTTAGCAGAAATCGGCTCCATAGATGGTGGCGGCTGTGCGCGTCTTGCCCTCACCGATGAAGACAAGGCTGGTCGCGACCTAGTTATCGCGTGGATGCACGACCTCGGTCTATCCGTCACCACTGATGTCATCGGCAACGTCGTCGGGGTTTGGGAAGTCGGATCTGGACAACCAGTCATGACTGGTTCACATATCGATACGGTCCGCACCGGTGGAAAGTACGACGGCAATCTTGGCGTACTCGCTGGTCTGGAAGTGATTCAGACTTTGCAAGAGAACAACATCACTCCACAGCGCCCACTTGCAGTTGCTTTCTTTACAAATGAAGAAGGCGCACGTTTCGCGCCCGACATGCTGGGCTCTTTGGTTTATGTAGGCGGAATGCCAATTGAAGAAGCTTTGGAGATTGTCTCGATCGATGGCGCAACAGTTGCGGACGAACTTGAACGAATCGGATACAACGGCGCAACACCGTGCCCAGCCATTGCGCCACATTCATTTATTGAATTACATATCGAACAAGGTCCAGTCTTGGAACAAGAAGGCATTCGTATCGGAGCAGTTACTGGCGTACA
>JBIKZT010000022.1:0-16837 GCA_044354565.1 Ilumatobacteraceae bacterium
GCACGGGCGGACGACCAATGTCGTTTCGCAATTGCCCCAAGACCTCGACCGTGGTTTCCCACTCGTCTGCAACGAGAAGCAACAAGTCACCTTCAACAGCACCCATAGTTGCGACAAGTGCTTCTCGTTCGGAGTCTGTCAAAAACTTTGCAACGGGAGAATCGACTGCCCCATCGGCACCCACCTTCATCCACACAAGGCCTTTAGCGCCAATCTTTTTTGCTCTGTCAGTAAGAGCATCGAGCTTGTTGCGACCATAAGCAGCAGCTTCGGGATATGTGTCCGCGTCAACGCGGATTCCCTTAATGCATGCTGCTCCTGCGAATGCTTTGAACTCTGTGGATACAAACAAGGCAGTGAGTTCTATTAATTCCATGCCAAAGCGCAAGTCTGGCTTATCGATTCCGAAACGCTCCATGGCGTCGCGCCATGTGATTCTTTCAATTTCAGGCGGAGCTTCACCAGTAACAGCGATGGCAGCTGCCACCACTGCCCGACCGATGTTTTCCAACACGTCATCCTGTGAGACAAAAGACATTTCTGCGTCTAACTGCATGAACTCGTATTGACGATCGGCGCGAAGATCTTCGTCACGTAAACAACGCGCGATCTGGTAGTAACGATCCACGCCAGCCACCATCAACAATTGCTTCCACAACTGTGGCGATTGCGGCAATGCGAAGAACGAACCGGGTTCTTTGCGTGACGGCACCAGGAACTCACGTGCGCCTTCAGGAGTAGAAGGCATCAACATGGGGGTCTCAACTTCTACGAAGCCGTTGCTTTCCATCTCGCTGCGAATGGCGCTGTTGATCTTTGATCGCACTCGCAAGTTGCGCTGCATACGTTCGCGACGAATATCGATGTATCGAAACTTCAAGCGAACAGACTCATCTACATCGTCGGCTCGCGCATCAACAGGAAACGGTGGCGGTTCTGCTGAGTTCAATACCTCAACAACACATTCACCAATCTCAACGGCACCAGTAGGAAGCCCTGCGTTCACCGTGCCCTCTGGACGCGCCCGCACTACGCCAGTAATACGAATGACGTACTCGCTGCGAACATCAACATTGTTGTCAACAACGCACTGCACAACGCCGGAGTGGTCACGAAGGTCTACGAACGCCAGGTGCTCACCGTGTTCACGACGACGACCCACCCATCCGCATATGGAAACTGTTTGACCGATGTGAGACACGTCGAGCACGCCACACATATGTGTTCTCATTGCTGTCGATGTCATCGTGTTTGCCTCCGCGGCTTTCTTGGCCCAACAATGGTCTGCAGATGACTCTGGAGATCAACGAGGGGAATTGTTGTCTGTTCTGAAGTGGAAAGGTTACGAACGGTACAGGTTGATTGCTCCGCCTCTGATTCTCCAATAATCACTGCCACGAGGGCACCACTACGGTCGGCGCCTTTCATTTGGGCCTTCATGCTGCGCCCGTCAAATGCGCGATCTGTAGAAAACCCGGCCGCACGCAGAAGTGTCGTCAGCTTCAACGCGTGAGTGCCGCCCGTTGTGTCTATGACGAATGCATCAATCTGTGGTGTACCAAACTCGAAACACTTTTCCGCATCACAGGCAAGCAAGGTGCGATCGACACCTAATGCAAAACCGATTCCAGCAGTGGCGGGACCACCAAGGTCTTCCACCAGGCCGTCATAACGGCCTCCACCACCAACAGCATTTTGAGCTGAATCAAGTGCAGTCGAGACATATTCAAAAGTGGTGCGTCGGTAGTAGTCGAGACCACGTACCAAGCGTTCGTTCACTGTGAAAGGAATATCAAGCGCTTCCAGACCCGCACAGACCGCAGCGAAATGTTCAGCTGCACTAGCGCTGAGAAACTGCCCAATCGTTGGTGCGTTCGCAATTACTTCAGCATCTTGTTCGCGTTTCGAGTCAAGTACACGCAGAGGGTTTTTCTCGAGCGTTACGAGAGCTTCTTTGCTTAATTGATCGGCTCGCTCAGAGAAATACGCTGCAAGAGCTTCGACGTACCGTGCACGATCCCCTGCGTCACCAAGGGAGTTGACAACAAGACTGACATTCTTCAATCCGACAGATTCATAGAACTGCCAGCCAAGAGTTATCACTTCGACATCAAGTAGCGCATCATCAACACCGAGGACTTCAATTCCAACTTGATCAAATTGCCTGAATCGTCCGGCCTGAGGACGCTCGTAGCGAAAGTTGGGACCTGAATACCACACCTTCCACGGAGGCGTTGGACGATGCTGGGCATATGCGCGACACACACTTGCGGTGTGTTCCGGGCGAAGCGCAATGTGACGTCCACCCTTGTCTTCAAAGTCATACATCTCTTTGGTGACCACATCTGTGGCGTCGCCTAATCGCAGAAATACTCCTAGGTCTTCAAACATTGGGGGCACGATGCATTGATACCCCGCAGATTCCACGCCGTCGGCGAAGATGCGTACCAACTCTCTCCATCTCCCCGCGTCGGGAGGCAATATGTCCCTAGTGCCGGGACTGGTTTGGAAGGTGGCCACGACTATTCAGGCTAGTCGGACGAACCCCCAGGCACGATGCGATATGCGTCGTAGACCGAATCAATTGACTTAATCATGCGCAAAACAGCCTCTAGATGATTGGGGTCAGCCAACTCAAACTCGAAGCGCATTTTTGCCACCCTGTCTGAGCCCGTATGAGTACTGCATGCCACGATGTTGACGTGCTGTTCCGAAAGAGCGTTCGCAACATCTCGTAATAATTTGCTGCGGTCAAGCGCTACCACTTCCACGCCTGCAGTAAACACTGTGCCTGGTGTAGTGCGTGCCCATTCCACTTCGATTGTTCGAGCAGGCTCATCCTCAACGAAAGTTTCGGCATTTGCGCAGTCGGCACGATGCACACTGACACCACGACCTTTTGTTACATAGCCAACAATGTCGTCGCCTGGAACAGGAGTGCAGCATCGCGACAATCGGACCAACACATCTTCCAAACCTTCTACATGGATACCAGTCGACGCGCGGCGGTCTGTAGTGACGCGATCTACGCGCATTGGCATGGCTAGCTGCTCATCGCTTCCTTCGCGACGAACGGAGCGACCGATGCGTTGGGCAAATCCTCGTGCAGATACATGATGCTCACCGATAGCAGCAAACAATGTCTCAACATCTGTCATGTTGAGTGCTTCAAGTTCCTGCAGGAATGCGTCAGATGTCCATATGCGTTGAACCGGCAAACCTTCTCGACGCAATTCAGCAGTGAGTTCATCACGACCTGCTTCCACCATGTCGTCATGGCGTTCGCGTGAGAACCAGTTCTTGATTTTGCTGCGCGCGCGTGGCGACTGAACAAAACCAAGCCAGTCGCGTGAAGGCCCAGCACCTTCAACTTTCGAGGTGAAAATTTCGCAAGAGTCGCCCGAAACTAACGACACATCGAGAGAAACGAGTCGACCGTTGACTCGTGCCCCAACACACGAGTGGCCTACTTCCGTGTGGACGGCATATGCAAAGTCGACTGGTGTTGAATTCACTGGCAATGTGATGACGCGACCCTTAGGCGTAAATACGAATATCTCTTCTTGCTCGAGGTCGCTCTTTAGGTCGGCCATGAACTCGTTCGGATCGAATATGTCTGACTGCCAATCGATGATTCTGTTCAACCAATCAGAATCGGCGGTGTCAGTTCCTTCCTTATAGGAAAAGTGCGCGGCAACTCCCCGTTCAGCACGTTCATGCATCTCCTGAGTACGAATTTGCACTTCCACTGGTTTCCCACCTGGACCAATAACCGTTGTATGCAATGACTGATACAAGTTGTACTTCGGCATTGCGATGTAGTCCTTGAAACGACCAACCACTGGCCGCCACTGGCCATGAATACAGCCCAGCGCTCCGTAACAATCGCGAACGCTGTCAACAATGATGCGAACTGCAACAAGGTCAAAAATCTCCTCAAAGTCACGATCTTTCTGCACCATCTTTTCGTAAATGCTCCACAAGTGCTTGCCTCGCCCAGTTACCACTGCTGTGATGTTGACTTCAGTGAGACGAGCAGTTATTTCTGCAATGGCTTTGGCCAGATAGAGATCTCTTTCTGGCGTACGAGTTGAAACCAGATGATCCAACTCCGCAAACCGTTTCGGATACAAGGCGGCGAAAGATAAATCTTCGAGTTGCTGCTTGATCTCTTGCATGCCCAGACGATTGGCCAATGGCGCATAGATGTCGAGCGTCTCTTGGGCCGTGCGTTGCTGCTTCTCTATTGGCACTCCGGCCAATGTGCGCATATTGTGCAAGCGATCAGCCAACTTGATGACAAGGACTCGCATGTCACGCGCCATTGCAACAAGCATCTTGCGCATGGTGGCTGCCTGTTGCGCCTCACGAGAATCGAACTGCAAACGTTCCAATTTGGTTACGCCATCAACAAGAGTTGCGACCTCTTCTCCGAACTCTCGTCGCACATCATCCAATGTGATCTCAGTGTCTTCAACTGCGTCATGCAAGAGAGCTGCCGCAAGTGAAATTTCGTCGAGACCAATATCGGCCACGATGCGAGCAACTGCGATGGGGTGATTGATGTACGCCTCGCCCGAGGACCTCATCTGATGAGTGTGAGCAACACGTGCAACCTCGTATGCCCTGTTCACCATCGACACAGTTGCTTTTGGATGGCGCTTTCTGAAAGCGGTGAGCAGTGGTGCTAGTTCCTCAATCGGCGCACTGTGGTGCCGTCTCCACGGAAGAACGCGGTCGGCAGTACCCATACAACGATATTAGCGACGAGACTTTTTCCGTGGTCGCGGTGGATGGCTAAGAATTGCGTCAACCGGAGGGCGCACGGCAGTCCCCGTGCCGGCAGCAGCTGAAGCACTTGCAGATGCACGACGGCTCATAGGAGCCCCTGTGGACATGAGATGCTCCATGTCTGCACCCAATGACAGTTGACCGCGGCCCGAAACGTACTGCGCAGACCGTTCTTTAAGTAGACCAAGAAGTGGTGTCGCTATGTAGATGGATGAATAGGCGCCCGTAGCCAAACCAACAAGAAGGGCCAAAGCGAATTCACGCAGTGCAACTGCACCGAACACGCCAGAACCGAGAACTAAGAGACTCAAAACTGGGAGCACTGCAGCAAGCGACGTGTTGAGTGAACGCATCAGAACTTGATTCATAGAAACGTTTACTACGTCACCGTACGAAACTTTGGAACCGCTAAAGCGGCTCGTGTTCTCGTGCACTTTGTCGAACACGACAATGGTGTCATACAGCGAGAATCCGAGAATGGTGAGAAATGCCACAACGGTTGCTGGAGTGACTTCGAGTCCGAGAACTGAGTACAAGCCCACACTGATGGCGACGTCGTGTGCCATCGCAACAATTGCCGAGATTGCCATTCTCCACTCAAAACGAAATGAGATAAAAATGGATACGACCAGGAAGAAGACCAGAAGTGCATTTATAGCCTTCATAGTGATATTTCTGCCCCACGTAGAACTAACGGTCGACACACTCACATCGTTCACAGTGAGCTTTGCTTTCTCTGCGAGTGCTGTCTGAATCGCTGTGACCTTTTCTGGAGTTTGGTCGCCAAGTTGAATGCGGATGCGACTCTCGGTCTCAGACTTCAATGTCTGAAGTTTGATGCCATCGTCGAGGACACCTTCAGCCTTGAGTACACCTTCAACGACATCTACAGAAATTGATCCCTGCACTGGTACTTCAAAGGCAACCCCGCCCTTAAAGTCGATGCCTAGGTTGAGCCCTTGCGCAAACAAGGAAACGATTGTGATCAGAACTAATAGGCCAGACGCAATGAAACCAATGTTTCGACGACCATAAAAGTTGATGGTGGTTTCGCCACGGTACAACCGCTTCATGCCGCCGCTCATGATGACACCGCCTCGGTAGTTGATGGTGCGACCCCTAAGACGCGACCCTTATTCATGAATTTTGTGCGCGCCAAAAGCAGAACCGTAGGTCGTGTAAAGAAGTACGAAACAACGATGTCTGACAATGTGGATAGTCCCAAGAAGAATGCGAAACCGCGTACAGAGCCGACAGTGAGCCACCAAAGAATAAGTGCTCCGATAAACGACACAGTGTCAGCAGCGAGAATCGTGCGCCAAGCACTCTCAAATCCGCGGGCTGCTGAATTGCGCAGCGAACGACCCGACTGCACGTCATCCTTGATTTTTTCAAAGAAGACCACGTACGAGTCAACCGTGACACCAATAGAGACGATGATGCCCGCGACACCGGAAAGCGTGAGCGCTAGACCATTGGTTTTCGACAGCCACGAAATGACGCTCCAAAGCAAAAGACCAGAGACTGTGAGTCCGCCCACAACAACTAACGCGAGAATGCGGTAGTAAAACAGCAAGAAAATGAGCACAAGCAGAACGCCGATTAATCCAGAAACGATTGCTGCCTTCAGAGAGTCTTTACCCAACGTGGCGGACACGGTCTGAACCGTGGGAATGTCGAACTGAACAGGAACTGCACCAAACTGCAAGACACGAGCCAGTTCGTTTGCTTCCTTTTCAGTAAACGAGCCGCTGATCTGAACCGAGTTATCGAAAGATGGTGCCTGCACAACGGGTGCTGAAATTACTTCGCCATCCAAGATGATGGCGATCTGCTTGGTTGGGCAATCTGCACCACCGGCGTAACACTTTCCTGCCAGTGCATTCCACTGATCTTCGCCTTCTACTCCACTCTTCAACTTGGCAACAACGACCCACGCGCCATTGCTGACTTCCGCGGCTGAATCATTCGAGAACACCTCGCCTGTTGCCTCTGCAGGACCAAGAAGATAGATCAGCCCGTCTTTACGACCAGGCAACACAGTTTGACCTTCTTCAAGACCAGTGACTGGATCTGTTGGAACAGTGGAGGTGGTCGTGGTCTCGGCAGCAATATGTCGAGCACTACCCAGGCCACCAGTTGGTTGAGCAAGCGTTGTAGATGTCTTATCGGCACCCGCGATGGTGGTTGTGGTGGAACCGGCAACTGTTGTAGTGGTGTTGTTTGGGTTGTCTGCCATCCTGATCACTGGACGCATCTCTACTGCACCAGTACGGCCGACTAACTCAAGTGCTTGCTGTTGGTCTTTGACGCCAGGCAAGTTGACAACCACCGTGTCGCCCTGACGAATGATCTCTGGCTCAGACACGCCAATGGAGTCAACGCGTTGACGAATGATGTCGACCGCCACTGTTAGTGCGTCAGCGTCATACGTGCCTTTAGGCGTCATCGTGACGGAGGCACCGCCTTGTAGATCGAGGCCAAGTGAAGGCGTATTGCCGGCATAAAGGTTGCCTCCAAAAAGCCCTGCCGCCAGAAGGACAATGCCGATGAGAGAGAAAAGTAGAGGGCGACGACTCACTGAAACTTACTTTGCGTCAGATTCTGGAGAATCGCTGGCGGCAACTGGAGCCTTACGAGCAACCGATGCCCGAGCAACGCGAATTTCAATTCGCTCTTTGTCATGACCGTCAGCAACGTCGATCCACAAGATGTCACCTTCAATTGCAGTAACAAAGCCGTAGATACCAGAGTTCAGGATGACTTCATCATCAACAGCGATCGAAGACTGAAGATTCTGGGATTCCTTCACGCGACGACGCTGCGGGCGAAGAAGAAGGAAATACATGGCAGCGAAAATGGCGCCAAAGAAAATGAGACTAAACCAAGGACTACCACTGGTGGAGGTAGTGGTTTCTGCAGAAAGTAAAAAAGCAATCACGGCTGATAAGCCTAGCGAGCCAATGCCAGCAGAACTGTTCTCCTTAGCCCCATACCTCAAGGGTTTGACGGCGAAATTCACCAAAAGTGCCTACCTCAATCGCCTGTTTCATTGAGTTCATCAGTTGAATCGTCCACGCCACATTGTGGATAGACAACAATCGCGCAGCGCTCGGTTCACCCACCTGAGTCAGATGCCTCAAATAACCGCGGGTATGGGTCTTGCATACCCAGCAGTGACATAGAGCATCGAGTGGTTCTTCCGACATCGTGTGCTGTGCATTCTTCATGTGCACCTTGCCTCCAGATGTCAGCGCAGTTCCATGTCGACCAACACGCGTTTGAAGAACACAGTCGAATTGGTCC
Organism: Ilumatobacteraceae bacterium; assembly: GCA_044354565.1. GTDB lineage: Bacteria > Actinomycetota > Acidimicrobiia > Acidimicrobiales > Ilumatobacteraceae > UBA2093. Next base: position 8,098 of record JBIKZT010000022.1, read on the forward strand.
ACTCCAAGCGCAACAGCTTCCACAAGCGATGCAGGATCTCCAACGCCCATCAAATACCGCGGCTGATCTTTTGGCAACTCACCGATGCATGCGCCAATTGCATCAACCATCTCAGCGCGTGACTCTCCTACCGACAAGCCACCAATGGCGTAACCGTCAAAGCCAACATCAACTGTTCGTCGTGCACTCTCTGCACGCATCGCAGCATCGGTACCACCCTGCACGATGCCAAACAACGACTGATCGGTACGAGTATGCGCAGCGCGTGCCCGAATCGCCCACGCATGTGTGCGCTCTAGCGCGAGGCGTACAACATGCGGTTCAGCTGGAAGTGAAGTACAGACATCGAGCACCATCTGAATGTCGGCGCCGATCTTCTGCTGAACATCAACTGCTATCTCAGGGGTAAAGCGATGGTAAGAACCGTCATACGTTGATTTGAAAGTAACTCCATCATCGTCAACCTTTGGGTCCAATGAAAAAACCTGAAAGCCACCAGAGTCAGTGAGTGTGAGACCTTCCCATGCTGCGAACGCACCTAGCCCACCGAATTGTTCAATGACTTCAGCGCCAGGGCGCAACATCAGGTGATATGTATTCCCTAGAACAATCTGTGCACCCAACTCTGCGTAGTCACGAGCACTCAAGTACTTGATTGCTCCACGCGTACCGACCGGCATGAAGCACGGCGTGTTGTAGGTACCGCGATGCGTAGTTGCTGTGGCGCTGCGTGCTCCACCCTCACTTGCTGATGTATCTAAATTGACGCGAAACATTTGAGTTAATTCTTTTCTCGAGATATCAGCATTGCATCACCGAACGACAAAAACCGGTATTCCATTTCGATTGCTGTTGCGTACAACTGACGCCACCTCTTGCCTACGAAAGACTCAATCATTAATAACAGAGATGTTTTGGGGAGATGAAAGTTCGTCAACATCACATCAACGATCTTCCACTCGTAGCCAGGTGTGATGAAAATATTGGTACGCCCAGACAGATTTCCAGTCGAACCAGCAGACTCAAGAGCGCGCACGGCCGTGGTTCCAATAGCAATGACTCGGTTGGCAGAATTGCACGCCTCAATCACTGACGGCTCAATGTTGTACATCTCTGAATGAATGACATGGTCCAATGGATTCTCTGTAGAAATAGGTTTGAACGTGTCGAGTCCCACCACTAATTCCACTCGATGGATCTGAGCGCCCGTTGCAGTCACGGCTTCAATAAGTTCAGGCGTGAAGTGCAGACCGGCAGTTGGTGCTGCAGCACTAGCCGCACGACGCGCATACACAGTTTGATATCGCTCTCCGTCTTTCAATGAACCACGAATGTACGGAGGCAATGGCATTGCGCCAATACGGTTCACTAAAGCCAGTGGATCTTCGTCGATAATTTCTACGACGAACGTGTCGCCTGCTTCGGTACGTGGCCCAATGCGCACCACGCGCTTTCCGAAGTACTCGAGAATTTCGCCTTCTTTTAATTTGCGAGCGGGTCTAATCAAGGCTTCCCACAAACGATGGTCGGGCGAACGTTGCTCAAGGAGCAACACCTCCGCTGTGCCACCTGTCCGACGTTGAAGCATGAGTCGTGCCGGCAGAACACGCGTGTCGTTCACAACGATGACGTCACCAGGACCGACCAATGATGGCAAATCTCTGACATGCAGATGTTGCGTGTTTTCCGCATCGAGTGCAACTAATAACCGAGCTGAATCTCGGGGTTCGATCGGCTTTTGAGCAATACGCGCCTCAGGAAGGACGTAGTCGATGTCAGAAAGTTGCACGCACAGAGGCTACGGGTTGGCGAGGTGCAAGCGAGCAGCATCCATCGCCACTCGCCCACGTGGCGTACGCGCAATGAGCCCCTGCTGAATAAGAAAGGGTTCGTACACGTCTTCGACTGTCTCTGGTTGCTCACCCACCGCAATAGCCAATGTGGTGAGCCCGACTGGGCCACCTTCGAATTGCTCACAGAGACTGCGCAAGATGGCACGGTCGACTTTGTCGAGACCCAGTTCATCAACCCCAAACACACGCAACGCTTCTAGTGCTGTATCGGCGGTGATGTGACCATCGCTACGCACTTCGGCAAAGTCTCGTACGCGACGCAGCAAGCGGTTAGCGATACGTGGAGTTCCCCTACTGCGACGAGCGATGTTAATAGATGCTTCTTTTGTGACGGGCACATCAAGAATTCCCGCAGCTCGAGTGACAATGGAATCAAGTTCTTCGGCGTCGTAGTAATCAAGGCGAGCCACCAAACCGAATCGGTCACGAAGTGGTCCTGTGATCATTCCCGTACGAGTGGTGGCGCCAATCAATGTGAATCGAGGCAATGTAAGACGGATAGACGAAGCAGCTGGCCCCTTGCCCACCACGATGTCAATCTGGAAATCTTCCATCGCTGGATACAAAATCTCTTCAACTGCGCGAGAAAGACGATGTATTTCATCGATGAACAACACGTCTCCCTCGCCAAGTTTGGTGAGGATAGATGCAAGGTCACCGGCGCGTTCAAGTGCAGGACCACTAGTGACGTGCATTGCTACGTTCATCTCAGCAGCAACGATGCCTGCGAGTGTCGTTTTTCCAAGACCAGGAGGCCCTGCCAGCAAAATATGATCTGCTGCTTGTCCACGCTGTTTGGCGGCACCAAGCACGATGTCTAAATGTTCCTTCAGTTCTCTCTGACCAACAAAATCATCGAGATGTCGCGGACGAAGACCAACTTCGTCAGACACCTCGCGCTCAGAATTGATGAACGGATCTAGAAATTCATCACGCACGTCGTGCTCCCAGCATTGCTAATGCATCTCGCAACATCGTTTCAGCATCGTCTGCAGTGGTGAGCTGACGCATCGCTTCACGAATCTCTTCTGGACCGTACCCAAGCGCGGTGAGTGCCTCACGGACATCTGCTGCTGCCGACTGCACAGAACCGTACGCGTCTACTGCAGAGATTCCCTCGAGATTGAGGCGAGATTTCAGTTCAATCATTAAGCGCTCAGCAGTCTTTTTGCCAACACCTGGAACAACAGTGAGTGCTTGTGTGTCGCCTGATGTAACAACCGTAACAAGAGCCGTAGGTGAATAGGTAGACAAAATCGCCATGGCCATTGCAGGGCCAATGCCATGGGTTGCAATAAGTATGTTGAATGTGTCTCGCTCGACACGGGACGAAAAGCCGAACAAGGTTTGAGCATCTTCGCGAATGTGATGGTGAACATGCAGAAACACCGACACAGTCGGTTCAAGCTCAGCAAATGTTGATGTAGTCACTGAACACAGATACCCAACGCCAGCAACTTCAATGAGAACTGTGGAAGGCGTGAAACGTTCAAGCACCGTGCCGCGCAGACTGCCAATCATTTGACACCTCGCATAAGCGCTGCATCACGTGAAGCAATAAAAGGCGCAATGGAGCAATGGCACAACGCAATAGCTGCCGCGTCGGCAGCGTCTGCTGGTTGTGGAGCAGATTCAAGATGTAAACGTTGCTGCACCATCTGGCCAATTTGATCTTTTGTTGCGCCACCCCACCCAGCAACAGTGTTTTTAACTTGTGACGGCGTGTACTGAGCAACCTCACACCCCGCGCGTGATGCCAATGCCAAAACAATGCCACTTGCTTGGCCAACGCCCATAGCGGTACGAACGTTGTTTTGGAAAAAGACCTGCTCGATGGCCACAGCATGGGGGCGATAATCAGACAGCAATGCCTCGATCTCATGATGTATTTCACCAAGTCGTTCGGGAAGAGAATTAGTCGTGGGGGTGCGGATGACACCCAAAGCCCGGGCTGTGATGTCTTGTGCCGAGTTCATCTGCAAAACGGCATACCCACAACGAGTAAGACCGGGGTCGATTCCCAAGATGATGTAGCCCTCTGAAGAACCCTGACCGAACATAGGTTCGTATTGTACCCCAGGCTCCTAGCGCCCGTGTGGGAATGTCAGCGAGCGGCCTCGACGGCTGCCACGAGCTCTTCAACTGGGCGGAAAGTCAAGCCAGCTATAGCCCTATGGACATAGCGGATGGTGCCATTGGCATCGATGACGAACACACTGCGACGAGGGAATCCGAGAGGACCCACCGTTCCGTACAGGGCAGCAACGGCCTTATCGGTATCTGCAAGGAGCGGAAAACCGAATCCGTGCTTGTCGGCAAATACCTCGTGGCTAGCAACATCTTGCGCCGAGATAGCGAGAACTTGTGCACCGACGTCAGAGAAAGCAGACAACTCGTTGTTGTATGAGTTCAGTTGTTTCGTGCACACCGGAGTGTCGTCACCTGGGTAGAACACCAATACAACTGGCTTGCCTCGGTACGACGCCAATGAATAGGACTGAGAACCAGTGCCTGGCAATGTGAACTCGGGAGCTTGATCCCCTACTGCAACGGCCATCAGTCAATCTCCTGCATCAATGATTCGTCAATATCGAAATTGGCGAAGACGTCTTGTACATCATCGTTATCTTCCAACATGTCCATAATACGCAGAATCTGACGCGCATCTTCAAGCGCAGTCACTTCAATTGTGTTCGAGGACACCATTGTGCTTTCAGCGCTCTGTACCTCAATGCCAGCAGCCTCGAGAGCGTCCTTCACGTCATAGACCACTGAAGGATCGGTGAGAATTCTCCATGATTCACCGTCTGGCTCAATGTCGTCCGCCCCTGCTTCAAGTGCAGCGGTCATGACCGCGTCTTCTTCAATAGCAATGGGTACCAAAATGAGTCCGCGGCGAGAGAACTGCCAGCTAACAGCACCAGGTTCAGCCATGGATCCGCCGAACTTTGTAAATGCACTGCGAACATCTGCAGCAGTGCGATTGCGATTATCGGTGAGAACATCAACCAAGAGTGCAACTCCGCCTGGTGCATAGCCTTCGTACATGATGGTCTCGTAGTTCGCGCCACCAGTTTCTCCCATGCCGCGCTTCACTGCTCGATCAATTGCATCTTTCGTCATCTGTGCAGCCTTGGCCTTTTGCACCACAGTTCGAAGAGACGCGTTTGACTCAATGTCTCCTCCGCCACCTTTTACTGCTACTTCAATTTGACGAGACAGTTTTGCAAACAGTTTTCCGCGTGCTTTATCTGCAGCACCCTTCTTGTGTTTGATTGTTGCCCATTTAGAGTGACCAGACATCGGTTACACCTTTCCTGCAGTTGGGATTAAAGAAATAAAGTACTCGTGCAACCGAACATCGTGGGACAGTTCCGGATGAAACGATGCAGCCATCACGTTTCCTTGTTGCACCAAGACGGGCTCTTCTCCGAGTTGACCAAGAACTTCAACGCCGGCGCCCACGCGCTCAATGCGTGGTGCTCGTATAAAGACGCCATGAAATTGACCGACGCGAGTGTCTATGTCGGATTCAAAGGAATCGACTTGGCGACCAAATGCATTGCGTCGAACAGAAATATCTATAGCGCTAAAACTTCGTTGATCACTGCGGCCATCGAGAATTTCAGATGACAAGAGAATCATGCCCGCACATGTTCCAAATGTAGGCATGCCTTCGGCAATACGCGCAGCAATGGGATCGAACAAACCTGACGACTCCAACAGTTGAGACATTGTGCTCGATTCTCCACCGGGCATCAATAACGCATCAACGCTTGCCAATTGTTCAGGTGTACGCACCTCGACGGTCTTTACACCAATCGAAGTAAGCGACTCACAATGAGCAGCAAAGGCTCCTTGAAGGGCTAACACCCCAACGCAACTGTTCACCCGGAGGCCTCGCGTTCATGGTTGAGTCTTACCAACCACGCGAAGCGAACTTCTGCGCTTCGTTAATTTCGTCCATGCCAATGCCGGTCATGGGAGCGCCAAGGCCTCGACTGACTTTTGCCAAGATCTGTGGATCACGGAAGTGAGTGGTGGCTTCAACAATTGCTTTCGCGCGTGGTGCAGGATCATCGCTCTTGAAGATTCCCGAACCAACGAATACTGCTTCAGCACCTAATTGCATGGCGAGAGCAGCATCTGCAGGAGTTGCAATGCCTCCCGCACAGAAAATGGGCACTGGGAACTTTCCGGTCTCAGCAATCTCTTGAACTAGAGGCAACGGAGCTTGGAGATTCTTGGCCCAATCGAAAAGCTCTGACGCATCAGCCTGGGTGATCTTGCGAATGTCACCGAAGATGGAACGCAAGTGTCGAACTGCTTCAACAATGTTGCCGGTGCCAGCTTCACCCTTTGAGCGAATCATGCAAGCACCTTCAGAAACACGACGAAGCGCTTCACCAAGGTTTGTAGCGCCACACACGAACGGAACAGTAAATGCAAACTTATCGATGTGATGCTTCTCGTCGGCTGGTGTGAGCACTTCTGATTCATCAACAAAGTCGACGCCGAGTGCTTCCAAAATCTGCGCCTCAACGAAATGTCCGATACGAGCTTTTGCCATCACCGGAATGTGCACAGAAGCCTTGATCGCTTCGATCATCTCTGGGTCACTCATGCGAGCAACGCCACCGTCGCGACGAATGTCTGCAGGAACGCGTTCAAGTGCCATGACTGCGCATGCACCTGCGTCTTCTGCAACACGGGCTTGTTCAGGCGTGACGACATCCATGATGACGCCACCCTTCAGCATTTCGGCAAGACCACGCTTGACGCGCAGTGTGCCCACAGAAGAACTATTGGATGAACTCATATGCCCAATGGTATCTAGGCGACAGGGTCAAGCCCCGCCTGAATAAGTGTGACTAAACAGCAGGCCAGGCCACTTTGGCTGGGTCGACGCCTGGGTCTACCTGTGCCAAAGAGTTCTTCCATGCCAATTCCACCCAAGTACGGCCCGGTGTCAGACGTACGACGGCACCATTGGCGTCCTTCAGTGTGAACGGTTCCGTGCGTGAGGCGCGTGTCCATGTGATGGGAATGAGACCACCATCGGTCATGACGTAACCGGTTCCATCGCCAGTTGTCACGGCGTGAGGACTCTTACGGTCGGCCTTGCTGCGAATGTATGTGACATACAGGACAACAACATTTTTTGTATTGACTTGTCCGTCATCAGTCATGTGCGGCTCAAGGACACGCTTTACATTGTCGCTCGATCGCAAGAAGTTTCCACTGGCTGCATCCCATTTCCAATACACCTTCACGTTGTACATAGAAATTTTTGCACCGTCGACAGGCACAGCTGTTGCAGGCTTGGCATCGCTAGAGGAACGATACGTAAATTGCTGTTGCGGTGGGCCAGAACCCTCGGGAGCAAGTTTCCAAAGATCTGAAGTCTTTGCAAACAAGTTGTGCGGGACCTTCTTATCTTTTGCACGGAAGTAGCCGCCCTTGCCACGAGATGCTGAGTACCCAACATTTACAAGATCGCTCGCGTTGATTGCTTTTGTTACCCGGTAGTTACCGCCACTCCAAGCAAACAACGGCTTGTTGTAGGCGCCAAGAATGTCGATGTCTTGGGTGCGGCCACTTCGCAGCGGTCCGACAGGATCAATTCCTTGACTTTGGAATACAGCAGCAAAACGTGTGAGCGACTCAACATTCTCCTCAAACACGATGTCTGCCTTATTGAGTCCTGACTGAGGGCGCGCATTCGGATGGTTGTCGATCTTGGCCACAAGTGCGACACGAGACGCGGCCGTTGCATCAGTCACTGGAGTACCTAACAGTGGAAACACGGGACCAGCAGACGATGTCGTGTCTACGGGGGTGCCGTCAGGATTCGTATCTGCGGTGGAGCTGCCGCCGCCACCACATGAAGCAATGACAGAGAGCAAGATTGCACCGGCTGCAATACGTGTGAAGAGGCGACGTGAAGATTTCAATTTAGATTTCCTTTAAAAGGGCGATTCGCTCATCAAGAGATGGGCGCTCAAAGCCAAGACTAGATAGCCCAGCTTCCCTAGTGGTGTCATTGCGTGAACCATGCGGAGTTGCAAACCACAACGGACGTGCTCCCAGTCTGTGCAAAGTCTCTTGGGAATGATCAACCACTATCTCTAATGCGGAAATCAAGCCTGGTGGATACCGCGTTGCTTGACACGAGGCGATATCGGCGACCAATACCGAACGTTCGTCGGTGGTCTTTGTCACGACAAGTCGAGCAAGTGATCCGAGCCCAATACGTCCGAGCATTTGCGACAAGGACATGAGATATGTGGTGAGTGCAATATCACCCGAGCGCAAGCGCGCCATGAGATGCGCCACCACAGACTCAGTTTCAATTCGGCCCATCAGGGAAACAAATCCGGAAGACACGACGATGGTCCCTGCTGAACCAGGCATGGCGGTTATCAACGCAATTGGAAAACCTGCATCAACAACCCGTAATGCGGGACGTTGGTCTCCGCCTACTACGCACAGTCCATCCACCACGTTGAACAGTCGTGCATGATCTATCTCTGAGGCGGCTACCCCACCAAGAGTTTCAAGAATCTTTTGTTCGGCGCCGCGGCGAATGGAGCGCACCAAAAAGGCACCAACTGCCACACCGACTGCGATGCCAATCAACAATTGCCCGACCACAAGACCAACAAGCGTGAACACAACGACTACGGCTAGATGCAACACCGCAGAGATAGTTGCAATATGTCGCACGTTCGTGGCAGTTGACCTCTCGAGAGGAATCCATTGTTGTTGATTCATAAGACCTTTCGTTGCGACTTCATGGCGCAGTTACTTTTTTCCATTCAGTCGAGATTGACGCAGAAATCTACCTTCGAACCTTTTCAGCATACGGGGTACGGTAATGGTGGTGA
>JBIKZT010000023.1:0-16820 GCA_044354565.1 Ilumatobacteraceae bacterium
CGCTTGATTTTGATACTGACGGCCATGTCGACAATGTCGCAGCGTTTACACGACCCGGCCATGTGTTGTTGCAGGGTTGTTCTGATTCATCAGAAGAAGATTTTGTGCGTTTGGCTATCAATGAAAAAATTGCTCGCTCAAGTACTGCGGCAAATGGTGAGCAACTACAAGTAGACGTAATTCCTGTGTTGCCATTTGTTGAATACAACAGTGAACGGATTGTTGTTCCGTACTTAAATTTCTATGTTGGAAATGGATTTGTAATAGTTCCCGTGTGTGGACACGCAGCGGACCATGACATGGTGCAGATGATCAGTGAATTCTTCCCCGGACGTTCCACTGTCCCGCTTGACATTGGCCGCATCTTGGCTATTGGCGGTGGAGGAATCCACTGCATCACCCAACAGCGGCCAGCCAAGGCCTAACGGCTCTATTGCCCCCAGTTGATGGGGGATAACCCAGCCCCTTCCAGCGCAGAATTGATTTGAGAGAACGGCTTGCTTCCAAAGAATCCACGATGTGCAGATAATGGCGACGGGTGCGCACTCTCGATGACCACATGATGGGTCTGCGTGATCAGTATTTTCTTTTTACGGGCATGGGCTCCCCATAAAACAAACACAACGCGAGTTGGTTTTTCATTAAGTGCACTGATGACAGCGTCCGTAATGTGTTCCCAACCATGATCTTTATGTGCACCGGGTTCTCCTTCGCGCACTGTCAATGTTGTGTTAAGTAACAGCACTCCTTGACGTGCCCATCCTGTTAAGTCACCGTTTTGTTCACGTTGTATTGCAACATCGGTGAAGAGTTCTTGAAAAACATTTCGTAGCGATGGCGGAATCGGTGTGTTGGCGCGCACAGAGAAACTCAGACCATGTGCTTGCCCGAGACCGTGGTACGGGTCTTGTCCTAAAATGACCACTTTTGTTGACTCAAATGACGTGAGGTCTAGGGCTGCGTATACGTCCTGCGCCGGGGGAAACACAGTTGATTCCAAACGCTCGTGCGCAATAAATCGTTGCAGTTCAATATGGCGTTGCGACCCAATTTCGCGCTGCAAGAGCGCGGCCCATGTGTTCATTGCCTATAAATCTTAGTTCGAATTGTGTGTTTCAACCTGCGCCCATTAGCCAAATAAGCGTGTTTTTTGTTTGACATATTGCGAGAATGTACATCCCATGGACCTCGCACTCTCAATCGATATTGGCGGCTCAAAAATTGCTGTCGGTTTAGTGACTCGCAATGGTGAGTTAATTGACCGAACACAGTTTGTTGTCAATGCGCAAGATTCATCTGAGGAACTTTTTGACGATCTGAGTCGAGCAGTTGATGCGCAGTTGTTGCGAGCAGTCGATCATTATGGTGTGCGTCCATCTGTCGTGGGTGTCGGTTCAGCTGGACCAATCACTGCAAACGTGGAAACGATTTCCCCACTCAACATTCCACAGTGGCGAGGTTTTGAATTGCGTCAACGTTTAGAAACCCTCACTGGACTTCCTGTCTTTGGAGATGGTGACGCAAAAGCTTTGGCGCTAGCTGAAGGTTGGCTCGGGGCGGCACGTGGCGTAGACAATTTCATGGCCATGGTGGTCTCCACTGGGGTTGGCGGGGGCATTGTGCTCAATGGCCAGTTACTAGATGGCGAAACAGGAAATGCGGGCCATATTGGTCACGTCATCGTGGAACCCAATGGTCGCCGATGCACCTGCGGAGGTCGTGGGTGCCTTGAGGCAGAGGCTTCAGGCCCAGCCATTGAGGCCATTACGGGTCGTTCGCCTACTCAGCCCACCTACGAGATCATGGTGCGCACAGGTCGCCTCGTTGGTCGTGGCGTCGCGTCTGCATGCAATCTTCTTGACCTCAAACTTGTGGTTGTTGGTGGCAGCGTCGCTTTAGGTTTTGGTGCCACGTTCTTTAATGCAGCTCAACGCACACTCGATGAATTGTGCACCATCGAGTTCTCGCGCAAGGCACGAATTGTTCCGACGCGACTTTCTGATGAAGGTCCTCTCATCGGTGCGTCCGCCGTAGGTTGGCGCGGGCTCAACCGCATGGCAACCGTGCACGACTAGTAACTAACTAGAGATATTGCAACAAGTCAACTTGCACTCGGGTGAGTGGTTGTTGCACATCGATCCATTCACCGACACTTGGCATTGGTCTACCTCGCGCAACAAACAACATTGAAGTATGCATGTGCGGAGCTTCAAGCAGATTGAGGCGTTGATTGCGAAAATGGAATGGACTACGGCCATCAGGCAGCACATTGACACCGTGTGCAGTACCGCATCCGACCAGCACAATTTCTCCGGAGCCATTGATGAGAGTTTGCCGATAACCAGCCTTTGTGCCCGATTCCACTGGGTGATGGTCCACTACATCTGCCGATAATTGCAGTGCAGATTTGTCTCCGTGCCATAGAGAAGTACCAAGGCGAATACGGAAAGAACGGTCAGGAAACTTTCCACAGAGGTAGGCGTATGCAGTTGCATCAAGGTGACTGACGTATATCGGTTGGGATGGTTCAAGAAGTTCAATCCATGAAGAAATGTTTTCGATGTGCGACTTTGGATCGCCTTCAAGCGGAGGGTGAATAGAAAAACCACGAAGTGTAAATTGCGCATTTCGAACATCGCGCATGAGTAAATCAAAATCTTGCTTGGTAACACCAAATCTCATTGTTGGTGATTGCAATTTAATGATGACATCACCACGCCACCCTGCAGACGTGAGAGCAATGACATGATGCGCGCTACCCACTGTGAGAATTGTGTTGAGGGGGAGATTCTTGGGCGGTGGTGTCAGAGTTGGCGTGAGAACAATAGGAGTGACATGCGTTGGGATATCGCGCACCTCAAAGATGGTGCCCACCGCAATTTCGTTTGCGAGTTCGCCGGCCAAGGGCATGAGGTTCCACCGACGAAATCCATAACCATTGCCCTTAACAACAGGGACAATGCCTGGCATTGAGTCGGCAACGCGGTGTACATGGGATAACCATTGGGCTCGTTGCACGGCAAGGCGGATAGTCACTCCATTGACCGTAGTCGCCACGACTATTGCTGAGTTGTCAGACAGGAATATTGCCCTAGCGTGATGGCATGGCCAGAATCTTTGGGTTTCCAAATCCCGTCAATGAAACTTCAGCACGCATCGTGGCTGGTGGGGCCGTGGTGATGAGCGTGGCTTTTGTAATCACGGGAAATCCATGGCTGCTTCTGCCGCTTACATATGGATTTATTGCTCGAGTAAGCACGGGACCATTGCTGAGTCCATTGGGAAGAATTTCTACACAAATCATCACACCGCGTATCAAGCGCGATCATCGTCTTGTGCCCGGACCACCCAAAAGGTTTGCCCAAGGGATTGGCGCCTTGTTCTCTATCGTCGGCTCGGTGCTGTGGTTTGCCGATGCGCACACAGCGTCTCGAGTTGTGATTGCAATGTTGGCTGGAGCTGCTTCGTTGGAAGCTTTTGTGGGCTTCTGCTTGGGGTGCGCGATCTTCGCACGACTCATGCGGTGGGGCTTGATTCCAGAATCAGTATGTGCCGAATGCAATGACATAAGCCAACGCATCCAATCTTCATCTCCGGCTTGATGCACGCAGAGTAAAGACTGGCAACAGGCAACGCAGGTTCTTTCGCCGAATTGCGCCCTTCCATACTCCAATTCCATAACTCATGTCATCGAGGCTTCGCACGACAAGGTAGGTGAGCGGTTGACGTGGTTTCTTTTTCATTAGTTCAAACAATGTTGGAATGAGCACACAGAAGGACCACGTGATAACTGGTCGAGTTGTTACAAGTGATGCAAGAGCAAACAATGGCCACCATACTCGTCGTATTACGGAAGCAGTCAGTTTGGTGGTGCTCACTAAACCCCACCACGTAATTCGCGTGCGTTGCAATAGGGACATTCCCGTATTTCGTAATGTGAGTGCGAAATAAAAGAACATTGGGATCAGTGCTGTTGCCGCGGTCACCAAATAGCCCAAGAAAAGCAGCATGACCGGTACGAAAAAGAACAAATGTGTGCGTAATGGGGCCGAAGAGCGAGGATGTCGTTCATCTAATGCAGCACTACTTGAGCCATATGAAATACGCTGTCTCAACAATGAACGCACAGTGCGGCGTGGAGAATGTGTAGCAACTGTTTCAGGTGCATATCGCACAACGAACTCGCCTTCAACTGCACGCCAAATGAGGTCTACATCTTCACCCACGCGTAGATCTTCATTGAAGCCGTCAAGTTCACGAAGGTGACTTGTATTGCAGGCAAGAACGGCTGACGGAACATATGCAACACGCGACAAGGGTCGTACGACTGCTGGGTCTGGTCCAAGATCTAGTGGCGAATGAAACGATTCGTATTCATTGATGAATGATTTGGTTCTCTCTGTTTCTACGCGCGGTGCTACCGCCATAAGTTGTGTATCAGCTAGGTGGCCTGCCAAGTTGAGTACGTCTTGCGCGGAAATCTGAACATCTGTGTCCACGAAAACTACGTAGGGTGACTCAACGTGTTTCAATCCGGTGTTGCGAGCAGTCGCGGGACCACTGTTCTTTTCAAGACGGACCATCGTGGTCTTAACAATCTCAAAGAAAAATGGTGAGGCATCATCGACAATCACAATTCTGAGTGGTCGCAATTCATCAACTAATGCCTGCAGGGCTTCCTGATCTTCTTCGTTACTAACGAAGGCCGGAATAACCACGGTGACTTGTTCCGCTAAACATGACGCAACGTTCTGCGGGTGAATAGCCCCGGTTGCAGAGAGACGGTCTGTGAGTTGTTGATGTTGAGGAGGCAGAGCAGTATCGCTCTCAATCGCATCGAGGATGGCGCTTCCAGCCGTTGAAACTGTAAATAGCGTGAGGGGAGAACCAGCGAGAAGCTTTTTGCCGTCCTTTGAACGAAACCATTGCTTGTCGGCGGCAAAATTGGTGGTCATGTCCAAGACGTTTGTATCTGTAACAAGAGCTTTGTTAAGTGGTCTGCATAAAAACTCAACATTGTTGCTCCATGAGCAGCGTTGGCATTAGTGGGGTCACCCACAACTCCATTTGATGACACTTCCTTTATTCCACCAGCTCGCATGCGTTCAATCAGCATTTCAGAGTCTCCGACTGCACCAACTTCTGCGAGGTCCATGCGCACAGTGCCTGGAGCAAGGTGCAGCATCAATGAAGTTTCGGTATGACCTGCGTGCATATCTGCACCTTCGTAGTAAGGCAAGGACCAGATGGAATGCCGAATGTTTTCGTAATCAAGTGCTGAATGGACAAGTTTCAGTGCGTCTGCATTGCCGCCATGGCCATTCACAATGCAAATACCGCGCGCCCACGAAGCGGAACGAGCAATGGAAACAATCGCGTCGGATAAAGCATGAGTACCAATGCTCAGCGTTCCAGCAAACCCGTTGTGTTCGTCACTGGCGGTAACTCCAATAGTTGGCACAACCGAGAATTGTGTGTTCTCAGGATCAACAGAACGAATTGCCGCATCAACAACAGATTCGATGATCACTGTGTCGGTATCAAACGGTAAGTGGGCGCCATGCTGTTCCCAAGAACCAAGGGCAAGAAGAACAATCGGAGCTGGCATGTTGTTTGGTCAGGCGACCACAGTGTTAATGGCTGACGCCAGTAACAGGAGGCTCACTGCCAGATATCAATCTTTTGATATTGGAGATATGACGAATCTCAACAAGTGCACCCATTCCGAGTAGGGCCAACAATTCCCAGCCAGCAGTTCCGCGCACAGCAAGTGCAATAAGCATGATCGGAACAATCGAAATGGATGCGATAGATGCTTTCTTACTCACCTTCATAATGAGAAGCCATGCGATGAGTGTGCCGATCATTACGGGTGGGTGAAGTGGAAGCAAAACTCCACCGCCAGTTGCGACTCCTTTGCCGCCCTTGAAGTGGCGCGTGACGGGAAACATGTGGCCGACAATTGCTGCTGCAGCACACGCAAAAGCGATTGGTCGGTATCCGAGCGTCAGGACTACGGGAATTGCTCCTTTTCCTGCATCAAGCAGAAAGACAAGTGCGCCATACTTTGCGCCGAGTGCTCGTGAAATATTGCTTGCTCCCGGGTTGCCGGAACCAAAAGTTGTGATGTCGATGCCTTTTGATTTTGCAATCAAGATGGCGCTTGGCAATGTGCCGCAGAAATATGCAAGAACAATGGCAAGAACAGCGACAATCGGGTTCATGCGTTGACCTTATGGCGTGGCGGTTTTGAATGGTCCATAGACGGACGAGGAGTCAATGCAACTGGGACTGAAGCCAAGAGAATTTCACCGTCGCCACCTACGCACTCTGGGTCTGGCCCGTCGAGTGGTAACCCTGTAAAGAATTTTGCAGCCATGCATCCGCCTTGGCACGCATCAAAGGCTCCGCATGAAGCGCATGCTCCTGCACTTTGTGGCTCACGCAATTCAGTAAACAAATCAGATTCACGCCACACATGTGTAAATCCACCTGCTTCCAAAACATTGCCTGCTTTGAAAGTGTCGTGGATAACGAATGGACATGCGTACACATCGCCGATTGGATCGATGAGGCACACAACACGTCCGGCGCCACACAGGTTGAGACCAGGTAGTGATTCACCAAATGCATTGAGGTGGAAGAACGAGTCTCCCGTCAATACGTTTTCGCCGTGGGCAAGCAACCAATCGTAAATCTGTCGCTGCTGTGCGTTCGTGGGGTGCAGTTCATTCCATGTATCGGCGCCACGACCAGCAGGACGCAAGCGAGTGATACGTAGTTGTGCACCGTAGTGATCTGCAAGTGCTTTGAACTCATCTAGTTGGTCAACGTTGTGACGCGTAACGACAACTGAAATTTTGAATTGACCAAAACCCGCAGCCTTCAAGTTGTCCATTGCACGAATTGCTGTGGCATATGAACCTTCGCCACGCACGGCGTCGTTTGTTGCGGCATCGGTGCCGTCGAGGCTGATCTGGATATCGAGGTAATCCATCGCTGCCAGACGTTCGGCATTGCGTTGGTCGATGAAAGCACCATTGGTTGAAAACTTCACGCCAATCTTGTTGGAAATTGAATACTCAATAATCTCAAAGAAGTCGCGGCGAATCATTGGCTCGCCACCACCAATGTTGATGTAGAACACCTGCAAGTCGCGAAGTTCGTCGATAACAGCTTTTGCTTGCGCAGTTGAAAGTTCACGCTCGTCACGTTGACCGCTACTAGACAAGCAATGGACACATGCCAAGTTGCATGCATAGGTCAATTCCCATGTCAGGCAGATTGGCGCATCAAGGCCTTGCTTCATTTGTGCTGAGAGTGTTTCAGAGGACACGAATTATCTCCGATGTAGTAAGTGAGGATAGGGCGCTAACAAATGATGGCCATCGTGCTTCGTCGACGCCTTCAGCTAAAAGAGCATCACGAAGAGAAGAATGTTGACCCATGGTCTTCACCACGCGAACAATGTCGGGGTGTTTGAGAAAAACCAGTCGTCGATTTCCGTAGTGGTACGCAAGTGCACCAAATGGTTCTGGTCGTAATGCCACCTGCGGGTGTAACTCGCATGCCGACTCAAGAGTGACGGTCATTCATCGCCCCGCTAAAAAGGTGGGGCTCAGTACACGCCGCACATGCCGTCAATGGAGATCTCTTCCACGAGGAGTTCCTCGGTGACGGGAGATTCCACTGCAGCATCTGCAGTAGGGGCGACGGGGGTAGGTGTGTTGTCCTGTTCCATGGCGCTAACAGTAGTTGGAAAGACGCCCACTAGAGAATGTTGGGGGGATAGGGCTATTCTCAAAGGACACCGCCAGGTTGCCTGGCTCGTCAAATAGGGGGCATTCGATGAAAACGAAAGCTGCAGTTCTCTGGGAAGTTAATGCGCCGTGGAGCGTGGAAGAGATTGAGCTCGATGCTCCTGGACCAGGCGAAGTATTGGTCAAGATTGCCGCTTCGGGTATGTGCCACTCCGATGAGCACCTCGCCACAGGCGACCTTCCGTTTGCGCTTCCCATTGTTGGTGGTCATGAAGGTGCCGGCGTGGTGGAAGCCATCGGCGAAGGTGTGAGTTGGTTGTCAGTCGGTGACCACGTTGTCTTTGGTTTCATCCCATCGTGTGGTCGATGCCCAAGCTGCTCCACCGGACATCAGAACTTGTGCGACCTCGGCGCACTCATGGGGCTCGGTCTGCAGATTTCAGACGGCACATCTCGTCACCATGCACAAGGGAAAGACCTCACATTGATGTGCATGCTCGGAACCTTTGCGCATCACACAGTGGTAAACGAAGCATCGTGCATCAAGATTGAAAAAGACGTTCCACTCGACAAGGCATGCCTCCTTGGT
Source organism: Ilumatobacteraceae bacterium (assembly GCA_044354565.1). Taxonomy (GTDB): domain Bacteria; phylum Actinomycetota; class Acidimicrobiia; order Acidimicrobiales; family Ilumatobacteraceae; genus UBA2093. Next base: position 8,350 of record JBIKZT010000023.1, read on the forward strand.
TGCGGCGTTGTCACTGGCTGGGGTTCTGCTGTGTATGCAGCAGATGTTTCTCCTGGCGACACAGTTGTTGTTGTTGGCGTTGGTGGTATCGGAGCTAACGCAATTCAAGGTGCACGTCTTGCCGGTGCAAAGCGCATCGTTGCTATCGACCCAATTGAGTTCAAGCGTGAAAAGGCTATGGAGTTCGGTGCAACACACACAGCATCTTCAATGACTGAAGCATTGCCACTGTTGCAGGATCTCACATGGGGAACTATGGCAAACAAAGTCATCATGACAATGGGTGTTGGCGACGGTCAACTGATGGGCGAAGCAATGGCACTCGCAGCAAAGCGCGGCCGCGTCGTTGTTACCAACATTCACCCTGCATTTGAAATGGGTGGAGCAAACATGAGCCTTCTCGATCTCACACTCATGGAAAAGCAACTTGTTGGTTCTCTCTTTGGTTCAGGTAACCCCCGTGCAGACATTCCGAAACTTCTCGGCTTGTATCGCGAAGGCCAACTTGATCTTGATGGCCTTGTTACAAAGACGTACCCACTTGAAGGAATCAATGAGGGCTACCAAGACATGCGCGATGGAAAGAACATTCGCGGAGTTCTGATTTACGAATAAATCTTTTCGCTTCGGCGGAGAAATACCAACAACTACATAGGGGAATAGTTATGAAATCCAAAGCAGCAGTGTTGTACGGAATCGATCAACCATGGGTGGTTGAAGAGATTGAAGTAGATGATCCCAAAGCCAATGAAGTATTGGTGAACTGGAAAGTCGCCGGAATGTGCCACTCAGATGAGCACTTCGTCACTGGTGACATGGTCCCGCCTAAAGAACTCCTCGCCATGATGGGTGTCGATGACTTCTTCCCATTTATCGGTGGTCATGAAGGAGCCGGTGTTGTTCTCAAAGTCGGCCCAGGTGTTACTTCGCTACAAGTTGGCGATCACGTATCGGCAAGCTTTGTTCCTTCATGTGGTCGTTGCCGTTATTGCTCCACAGGTCGTCAGAACCTGTGTGACCTCGGTGCTGGAACCTTGACAGGTGGAATGATTACCGACGGCACGCATCGCCACCACGTAAAAGATGGTCGCGCTGTGAAGATGATGGCCAAGCTGGGAACATTCTCCGAATACGCAACTGTTGCAGAGGCTTCACTCATCAAAGTGGAAAAAGATCTTCCACTTGATTGTGTTGCACTTGTTTCTTGCGGCGTTGCTACTGGTTGGGGTTCTGCTACCAGTCGCGCCGACACGCAACCTGGCGACACTGTGGTGGTGGTTGGTATCGGTGGCATTGGCATTAACGCAGTGCAAGGTGCACGCATGGCTGGAGCCAAGCACATCATTGCGATTGACCCAGTGGAGTTCAAGCGTGAAAAGGCTATGGAGTTTGGAGCAACCCATACGTACTCTTCTATGACTGAAGCAATTCCACATCTCCTGGAATTGTCATGGGGCCAAATGGCCGACCGCGTCATCATGACACCAGGCGTGTTGCATGGCGACATGATGGGCGAGGCAATGACAATGGTGGGCAAGGGCGGCACATGTGTTGTTACTGCAATCTCTCCAATGGACGAGACAAGTGCAGACATCAACTTGTTCCAACTCGCAATGTGGCAAAAAGAAGTGAAGGGAACCATTTTTGGCAGCCTGAACCCACGTGCCGACATTCCTAAGTTGCTGGACATGTATCGCGTTGGCGATCTCAAACTTGAAGAGCTCATCACGAAGCGCTACCCACTTGAAGACATCAACGAGGGCTACCGCGCAATGCGTGAAGGCGAAAACATTCGCGGCATCATCGTCAATGACTGATACTGCGTCACTCCGCTCGACATTGTCGAGCCAAGTAGTTGGGCGTCAACGAGAAGTTGAATTGGTGCTTGCAGCATTGGCTGCAGATCGCCATGTTCTCCTTGAAGGCCCTCCAGGTACGGGAAAGAGCACGTTGCTGCGCGCCGTGGCTCAGGGGTTAGGCATCGGATTTGAGTTTGTTGAAGGTAACGCTGAATTAACACCAGCTCGTCTTGTGGGGCATTTTGATCCAGCACGCGTGCTGAGTGATGGTTACGACCCGTCCGTCTTTGTTGATGGGCCACTTGTGACTGCCATGCGTGACGGTTCCTTGTTGTACGTGGAAGAAATCAACCGCATCCCCGAAGAGACTCTCAATGTACTTATCACTGTGATGAGCGAAGGCGAACTCAATGTTCCCCGGCTTGGTCGTGTTGCTGCAGTAAACGGTTTCCGTCTCGTTGCGGCCATGAACCCATTTGACGCTGTAGGTACTGCACGTATTTCTGGTGCCGTATACGACCGCGTATGTCGCGTATCTATGTCGTATCAATCTGCCGAAAATGAAGAAGCAATTGTGCGTCGCAATACAGAGGGCTCTGGCCTTACTGATGCATGGTTGTCAAAAGCGGTCAAAGTTGTTCGCCTCACTCGCTCACACACAGATTTACGAGTTGGGTCTTCAGTGCGCGGCGCAGTCGACTTTGCAAAGGTTGCGGTGTCGTTAGCTGCACTTCGCGAATCAGAAGTGACACAACCAAGCGTTGGCCTCGATGCCGCGTTAGTGGCGCTGTCTGGTCGTGTGCGTGTGCGTGAAGGCGGCGTACGCACCTCTGAAGAAATTGTCACAGAGATTTGGCAAGACGTTTTTGGCAGAGTCGACGGTGAAGGAGACGCCGGCGAGGGAAAAGCTGGAGCCCCGACAGGGGCCACGACCTCCCGGTAACGAAGGAAGGCGAGGCTGCTGACCAGGCAGTCGCAGAAGCTGGAAAGAAGACCACATCACGACGTGATCTTTCTCGCAATGAAAACTTTGAACAGATTTCGCCCGAAGTAGGTGAACTTGACGAAGTAGCAGTTGATGAAGCAATGCAGAATTCACCAGATGAGATGCTTGGGTTACTTGCAGATCTCACTGGAGCAACAGATCCAAAATTGCGTGAGTTGGCTCGACGATTAGCAGGTCGACTCATGTTGGAACTTGGTAATCGTGGGCAAGCGCGACCACGGGGCATTGGCAAGATGGTGGAGTTGCCGTACCGAGCAGATGGCGGAGACCTTGATATTGATGCCAGCCTTGACGCGATTGGTGAAGCACGTGCCGGACTTGCAGTAGACCCCGAAAGATTGCGAATTCGTGGATGGAGAAAACCGGGAACAGCTTTTTGTTTGTTACTAGATAGAAGTGGCTCAATGGGCGGGCAGCCGCTTGCTACATCGGCTGTCGCTACTGCGTCAATCGCCAGCCGAAATCCAGACGACTACAGCGTTATCGCCTTTGGAAAAGATGTCGTAGTTACTAAATCGCAAGATGTTCCCAAATCGAGCGAGCGAGTGATTAACGATGTTCTGACATTGCGCGGTTACGGCACTACCGACCTAGCTGGTGCACTCATTGCAGCGCAACAACAATTGACGCGCTCACGCGCTGGCCGTCGCATCGCAATACTGTTATCAGACTGTCGCGCAACAGTCGATGGTGATGCAATCGCAGCTGCTGCTGGCATTGATGAATTAGTAGTCATTGCACCTGCAGAAGATCATGAGGAAGCAACAGCATTCGCATTAAAAGTAGGAGCCGTTATCTCACTAGTCAATGGGCCAAGTGAAATTCCTGAGGTTCTAGCTCAGGCACTCGAAGCGCGACTTTAGAACGGGCAGGTTGGATCGTTCGGAGGAACGATGCCGCGTGTGTCTTGATTGATGGTGACTTTAGGAACTGTTGTAGTGGGTGTGCGCGAAATGGTGACTACTGGCGCAACTGTGGTGGGGACCGTTTTTACAGTGGTAGTTGGCTGAGGCTTTGTTGTGGTTGTGGCGGCGACAACTGCCAACGTTGTAGCGACAACTGTTGCTGAAGCGTCTGCTTTTTCTGATCCGGGAACCGTAATAGAGAGGCTGGCTTTTCCTTGGAACACAGACAGAATTTTTTTCGATGTTGCGCTTTCAAAATCAGGAACGATGACAGATGCCTTGTCAATCATTTGACCAACACCAGGCATGGTGTAACTACCCATGGTGTCTGCATTGAAGTTTTTCATTGCTTGTCCAAGTTGTAAGACACTGAGAGGGGTAAGCCGATCATCGGTGATGACATTCTTTAGTGCGGCATTCAAAATGTTTGTGGCGACTCGTGGACTGGTGCGTGACTTGTCGAGCGCCTTTCGAATCATGCGTCGCATGAAGTCTTGTTGGCGAGCAATTCTTCCCCAGTCAGATGACTGGTCTGTTCGCCATTTCTTCAATGTGGAGTCGTACCAGCGGTAATGACGAGAGCGCATGTATGCGAGTGCGTGATCGCCAGCGAATCGGTAGCAAACATTTTTCCGTAGAACTTTGAATCCGGTGCGGTAATCCTGTGCTCTAAAGAGGAAAGGAACTCGGACACCACCAACGGCGTCAACAATTTCTGCAAATGCACAGAAATCAATGTTGACGTAGTGATCAACTGAAATGCCAAAGTTTTCCTTGATGGTGCGGATCAGACGATTCGGGTTCTTCTTGTCGAAGTTTGAGTTGATGCGACCGCTACGTGACGAACCTGCCTGTTTCACCCACATGTCACGAGGGAAGGAGATGACCGCAGCTTGGTTGTCGATGGGGTTTACGCGAATCACCATGATGGAGTCACTGCGTTCGCCAAAACTTGTGCGCTTACCGAAGCCGCCTGCGTACGGGGAATCGGGAGCGACACATGCACTGTTGTCAGAACCAGTGATTAGGTAGTTCTTTGCAGAGAGGTCACCCGGTGGAAGGTTGAGAGCGCCGTCGCCTTCAGGAACAGTGTCAATTGTGACAACTTGGCGATTGCCCAGTTTCCAGTTCGCATATAGCAGTCCAGAACCAGCAGCCACGGTGGTCATCGCGAGTAGGACGTTGAATACAAGAAACGCTTTGTGCTTCCCACTGCGACGGGGCTTTGGTAGGGCTTCAGTCATGGCATCTCTACGGTAGTCCTAGTGGGTGCTTCGGGTCGGTCGCATCGGCGAAGGATGCGTCTATTGCGCAACTGGAGCGAGAGTTACTACGACAGCAATTTCCGCGTTTTCAGCTATTGCGATTTCCCATTGTGCAACTGACCCAGCATTTGCAATGTCAATCCATCCAGCGGTGATTGCCCTGGCGGCATCTGCAGAGGCAGTGATGGATGCCATGTCGACACCTTGGCGTTGGCTGACTTTTGCTTCAGTTTTCGAACGACGAATGATGGCCAAGGTTGTGCAGACAGCATTCAGTAGCGCTTCGTCTGGAGATGTAGAGATAGATGCAGTGAGTTCTGCACTGGTGGGCCATTGTGCCTGGTGCACAGACCCGGTTTGCCACCAGTTCCACACCTCTTCAGTTGCGAAGGGGAGTAGCGGTGCGAATAGCCGCTGCAAGGTAGACAGTGCGCGCCGTAATGCGATTCGTGCTGAGAGCGAACCCTCGGGTGAATCTTCTGAATAGGCACGCGTCTTGACAAGTTCCACATAGTCGTCACAGAACCACCAGAAGAAAGATTCTGTTCGCTCAAGTGCTCGTGCGTAATCAAATGCTTCAAACGCTGTGGTGCATTCTTCAACAACTGCTGCGAGTCGATGCAACATTGCGCAGTCAACTTGTTCTGTTGGGGCAACTGATTCGTCGGCATCACCGAAACCAAGAACAAACTTGGTGACGTTAAGAATCTTTGTAGCGAGCTTGCGGCCCACTTTCATTTGATCTTCGCTGAATGCTGTATCTACACCAGGTCGCGCGCTGGCAGCCCAGTAACGCACCGCGTCGCTGCCGTACTGTTCGAACAAGTCCACAGGTGTAACAACATTGCCTTTGGACTTTGACATTTTCTTGCGATCAGGGTCGAGAATCCAACCAGACAACGCTGCATTGCTCCACGGTGCGGTCTTGTGTTCAAAGTGTGAGCGCACCATGGTGGCAAAGAGCCATGTACGAATAATGTCGTGAGCTTGTGGGCGCACATCGAATGGATACACGCGTGCAAAGAGGTCGTTGTCGTCTTCCCATTTGCCAGCAATTTGTGGAGTAAGAGAAGAAGTAGCCCATGTGTCCATGACATCGGGGTCACCAATGAATCCACCAGGCTGACCTCGTTGTGCTTCATTGAAACCTTCTGGCACATCGGTGCTTGGGTCGATAGGAAGGTATGATTCGTTAGGAACAAGTGGCGATTCATGAAGAACTTCGCCATGTTCGTTGAGTTTGTACCAGACAGGAACTGGTACGCCGAACCAACGTTGACGGCTTACAAGCCAATCTCCATTGAGGCCTTCCACCCAGTTCGAGTAACGGTGACGCATGTGATCTGGGTGCCACGTAAGGCCTGCACCGCGTGCAAGAAGTGCGTCGCGTAGTTCTGCATCGCGTCCACCATTGCGGATGTACCACTGACGGCTGGTAACGATTTCAAGCGGGCGGTCGCCTTTTTCGTAGAACTTCACCGGGTGTGTAATTGGTCGTGGTTCGCCAACCATTTCCCCAGAAGTTGCAAGCATTTCGGCGATTGCAGTTTGTGCTTGCTTGGTTGACTTGCCAGCAAGTGCGTTGTAATTCGTAATTCCAGTTTCATCAGTAAGGCCATGTGGCGCTTCGGCAATCAGACGACCATCACGAGAAATAATTGCTCGCATGTTTAGTTGTAGCTCGCGCCACCAGATGACGTCGGTGAGGTCACCAAACGTGCAGCACATTGCGATGCCAGTGCCCTTGTCAATCTGAGCAAGTGGATGTGCAAGCACTGGTACTTCAACATTGAAAAGTGGCGTGCGCACCGTGGTGCCAAAGAGTGGTTTGTAACGCTCATCGTCTGGGTGTGCAATGACAGCAACGCATGCAGGTAACAATTCCGGACGAGTCGTATCAATAAGTACATCGCCACTGCCATCAGACTTATGGAACGCAATGGTGTGATACGCGCCTGGGCGTTCACGATCTTCAAGTTCAGCTTGCGCGACGGCAGTGCGAAAGTCAACGTCCCACAAAGTTGGCGCTTCTTGCGTGTATGCCTCATCGCGTGCAAGGTTTCGCAAGAATGCACGCTGGCTGGTGCGACGTGATCTGTCTTCGATGGTGGTGTAGAGCAAAGACCAATCGACAGAAAGTCCGAGACGACGAAAGAGATCTTCGAAAACTTGTTCGTCTTGGGCAGTGAGTTCTTCACACAATTCAATAAAGTTCGGTCGCGATACCGGAACAGGTGTGTGGTTCTTTGGCGGGTCACCACGAAACGGTGGCTGCATGTTCGGAACATATGGCACCGAAGGGTCACATGACACACCGAAATAATTTTGTACGCGGCGTTCGGTGGGAAGACCGTTGTCATCCCAACCCATGGGATAAAACACACTCTTGCCACGCATGCGCCAGAAACGAGCCACGGTGTCTGTATGGGTATAGGAAAAGACATGACCCATATGGAGAGAGCCGCTCACTGTGGGTGGAGGGGTGTCGACGGAAAAGACGGCATCTCGGGTGGCGGAGCGATTGAAGTCGTATGTGCCCTGGGTACGCCAGGTATCCATCCACTTTGTCTCGATGTTGTCGAGGGTGGGCTTCTCAGGGACAGTGGACATACCTCATAAATCGTAGGCTGGTCAGAGTGCTGAACCTCTATGACACCGCCACACAAAGTGTGAAAACCCTGGCTCTGCGCGAGCCGGGCAAGGTGGGCATCTACCTCTGTGGCCCCACGGTGTACGGGCCACCCCACTTAGGGCATGGGCGAGCCACGCTGGTGTACGACATTTTGCGGCGCTACCTCACCTGGTCGGGCTTGGAAGTCCGGCTCGTGTCGAACATCACCGATATCGACGACAAGATCATCGATCGTGCCAATCGTGAGAATCGTGCGTGGGAAGACATCACCCACAAGTGCGAGAACGTGTGGTTTGAAGCAATGGGCAAGTTGGGCGTATTGCGTCCTGATGAAGTTCCGCACGCCACTGATTACGTCGATCAGATGGTGAGCATGATTTCAACACTCATTGAACGCGACGCCGCGTATGTCACCAGTGATGGTGTGTATCTCAATGTGAAGTCTGTTCCTGATTACGGACTGCTCGCACATCAAAGTCTTGATGACATGCTGAGCGGCGGCGGGGACCGAGAAGTATTGGGTGCGAGCAACAAGAAAAATCCTGCGGATTTCGCGTTGTGGAAATTTTCAAAACCAGGCGAACCTGCGTGGTCTGCACCATGGGGTGATGGTCGACCAGGTTGGCACAGTGAATGTGTTGTGATGAGTCTTGAACTTTTGGGAGAAGGTTTTGATCTTCATTGCGGTGGAGCAGACCTGCGCTTTCCGCATCACGAAAATGAACGGGCACAGGCCATTGCATTGGGAAAGACTTTTGCGAAGCATTGGATGCACAACGGATTTGTTGTGGACCTCGAGGGCGAAAAGATGTCGAAGAGTTTGGGCAACGTCGCCAATCTTCTTGATCTTCTCGAGCATTACGA
>JBIKZT010000071.1:0-6025 GCA_044354565.1 Ilumatobacteraceae bacterium
TCACTGCCACGGCAACAGGGCGTGAGCGCATTACGTACGGCGAATGGGCTGACCGCACGCGTCGCCTTGGTGGGGTACTCGACACATTGGGTATCTCGCATCTTGGTCGAGTGGCAACATTTGCGTGGAACACTGCTCGTCACCTTGAGTTGTATTTCGCAGCGCCGTGTTCAGGTCGCGTGTTGCACACGTTAAACATTCGTTTGTTCCCCGAGCAGATCACATACATCGTGAATCATGCTGAAGACGAAGTCATCTTTATTGACACGTCTATCTATCCGCTGATTGAACCACTGCTTTCTACGTTCACAACTGTGAAGCACTTGGTTTTCATGTACGACGGCAAAGGTGAAGTACCCACATCTGTTCCTGGTTTTCAGGTGCACGAATACGAAGCACTTCTTGCGGCCGCTACGCCAGTGCAGTGGGCTGAAGTAGACGAGAATCAAGCAGCAAGCATGTGTTACACCAGTGGAACAACGGGTAACCCGAAAGGCGTTGTGTACAGCCATCGCAGTACGTACCTACACACCATGGGTGCAATGATGGCCGACTCACTTGGTGTAAGTGAATCAGATGTCATTCTTCCTGTGGTTCCGATGTTCCATGCAAACTCATGGGGCCTTGCACATGCAGGCGTTGCCTCTGGTGCAACATTGGTCATGCCTGGCCCAGATTTGTCTGGTCCTGCAATTGCCAATCTCATCGTGGAAGAAAAAGTCACGGTGCCCGCTGGCGTTCCCACCATCTGGATGGCTGTACTCCCTGAACTAAAGGGACGAGACACTTCAAACATTCGCGCCATCCCATGTGGTGGTTCAGCAGTGCCTAAAGCACTGAGCGAGGCGTATCGCGCACAAACAGGCAAGCCAATCTTGCAAGCGTGGGGTATGACCGAAACAAGCCCAATCGCTGCTGTGTGCACATTGTCCTCTGCAGATCGTTTGTTGTCAGAAGAAGAACAAGCTGAACTGCGCACCACTGTTGGTCTCATCAGTTTTGGCGTGGAGATGCGCGTTGTTGAACCTGGCACTACAACCCCACTGCCATGGGATGGCGAATCGCAAGGTGAACTTCAATGTGCAGGCTCTTGGATTGCGTCTGACTATTACAACGACCCGCGTTCTCGCGAAAGCTTCACTGAAGATGGTTGGTTGCGCACAGGTGACGTAGCGGTGGTCGACTCAAAGGGCCGTATTCGTTTGGTAGACCGCACTAAGGACCTCATTAAGTCTGGCGGCGAATGGATTTCGTCGGTCGACGTGGAGAACGAACTGATGTCTCATCCAAAGATTGCTGAAGCAGCCGTCGTTGGTGTGCCTCATCCGAAGTGGAGCGAACGGCCGTTGGCATGCGTAGTGATTAAGCCTGGCGAGACTTTGACGAAAGAAGAAGTACTCGAACACCTTGCACCGCGCTTGGCAAAGTGGCAGATGCCAGATGATGTGGTCTTCATTTCTGAAGTACCAAAAACGTCTGTCGGCAAGTTCTCAAAGAAGACATTGCGCGATCAGTTCGCTGATCACGTTTTGCCAACTTCCTAACTGTCGGCTCGCTCACAGCGCGAGCACCTCAGTTATTTACAAGCGACCAGAACGAATCACTCGTTCCAGAAATTGCTGTGCGCGTTCTGATGTGGGACGACTAAACACATGAGATGGGGGGCCTTGTTCGATGATGAGCCCTTCATCAAGTACACACACCACGTCACTTGTGTCTCGCGCAAAACCCATCTCGTGCGTTGCTAACACAAGGGTCATGCCGGATGCTTTTAGTTCTCGCACAACATCAAGCACTTCGCCCACAAGTTCAGGGTCAAGAGAACTAGTGATCTCATCAAGAAGCAGCACTTCTGGCTCAATGGCGAGAGCTCGCACGATTGCAACACGTTGCTGTTGGCCACCTGAGAGTTGGTCGGGGTACGCCTTTGCTTTATCCGCTAAACCAAATCGTTCCAGCAAGTCGTGAGCCTTGGCTCTAGCAAGTGCTTTGTTTACGCCGATAGTACGAATAGGCGACAGGGTGATGTTGTCGATGACTGACATGTGAGGAAACAGATTGAAGTTCTGAAACACCATTCCCACGCGACGTCGTACTGGGTTTGCATCAAAGCCTGGAATAGAGATGTCGACGCCATCAAGAAGAATGGTGCCGTCGTCAATTGGTTCGAGAAGATTGACGCAACGAAGCAGTGTGCTCTTGCCCGAACCGCTTGGGCCAATCAAGGTAACGACGGACCCTTCAGCAATATCAAGGGTGATGCCCTTGAGCACTTGATGTTCGGCATACGACTTTGTGACGCCAGTAAGAGAGATCTTTGGAGTATTCATCGCACGCGAGTTCCTGTGGTACGGCGACGTTCGCGCTCGAGTAGGTAATCGGTGGTGCGGGTAAGAGGAATGGTCATCATGAGAAAGATGACAGCAGCCACAACATATGGCGTGAAGTTTGCGAACTTAGATTTATCAACGCCGGCTTGACGCAAGATTTCGATAGGGCCGATCAAACTGACGAGGGCAACGTCCTTTTGCAAACTCACCATGTCGTTCATCAGTGGTGGTACTACTCGTCTGATTGCTTGTGGCAAGACAACAAAGCGCATGGTTTGCCAGTTCGACAATCCCAGTGAACGTGCTGCGGCTCGTTGCGATTCATGAATGCTTTCAATACCTGCACGAAATACTTCAGCCACATACGAGGCATACGTGAGGACGAGGGCAACAGAGCCCCAGAGAAGTGGGCTATTCCACGGACGTTCGAGGCCTAAGCCTGGAACTCCAAAACCAATGAGATAGATCGAAAGGATCACGGGCACACCGCGCATGATGTCGGTATAGGCAATGGTGAGAACCCGCACTGGAAATAGTGCTGCAGACCGCGAGTTACGAGCGATGGCCACAAGTAGAGCAAGTATCACAATGGCGGGCGTTGACCACGCAAATATTTTGATGTCGAGTACAAATGCCTCAAGGAGGCGAGGGAATGAATCTGCGAAGCGTTCGCCACTAAAGAAAGATTCTTTCACTCTGTCCCAGCGAGGCATACGAGGCACGAAAAGCACAATCGCGGCCACCACAGTCAGAGAACTGACTGTAGCGACCGCGATACTGCGACGTTTCCGTGTGCGTTCGTACGCGGCACGACGAGAGAGAGATGCGCTCATGTGCTGCGTACTGCTGAAGATTTATTCAGCAGCGAAAACTGGTGCGTTTGTCTTGTCAGACAACCAAGTCTTTTCGATTGTGGCCAATGTCCCGTTGTCCTTCAACGTTGCAAGTGCGGTGTTCACGCAACCAACAAGTTCGCTGTTCAAGTCGAACACAAAACCAAAGTTGTCAGGTGTTGTGCTGAGGTTTGCGGGGAACTGTCCGACAACAGATGCATCGGTGAGTTCTGCTGCAGCAATGTAAAAAGCTGTTGGCAGGTCGACAACAACTGCGTCGATTTGCTTCGCTTCAAGTGCAGCTTTTGCGCCTGCATTGTCGTCGTAAACGTATGGCTCAGTGCTTGGCTTGATCACGTTGGTGATGAAGTCAAGGCTTGTTGTGCCGGCTTGTGCTCCGAACTTGACATCTTTCATTGACGCAACAGTGGTTGCTCCGATTGCAGGAGATCCAGCGAGTGCTACTACTGCCTGATTGGTTGTGTAATACGAATCACTGAATGACACAGTCTTCTTGCGCTCATCGGTGATGGTGTATTGCTGAAGGTTGAAGTCAAAATTCTTTACACCTGGCTGAATCGCTTCATCGAAACCGGTGCGTACCCACTTGACAGCAGTATCTGCAAAGCCAAGCTCTTCTGCAACGGCGTATGCAACAGCAGCCTCGAAACCTTCTTTGCTCTCCGGCGCATCGTTGTCTACCCATGGTGAGTAGGCAGGGTTGCCGGTACCGATAGTGAGAGTGTTGGCCTCAAGAGTTTTTCCGACTGTGCATTCGTTGCCTGTGCCTGCTCCGGCAGTGGCAGTTGAGTCAGATGATGAACTGTTTCCGCCGCACGCAGCGAGAAGAAGTGCACCGGTGATGGCGATTGAAAGCGTTAATTTGCGCATTATGGGTCCTTTCGGGAGTTATTGCGTTCCCGACTCTAACAAGAGTTCAAAGCCGACCCAAATGGTCAGGATTAGGAGCCTCCTTGACAGTGAGACAGTTTTCGTCTTAGTGTCTCAATGTGTCCGCAGTCACAACTTCTCAGCCCCGCGACATTGAAGCAGCCATCTTTGCTGCGGTTGATTCCTGCGTCACGCAGTGGGGCTGGGACAAGGTCACCATGGACGACATTTGCGTAACAGCAGGCGTATCGCGAGCAACCGTGTATCGACTTTTTCCGGGAGGTCGTGATGTTTTGTTTGAGGCAGTGCGCCTTGGCAAGTTAGAAGACTTTTTCACTGCAATGCGTGCCCATGTCGAGGGCTCTGAATCATTGGAAGATTTGTTGGTGCGTTGCATTGTTATTGCATCAATTGAATTGCAGCACGACGAGCACCTAGCAATGATGCTTGCATCAGTTCCAGGTGAAACCCTTGGTGATCTCACCGTGAGCGGGCTTGGTCGCATTGTGCGTGTCGCGACAGCCTTCATCACTCCGCTCACCGATGAATTCATCCCGGGAGATGAAGCTGCTCAGATTGTTGACGTGATGTGCCGACTAGTGATTTCGTATTACTTGTCGCCGTCATCCACCATTGATTTCACGAATGAGGATGCCGCTCGGCTTTTCGTTCAGCGTTTCGTTCTTCCAGCACTAACAATTACAACCAAATAACTACAACAAGAGGAAACACTATGAGCATCACAGAAAAGCCAAACTCAGAACTCATCGGTCGCGCTGAGCTCAACGATATTGAAGCGATTCTTGCAATCACCAATACAGATGTTGATGAAGTAGAGCACATCGTAAAAAACAATGCTGACAGCATTTTCACGTGGGACTACTCACTTGCTCGCCCACATCTACGCAAGTTGTATGAGAAAGCAAAAGTGGGGCAGTGGAACGGTGCAACCGATCTTGACTGGAGTATCGGTGTAGACATTGAAAAGACCATCGCAGAAGATGCAGCCCTCATCGGTAATGGCATGGAGCGCGAGATGTACGCAGATACCAAAATTGGTATCTGGGGCGACAAAGAATGGCTTGAATTTGGAATCGAGGGTCGCCGCTGGCAGCTCAGTCAGTTCCTGCATGGTGAACAAGGCGCATTGATCTGCACATCAAAGATTGTGGAAACAGTGCCCTGGTACGACGCAAAGTTGTACGCGAGCACACAGGTAGTCGACGAGGCGCGTCACGTTGAAGTATTCGCTCGTTATCTCGACGAAAAACTTGAAGGTGGATACCAGGTCAATACACACCTTCGTTTGCTACTTGATGACATCGTTAATGACAGCCGCTGGGACATGACATACCTCGGTATGCAGATCATGGTGGAAGGTTTGGCACTTGCTGCATTCGGATTCCTCCACGCCACAACAAACGAGCCGCTCTTGAAGAAGTTGTTGCGTTATGTCATGAGTGACGAAGCGCGTCACGTTGCGTTCGGTGTTCTCAGCCTCAAAGAGGTCTATGACGGCATGTCAGACGCCGAAATGAAAGACCGCCAGGAATTTGCCTACGAGGCAAGTGTTCGTATGCGTGACCGCTTCTTGCAGCAAGAAGTATGGGATCGCATGGGTGTGAGCACCAAAGAGCTTGCTCCCATCATGTTGCAAGACCCTGCACGCCAGTTGTTCCAGCAGATGTTGTTTGCCAAGATCGTGCCGAACTGTAAGAAGTTGGGCCTTCTCGATCGCAACGATAAATGGCTGCGTCATAAGTTCGAAGAGATGGGTGTTATTCAGTTCGAGGACTGGCAAGACACTGCCGAAGAGTTCACAGATTTTGAACTCGGCAAAGAAATGCCAACAATCGGTCAATAAGCACCAATTTCGGGGCGTCGTCAACGCCGTGAGTCGGTCATAATGGGGTATGGCCCTTTTCGGACAAGTACTCACGGCAATGATCACGCCGTTCGATGCCACAGGTG
>JBIKZT010000072.1:0-6019 GCA_044354565.1 Ilumatobacteraceae bacterium
ATGACTGTTGAGTTGGGTAAGCCGATTGCTATGGATGATGGTTTGCGTTTTGCTATCCGTGAGGGTGGCCGTACTGTTGGCGCTGGCCGCGTCACAAAGATTCTTAAGTAACGGTTATCACAATGGCAAGCAACAGCATCCGTATCCGTCTCAAGGCATTCGATCACGACATTATTGATAAGTCGACTCGCATGATTGTCGAAACAGTTCTTCGCACTAACGCAAAGATCCGTGGGCCAATCCCATTGCCAACAGACAAGCACCGTTTCACGGTCATCCGTGGACCGCACATTGACAAGGACTCTCGCGAGCACTTCGAAATGCGTATCCACAAGCGCCTCATCGACATCGTTGAGCCGAACAACAAGACCATCGATTCATTGCAGCGCATCGAGTTGCCTGCAGGCGTGGATATTGAGATCAAGATTCAGGCATAAGCCGAATCAACAGAATTCAAATGAAAGGAGCGGCCCATCGGGTCGCTCCTTTTGTGTTTCTTACGAGATTCTTCACTGATCTGCGTAGTGCCAAGGCAGACGAGGCGAGATACTTAACACATGAGTTCTGATTCCCATTGGGTCAACGTCCCGCCACAAGCACCTGCAGGTCGGCCTGGTCGCATGCGTGCGCTGGGCGTTCTGCTCGTTGCTGCAATCGCATTTTTGGGTGGCATGGCCGGCGGCCGAGTCGCGAGTAATACATCTAGTTCTAGCGGTGGTCCATTGATTACTGCAGCAACCATCGACCCTAAAGATGTAGGCAATACAAACGTGGCACGAGCTGTTGCTGTGATTGCGCCCAGTGTTGTCACCATCGATAGCACTTCGCCAGATGGCGAAGGTGTCGGAACCGGAATCATTGTCTCTAGTGATGGAGAGATCCTCACAAACAATCACGTCGTCGAAGATGCCACAAAAGTTCTCGTGAGACTTGCTGGTGCAACATCGGCCGTTCGCGCGGAAGTGTTGGCAACAGACGCTGGAAACGATATGGCGCTTATCAAGTTGGTTGATGCGTCTGGACTGACAGCTGCAACTTTCGCTGACGCATCAAGCATCGCAGTGGGTGACCCAGTAGTTGCTGTGGGATACGCATTGGCACTCGATGGTGGCCCAAGTGTGACTGCAGGAATTGTGTCTGCATTGAATCGCACCATTACAGATGAGTCCGGTGCATTGAATGGTCTTATTCAGACTGACGCTGCTATCTCTTCTGGTAACTCTGGTGGTCCACTCATTAACTTGCAAGGTCAAGTTGTTGGTATCAACACCGCAGTAGCTACAAGTGATTACGGTTCATCAGCCAACAACATTGGTTTTGCAATTGGTGTGGCTGAAGTGCAGCGCGTGGCCGACATTTTGCAAGCTGAGGCTTCGGGTACAAAACGGGCCCAGGGTTATCTTGGCATCTCATTGACTGACCGTAATGACGGTGGTTCTGGTGCAGTGATTTCTGAAGTACAAGCAGACTCACCAGCAGATAAAGCTGGAATCAAGGTGCAAGACATTGTTCTCGAAATTAATGATCAAGCAGTCACCGGCCAAGGAGCGCTTATTGCAATCATTCGAGACTCACAACCTGGCGACACAGTTACCATCGTTGTAGAACGAGATGGCGTGCGTAAAACGCTGACTGCAACTTTGGTGTCACGACCCGCTGAATAGGTTTAGATGACGATTGTTGGGAAACGTTCGTCATCCAAAACATCACCATCTTGTAGTCCGTTTGATTCAAACGGGGGAGATGTTTTCCACGGACGGGTAGTCCAACGTGCATCGTCACCTACATAGCGAAAACTAACGATGCGTCGACGTTGTGCATGACCTTGAGTTCCGGGAGCACTATGCAACGTGCGGAAATGAAACGCAACAACATCGCCTGGCTGTGCCTCACATGTGATTGATTCGCCTAATGACTCAAGTTCAGATGTGGATGGAAATGTTTCAAAACCTGTGGCTCGTGCAACATAGGGCGAATCGTCAACAAATCTGTTCGGGATAAACCGGCGATCACTTCGATGACTTTGTTTCAAACAACGCAGTGCAATAGACGTAGGAATGGGATCAAGCGGCACCCAAAGGCTGACGTTATCCACACCTTCTACTGAGTAATACGGGTCATCGTGATGCCATGGTGTTGGTGTTGATGTGCCTGGTTCTTTCACCAATACATGTTCGTGAAAGAAGCGTGGTGACGACGTGCGCATGAGTTCACCAGCAATGCGCGGCAACACTCCAGCAAGGGCAGTGTCTGCAAACTCGGGGATACGTTGCCAACTCACATAGTCATCGAAGAAACGGCCACCAGAATCCTCGGGTGTGTAGTCGTTCGACCATTCACTCGGTGATGCCAAGTTGGTCTCAACTCCTGCCGCAATACGCGCCACAGTTTCTGGGGGAATCACGCCACGCAGAATCAGTACGCCGTCATTGGTATAGGTCTGGATTTGTTCTGCAGAAAGCAATGCCACGCCTCAAGAGTACGAGGCGTGCTCTGTTCAACACCCCCTTCAAGACGACCTAATGTGAAGTCATGTTTGAACTCGATGCTCACCTTGGAGCGCAACGCCCGTTTGGTCTGAACTACTGGCCACTTGCCGATGATGCTCCTGCCATGGACATTCCGCGTGAATCAATTCGACTCGTCACGCCTGATGGCGCGTTAGTACGTGGTCTGTTATGGACTCCGCCAAATGGCAAATGGAAAACAGCAGTGATCTTGTCGCATCCACGTGGAGACTTCAGTGTGCACTATGCATGCCCACTACTTGCAGCGGCCGGTTACGCAGTGTTTGGTTTTTCCACCCGATACATCAATAACGACACGGATTGTTTGCACGAGAACTGCATCATCGATGTGAAGGTTGCACATGACGAAATGATTCGCCGCGGTGCCGAAGCTGTTGTATTGCTCGGCAACTCTGGCGGTGGTTCATTGATGGCGATGGCACATGCCGAACTTGGTATCGGCGATGGTTGGGTGGGAATGGCTGCTCACCCCGGTGAAGGCGTGTTCATGTTGCAGGTCATCGACCCTTCGGTCACTGATGAGAGTGATCCGTTCAGTCGAGACCCGGCACTCGATATGTACAACCCCGACAATGGCTGGCGGCCATGGCCAGAACCCAGTTCGTACGACCCGGCTTGGCTTGAGACATATCGGACGGCCCAGATTGCTCGAGTGGCACGAATCGATGCCGTGGCCAAGCAGTCCATTGCTGATGCCGAGGAGGCAGGGCAGCAATTAGAGGGAATTCACAAAAGCACAAACTTGGCCGAGTGGCGTGACTTGCGAGCCCGGCGCGTCTTTACGAAGTACCTCACCATTTATCGAACATTGGCCGACCCGGCCTACCTCGACCTCTCGATTGACCCTGATCAGCGCCCGATGGGCTCACTTTTTGCCTTTCCAGACCCATTTGAGGCCAATTATGGTCGTGGCGGACTCGCCCGCACCATGACCGCCCGCGGCTGGCTCAGTACCTGGTCGGGCCTTTCCAGCCATGCCAAATTGGCCGACACCATGCCAGATGTGAAGGTGCCGACCCTTCTTGTCCACCCCACAGCAGATACGGAAATCCGTATCCGGCAAGCCCAAGAGATAGTTGCCAACTCAGGGGCTGCAGACTCCACCTACCTAGAGATGAAGGGCGCCCCCCATTATCTGGAGGGTCACCGCGTAGAAGCTCTGGCCGCTGTGGCCGAATGGATAGGCAAGCGCTTTCCGCGATAACGCAATTTCGGACGTTGCAACCCTGAGATATTTCTCAGATTCCATGGCTCGGCCCTTTGTTGTCGGGCAAAAGCGCCGATAGCGTTCTTAGTCCGTGCGATTCGGGTGTGAACCTGAAGAGCTAGATCGATCGTCGGAAGTAAAACAATCGACGTCCGTGAAGGCCAGCGAGCAGCAATGCGAGTTGGAACCACACGGCAAAACCCAGACACGTGCTCCGTCAACAGAAATGTTGTCGGAGCATTTGCGTGAATAAACAAAACGAGAAAAAGGGTTGCCGCCATGGCACAAAAAGCGATCGTCGGCGAAAAAGTCGGCATGACACAAGTGTGGGGGGATGACCAAAGAGTCATTCCTGTCACCGTGCTGCGCGTAGAGCCAGTACGAGTCGTCCAAGTCAAAACAAATGACCGCGACGGCTACACAGCATTGCAAGTTACTTACGGGCACAAAAATGCCAGCAAGTTAACGAAGCCAGAACAGGGACACTTTGCGTCTGCAAACGTCGAGGCGGGTCGTCGCCTTGTCGAGTTGCGACTTGATTCTGTTGATGGTTTTGAAGTCGGGCAAGTAATTGCTGCCGATCTTCTTGCAGCAGGAGAAAAGGTTGACGTCACAGCCGTCAGCCGCGGTAAAGGTTTTGCCGGTGGTATGAAGCGTCACAACTTCAGCGGCCAAGGCGCATCACACGGTAACCACAAGCACCACCGTGCACCTGGTTCTATCGGTTCGTGTTCGTTCCCTGGTCGTGTATTCAAGGGACTCCGCATGGCGGGTCACATGGGTCACGAACAAGTCACCACACTCAACCTTGAAGTTGTTTCTGCAGATCCAGAGCGCGGCTTGTTGTTAATCAAAGGTTCTATTCCAGGCCCGAACGGTGGCGTTGTCATCGTTCGCAATGCAGTGAAGGCGAAGTGATTTAGATGACATCTATCGCAGTCAAGAGTGCAGCCGGTAAGAGCGCAGGAACAGTAGATGTTGCTGACAATCTTTTCGCTGTACAGCCAAACGTTCCCGTCATGCACCAAGTTGTCACCGCACAACTTGCAGCACGTCGCGCCGGAACACAGAGCACAAAAACTCGTGCTGAAGTTTCAGGTACAGGTAAGAAGCCGTTCAACCAAAAGGGCACCGGTGGTGCTCGTCAAGGTTCAACACGTGCTCCTCACTTCACCGGTGGTGGTATTGCACACGGTCCAAAGCCTCGTAAGTACACACAGCGCACACCTCGCAAGATGGTGCGTCTCGCACTTGCATCGGCTTTGTCCGATCGCAACAATGCCGGTCGTATTGTCGTTGTCGAGTCATGGGGTTTTGCTGCTCCAAGTACAAAAGAAGCACTGAAGTCATTGGCAGCGCTTGGTACAAGTGGTCGCGTCATGGTTGTTGTTACACCAAACGAAGAAGTTGCAATCAAGAGCTTCCGTAACATTCCCGAAGTTCAAATCACTTTGATTGGCGAACTGAATGCATACGACATCCTTTGCAACGACTGGATTGTCTTTTCAAAAGACAGTCTTCCACTCACAAAGGAATCGAACTGATGAAAGACCCACGCGACATCATCATTCAGCCAGTGGTTTCTGAAAAGAGCTACGCACTGATGGAGACAGACGTCTACACATTCCAAGTTGCAGTCGATGCAACTAAGCCCGAGATCCACGATGCAATCGAGGCAATCTGGGGCGTCAAAGTGTTGAAGGTAAACACCCTTAATCGCAAGGGCAAATACCAGCGCACTCGTAATTCCAACCGAATCGGTCAGCGTCCGCACACCAAGCGGGCCATCGTCACCCTCGCAGCGGGAAGCAAAATCCCGTTGTTTGAAAGCTGAGTTTTAAAATGGCAATTCGTAAGCGCAAGCCAACAAGTCCCGGACGTCGTTTCCAGACTGTTTCTGACTTCTCAGAAATCACAAAGTCGACGCCTGAAAAGACACTTCTTGTTTCTAAGACAAACTCGGGTGGACGTAACGCATATGGTCGCAAGACTGCTCGTCACCGTGGTGGCGCGCACAAGCGTCAGTACCGCATCATCGACTTCAAGCGCATCAAGGACGGCATGTCCGCAAAAGTTGCAGCTATTGAATACGATCCAAACCGCACCTGCCGCATTGCACTTCTTCACTACGAAGATGGCACCAAGGCTTACATTCTTGCCCCGAAGGGTCTTGAAGTAGGCATGCGCGTTGAGAGTGGTCACGGAGCAGACATCAAGCCTGGAAACGCAATGCAGTTGCGCTACATGCCAGTCGGTACCGTCATTCACAACGTTGAACTTCGTC
>JBIKZT010000073.1:0-6000 GCA_044354565.1 Ilumatobacteraceae bacterium
TCGATACACATAGATGGCGCTTTTTCAAAAATGGTGGCGCGCTCTTCTGTGCCGTCGGTCTTGGGGCATGGTGTTGCTCCAGTGATCTGGCGCCCAGGCAAAGTTTCAAGAGTCGGCGGACCAGCAAGTTCAGTGGTGTCACTGGCACTATTCGAATCGCCTGACCCAGTGAAGTTTGAGATTCCGAATAGAGCGACCACAAGAACGGGTATGCCGACTCCGAAGATGAGCCCGCGTTTACGGACTTTCTCCATCTTCTGACGTCGGATACGCGCCTGACGGGCTATCTCTCGGTTGGCTTTCTGGCGGCTTCTTTTATCTGTTCCCACGAAGTCGGCAGGTTAGTGGCATACAGGTAGCCTTTGAAAGCGGTGGCACTAATTGTTCAAAAGTACGGTGGCACATCGGTGGCAGACCCGGACCGCATCAAGTCCGTTGCCGACCATGTGGCCTATACGAAAAAGCACGGCAATGACGTCATTGTCGTGGTTTCAGCCATGGGAAAGACCACAGACAACCTTTTGTCCCTGGCCCATCAGGTCTCAGACACCCATCCCGGCCGAGAAATGGACATGCTCCTCACCACAGGCGAGCGCATTTCCATGGCGCTGGTCTCTATGGCCCTTGCTGGTCTCGGCATTGAGGCAGTCAGCTTCACTGGTTCTCAGGTGGGCATCATCACCGACACGGTTCATACCAAGGCAAAGATTCTCGACATCAAGGGTGACCGCGTGCGCGAAGCATTGGCTGCGGGCAAGGTTGTTGTAGTTGCCGGTTTTCAAGGCGTGTCTACTGATCACGAAATCACAACTCTTGGACGTGGCGGCAGCGATACCACTGCGGTTGCAATTGCAGCTGCACTTGGTGCCGACGTGTGTGAGATTTATACAGATGTCACCGGCATCTTTTCTGCAGACCCGCGCATTGCACCACAGGCGCGCAAACTTGCTCGTCTGCAGTTTGAAGAAATGCTCGAGATGGCTGGCGTTGGAAGCAAAGTTCTTGCACTTCGTTCAGTTGAATTTGCTCGTAATCACAATGTCCCTATCCATGTTCGTTCAAGTTTCACTTGGGAACACGGCACGTGGGTAAGCGACGAAAAGTCACAAGGAGAAAACTCCATGGAAGAACCAATTATCTCTGGCGTCGTTCACGATGCAAGCGAATCGAAAGTAACTGTCGTTGGTGTACCCGATCGTCCAGGTATTTCGGCTGCACTGTTTGAAGGTCTTGCTAACGCAAACGTCAATGTCGACATGATCGTGCAGAACACTTCAAAAGATGGCCTCACAGACATCTCGTTCACCATGCCAAAGGCAGACATGAAAGTTGCCGAAGACATCGTTTCGCGAGTTGCAAAAGAAATTGGTGCCAATGGCGTAACGCACGATGCAGAAATCGCAAAAGTGTCATTGGTGGGCGCTGGCATGAAAACAAGCCCAGGTGTTGCAGCCAAAATGTTCCGTGTTTTGGCTGAAAACAACATAAATATTCACATGATCTCTACGAGCACTATTCGAGTGTCAGTGGTTGTGTCTGCCTCCGACATGGAATTGGCAGTGCGTTCACTGCATACTGCGTTCGACTTGGACTCTGGAACGGCCTACTCCGCACCATTGCCCGAACGCAAGTAGTCACGCCTGCCATACTCGATACATGGTGAAACGGCGACAGCTCATTCCATGGCGTGCAGCTGGCACCCGTGCAGAGATGCGTCGCAATGCCGACGAAGTCGTACGCGACACGGGTTGGGTCTTTAACAATCAAACCGGTGACACTCTCACGCTTGATGAGTTTGTTCGTACGGGCGACGCAGAGGTGGACATTTATCTGGATCGACTTGGTTGGTCCGGTATCTCACCGCAGGTCACAATGTTGGAGATCGGCTCCGGTATTGGCCGTATGACTTCGGCGTTTACACGTCGTTTTGATTCCACAATTGCTACAGATGTCGATGCAGCATTTCTTGAACGTTGCCGTGAAACTGTTTCGCGCTTTGGGCGACCTAGCGCGTTGAGCACTGTTCATATCGAAGATGGCAGTTCAATCTCGGTGCCCGATGATTCTGTTGACGCTGTGTTTTCGTACATCACGTTGCAACATTGCAAGGCAAGTGATGCGTTGCGTCTAACAAGTGAGGCCATGCGTATCGTGAAACCTGGCGGCTATGTTGCCCTCAACTATCGCACCTGGGTTCCTGAAGATGGCTTACTTGTGCCTGCTGGTGTTCTCATGCGTCAACTGTGGCGAATTCCTGTTGTGGGTCAGCGATTGTCTCAATGGCGTTGGTCCACTCGTTTGGGTTGGCAAGCAAATCGCCTTGACCCTCGGCGAGTATTGGCTCTGTTAGAAGCCTCGAATATTGAATTCGACGATCTGGCGATCTTGCATCACCCTGGCAGGCCACAAAAGCAGGTTGCATATGCTGGAGAGCCAGTGCGCCA
Organism: Ilumatobacteraceae bacterium; assembly: GCA_044354565.1. Classification (GTDB taxonomy): domain Bacteria; phylum Actinomycetota; class Acidimicrobiia; order Acidimicrobiales; family Ilumatobacteraceae; genus UBA2093. The sequence goes on from JBIKZT010000073.1 coordinate 2,445, forward strand.
GCGAGATCTGGATGTTGCCAATAAAAGTCATTGGTGGCTCGTGGCTCGCTGCCATTAGCCTTTTCGCTTATGCGCGTAGGTGTAGTTGGAGCAACAGGTCAAGTTGGAAGCGTTATGCGCACCTTGTTGGCCGAACGAAATTTCCCCATTTCTGAACTTCGGTTTTTCGCTTCGGCGCGATCCGCCGGCACCACATTGCCGTGGGCTGGTGGCGAGATCACAGTGGAAGATGCTTCGCTTGCTGATCCAAGTGGTTTAGATATAGCGCTGTTCTCTGCAGGCGCTACATCTTCTCGAGAACTTGCACCAAAGTTTGCAGCGGCTGGTGTCATCGTGATTGATAACTCCAGTGCATTTCGCATGGACCCAGAAGTTCCTCTCGTTGTCAGTGAAGTGAACGGTCACTTGGTGCGCAACACGCCAAAGGGAATTATTGCTAACCCGAATTGCACCACTATGGCAGCGATGCCAATCTTGAAGCCTTTGCATGATGAAGCTGGACTTATCAAAATGATTGCCAGCACATACCAAGCAGTGAGTGGTGGCGGATTAGCTGGCGTTGAAGAACTCGATGTGCAAGGTCGCGCCATGGTTGAACATGCTGCTGAACTCACATTTGACGGAGACGCTGTTAAGTCTCCAGCGCCAAAGAAATTTGCTCGCACTATCGCGTACAACGTGTTGCCGCTTGCCGGATCACTTGTAGACGACGGCGAAGGCGAAACAGACGAAGAAAAGAAATTACGTTTTGAAACACGCAAGATTCTTGAGATTCCAAATCTCTTGGTTTCTGGGTTATGCGTGCGCGTGCCTGTATTTACTGGTCATTCCATTGCTATCAATGCTGAATTCTCACGCAGCATCACTGTCGCTCGCGCGCACGAACTTCTTGCGCATGCACCTGGTGTTTCGCTGGTAGATATTCCTACGCCATTGTTGGCTGCTGGAAAAGATGCGAGTTATGTTGGCCGCATTCGTCAAGACGAAACAGTCGACGGCAACCGTGGCATTGCCCTGTTTCTTAGCAATGACAATTTGCGCAAGGGCGCTGCACTGAATGCAGTGCAAATTGCAGAGTTACTCGCTTAGAGCAACTTCTTCTGTCGCTACTACTTCTTCAAGTTCAGCTTCAACGAGCGCTTCTGGGATTCCTTCTGCGTAGCAACTTCCTGAAGTAAGTGCATTGACTGCTTTGCGAAGACGCAGAGCGTCGAGTGGTTTAATGATCCAACCTTCAGCGCCACTGCGTCGCGCCATGTGCACATCGGCTACGCGGTCGAGCAACATAAGAACTGGCACATGTGGCAACGCGCCACTGGAGTGATCGAGTCGCAAGTCCATGGTGACAGCCATTCCGCCCATGCTTCCGATTTGAAGATCGAGAATTGCGATGTCGGGGGTCTGCTCTGCAACGGCAGCGGCTACATGGCGACCATTGGTAACAACCTGGATTGTGGTGGAAGGAGAACTGAGAGCAGCCTCAAGTTCGTCGAGAACCCACTGGGCATCGGTAGCGATCAAAATATGCACGTTCTGACTTTACTGCTACGAGGGGTGGACTGCGAGTTGACTTGCCAATATGGCAATGGATTCCATGTCGTGGATATCGGCAGGCATTTCATTGGCGTACGTGATCTGTAGTTGGGAAAAGAGCACTTGGGTGCGCTCCAAGAATGCATTAACTCCTTCATGAGCATTCTCGGCGTCTTCACACAAACCGGCAATTATCGAATGGGCCACTGAAAGGTCACCTGTTGTGACGCGTGCTTGTTCCTTTTCTTCTGCTGACGTGAGTGCACCAAAAGTAGGTGGCATGCGATTGGCGACTACATGCTGCAATGAAATACGTAGACGAGACAGTTCAGAGACAAAGTGGTCAGCTTCAATTAGTGCGTCGGGAGCTGGGGCAGTGACAATTACAAAGTGCGTGGCGTCACTGCGCAAAGTATCTGCCACTGCAAGGGCGCGACGTGAGAATTCTGTTTCCATTCCATCGAAGGCACGAAGAAATGCAGCAGCACCCGTCAGTGCGTCGCCGCCAACAATTCCAGAGATTGCTTTTAATACTGGTTGCATGGCTGCATTAGCAATTCGGAATCCGCCGCGACTTGGTGCAACAAGGAATCGCACAATGGGGTGCTTCAAGAAGCGTGCAAGACGCTCAGGCGACTCGAGGAAGTCGAGTGCATTGCGTGATGGTGGTGTGTCCACAATGACGAGATCAAAACGTGGGTCGTTATGCAGGTTATATAAACGTTCGGCCGCCATGTAATCGCGAGTGCCAGACAATGATCTCGACAGACTCCGATAAAAGGAGTTTTCCATTACTTCGTTTGCGCGTTCAACAGTTTGTGAAGTGTCGCGCACTAAGGAATCAAATGTCTCACGTACATCAAGCATGGTGACCCACAATTCACCAATAGAATCAAGGGGAACTTGCTGTATTCCATTTCCCACATTGTCATCTAATCCGATGGCGTCTAGTAACCGGCGTGCTGGGTCAATGGTGACTACAACAACACGACGACCTTGTTGGGCAGCTACTACACCGAGCGCTGCAGCAACGCTGGTCTTTCCAACGCCACCGGTTCCACACGTAACGATGACCTGAGATTGTTCTGTGATTGCACGTAACTGTGTCATGAGAGGGCCGCAATTGCAGTAGAGAGTTCGTCACTGATTGCGTCAATGAGTTCTTTGCCATTCAGACGTTGTCGACTGAGATGAAGTTGAGGCAACTCAAGTGAGTCAGTAAGAACGGCGAGCGCATCTTCTTGTGCAGACTGCTTGTCTCGTGCGTACTGGTATGCCTCGCGCATATCTGCAGACAAATGAGTGACATCGATAGCAGGCACTAGTGCTTCACATTTGTTCACGACAATGGCAGTGAGATTCACGTGTACGGATTCCACAATGTCATCCGCTGCCTCTGCAGTTTCGGTCACTGGTGTAATTGCTGGCGTTGTCACCATCATCACTTTGCAACGGCGTGCGTCGGAAAGCATGGCGAGTACTTCGTCGGCCTGTGAACTGATTGGTCCAGAACCGATGGCTCGTTTCAGTTGTAGTGGAGCACGCATGAGGTCAAGTGCATGACCGGCAGCTGGTCCATCAACAATGATCACATCAGCACGCAATTCGCGTTCGAATGCTTTGATGCGACCAAGCACCAAGAGGTCATCAAGACCTGGGGCTGTGGTGGCCACCAATTCCACGATGCCCGATCGCGATAGCTGGCGTGACAGAAGTCCCATTCCCTTCGACGATAAGTAGTCCGTGAGGGCGCGGCCAGGGCTGACGGTGACTTCTTCGAGTAAGTCGTGGGCAGGAATCACAGCAGAGGCAGCATCTAAGTGCACCAAAAGAGTGCGAAGTCCACTGCGTGCTGAAAGACTGGCAAGGGCACCGGCGACGGAGGATTTCCCAACCCCGCCTTTGCCCGCAACAATGAGGACTCGCTGTGCCGTGAAGAAGTGGTGTAGTTCCATAATGAAGGAGAGACCAGTGAGGGTAGGCGCAAAAAGACGCATCATGTGTGGATTCGGACTATTGATTG
>JBIKZT010000074.1:0-5972 GCA_044354565.1 Ilumatobacteraceae bacterium
ACTCATCAACAAAGGCATTTTGTTTGCCGCCGTCCTTCTTGCAGTCATGTCCATCATCAGCATTACCAGCGGCTGGCGCATGACCATCAATGAATCAGAAGCTCTGGTGGAAGCAACGAAGTCGGTGGGTTTTGCGGTAGGTCACGCATCTGCGCAGCAAGTCTGGCGGGGTATTCGTAGTCGCCCCACGTGGCGCATATTTTGTTACAGCGTTGAAGAACCGCCATTGCGCCGTGGGCTTGTGCTTGTGGATGCTGTCAACGGACGGGTGATTGAATGCCTGATTGAAGACAACCCAGAAGTGCAAGAGCCCACTTCTACCGACGTTCGGGACTAGCGTTCTCATAATGTTTGACGGTCGCTTTCGTGCACCAATCGAGAAGGCTGTTCGCCCAGTAGGTCAGTTACTTCGCCGAACCGGAATGTCGCCGGACCATCTCACGATTCTTGGCATTCTGTTCGCGATTGCTGCAGCATTTTCTATTGCCCAGGGCGCCTTACGTGGTGGTCTTATCTTGGTCATTCTCGCTGCCTTGCCAGACATGTTGGATGGAGCGTTGGCAAAGGCGGCTGGTTCAGCAAGCCAGCGTGGTGCCTTCTTCGATTCTGTTGTCGATCGCGTTACTGATTCTCTGTTGTTTGGCGGAGTCGCGTGGTTTTTTGCTTCAGAGAAGAGCCCGCATCTCGCACTTCTTCCGATGGCAATTATGGGTGTCTCTTCGCTTATCTCGTATGAACGCGCAAAGGCCGAATCGCTCGGGTTATACGCAAAGGGCGGTCTCATGGAGCGCGCCGAGCGGATTATCGTTCTGTGCGTTGGGTTGTTGTTCGATTCATTATTGACACCCATCTTGTGGGTGATGCTGGTTCTCACTGTGGCGACTGCCATTCAGAGATTCGTGCAAGTGTGGCGCCAGGCCGAAGTGTCAAATACCACGAAAGAAAAGCGCGAAGTGCGCCAGGTGCGTCGCGTGAGTCGACAAAGCATTCGCGCCTCGCGTCGTCAATTGTCTGTCGTTTCGCGTCAGCGCCGCCGTCAACGCAATGGCTAGCCCTTTCGACGAATTCAATGATGCTCTCACGGTCGGTGGATACCGACTCGGGTCGCTCATCGCACGACTTACTCCCGGCCCTGTTGCACAAGGGGCAGTATCGCTTTTGGCTCCGGGCATCGCATTGTCACTGCGGCAACGTCGTCTCATTATCGAACGACACCTAAAGAGGGTTGACCCATCTTTGTCAGGGCTCGCTTTGAGACGAGCTTCCCAACAAGCGTTTGACAGTTACATGCGTTACTACACCGAAAGTTTTCGCTTGCCAACGCTTTCGCGCAAACACGTGTTGCGCACTTTTTCCTACGACGGATATCAGCACATTCTGAAGGGCCTTGAAAAAGGTAAGGGCGTCATCGTTGCTTTGCCTCATCTCGGCGGTTGGGAATGGGCCGGTCGATGGATGTCCGAGATGGGGCATCGCATGACTGTGATTGTTGAACCACTTGAACCACCTGAGTTATTTGACTGGTTTGTGAAATTACGTAGTGACCTAGGCATGAACGTTGTGCCATTGGGACCTACAGCGGGTTCAGCCGTGCTCGCGGCGTTAGCGCGTAATGAAATTGTGTGCTTGCTGTCAGACAGAGATATTCAAGGCAACGGAGTAGAAGTGGAATTCTTCGGCGAGCGAACTACATTGCCAGCAGGTCCTGCAATGTTGGGCATTCGATCTGGTGCTGTTGTTGTTCCTACGGCGGTCTATTTCACAAAGTCTGTCGATGGTCACCATTGTGTAGTGCGGCCGCCATTATCGCTTGAACGCACAGGGGGTCTGCGTGAATCTGTAGCAGCAGGCACGCAAGCATTGGCTCATGAACTCGAAGGATTGATCCGCAGGGCACCCGAACAATGGCATCTATTTCAGCCGAACTGGCCAAGCGATCCGGGTTACGCAGAAATGCGTAAGGCGTCTAACGCAGAATGAACGATTGAACTGAACTAAGAGATTCCTCTACTACGGAGTACCACAGCCAAGTTCCTTCACGTCGCGCTTGTACAAGTCCGGCATCGCGCAACACCTTTAAGTGGTGGCTAATGGTGGGTTGACTGCGCTTTAGTGGTTCTGTGAGGTCACATGAGCACACTCCAGTGGTGCCAGCACGGCGCACAAGGTCAAAGAGTCGCAAACGGACAGGGTCGGAAAGTGCGGCGAAAACTGGTGAGAGTGCCGTGGACTGCTGATTAGTCAACGGTCGACTCGAAAGCGGGAGCGGGCGGGGGGCTGGCATGTGTTCATAATACATTGATGATCGTCAATGTGTTGTATATTGACGGTTGTCAAAGTATGCATAAGCATACGCAAGGAGAATTCCATGTCTCGTGTTCAATTAGCACTTAACGTTTCCAACATCGACGAAGCCATTGCGTACTACTCAAAAATGTTCGGAGTGGGTCCGGCCAAGGTGCGCGAGGGCTACGCCAACTTTGCGATTGCAGATCCGCCACTCAAATTGGTACTCATTGAAGGTCACGGAGAAGCGGGCACCTTGAATCATGTTGGTGTGGAACTGGAAGACACCCAAGCCGTCGCAGACAAAATCACACACGCGCAAAATGTTGGCCTTCCGATTGAGGTGCAGGAAAGCACCACATGCTGTTTCGCCGTGCAAGACAAAGTGTGGGTGAAAGGCGGCGAACTTGCATGGGAGTGGTACACAGTTCTTGCAGATGCCCCAAGCGACACATCGCTTACTCCAATGCCCATCATGCTTGGCGTACCGAACACTGGTAGTTGCTGCGGACCAGAGGGTTGCGACTAGTTATGAACCGTCGTGTTCTTGCCGAGTTTCTCGGTACCGCATTGCTGGTGATGGCAGTTGTTGGGTCTGGCATCATGGCTCAAACCATGACAAAAGACATTGGTCTTCAGTTGCTGGCAAATGCCGTAGCAACTGGGGGAGCGCTCTTTGGATTAATCACCATCTTTGGTCCGATCTCGGGCGCCTCTTTTAACCCCGTTGTTTCGATTGTTGATTTTTTCATTGAGAAGTCATCATCGCCGTTGCAGCTTGCGCTCGACATTGTGTCTCAAGTTCTTGGAGCAATAACTGGTTGCATCATTGCAAACATTATGTTCGCTCATCCGTACATCGAAATATCTCAAAAGATTCGAACCGGTGGGCCAACATGGTTCTCTGAAGTTGTGGCAACGGTTGGACTGTTGCTTGTGATCTGGGGTGGCATTCGTGCAAAGGCAAATGTGGCAGCACTTGTTGCTGCTTGGATCACAGGGGCATATTGGTTTACCTCATCTACCAGTGTTGCTAACCCAGCTGTTGGCATCGGCCGCATGTTCTCCGATTCATTTGCTGGCATCGCTCCAGAGTCAATGCCGATGTTTGCTCTGATGCAAATACTTGGTGGCGTGGTTGCGGTAATCATTATTCGCACGTTGTGGCCGACAAAGGTTTCCGTATGAGTGGCATTCTTTTTCTCTGCATTCACAACGCGGGTCGTTCACAGATGGCGGCAGGATTCGCTCGTGAGTTGTCTGGTGGGGCAGTAACAATTTTGTCGGGTGGTTCTGAACCGGCGGACTCTGTCAATCCTGTTGCAGTTGAAGTGATGAACGAAGTCGGTATCGACATTTCATCGTTCGTCCCACAGAAGTTCAACGATGATTTACTCCACGCAGTTGACGTCGTTGTCACCATGGGTTGTGGCGACACATGCCCATACATCCCTGGCAAGAAATACATTGATTGGCCACTCGACGACCCAAAGGGTCAGCCTCTCGATGTCGTACGACGCATCCGAGACGAAATCAAACAGAATGTGTCTGATTTGTTGTCTCAGTTATAGACGTCAAACAGTTCGTTAATTGCTTTCACCTGGCCACCAGATGTTGAAGACATCACGGCAATAGGCATGACGCCAACATTGGCCCATTCCTCAAATCGCTCTCTTACTAATGACGCTGGGCCACTAATTGTGTTGTCATCGAGCCATTTGTTTGTCATGAGCGATGGGAGTTTGTCTTTATCGCCAGCAGCCAAAGCAGATTCGATTGCAGTCATCTCTTCCTCGTAACCAGCTGCTCGCCAGTAATTTCGATAGTTGGGGAGAGACACGTAACCGGTCAATGTGCGGCGGTTGATTGCGCGTGCGGCCTCAATGTCTTCATCAATCACCGTTGGGATCATGTTTGAAAGAAAGAAGTCATCGCGTCGTGCGCTAGGAACCTCGTCAAGTTGCTTGCTCATGTGACTGAGTGATGCGTTTGCCCAGATGGCACCTTCAGCAACATCTGTTGCCAACTGCAGCATCTTGTTACGCAATGTCGCAAGATAAATGGGAGGCAGAGTTCCACCAAAGCGTTCATTTGCTCGCATTGTCTCTACGTACTCTGCGATGTCAGATAGCGGCTTTCCGGTTGAAACTCCAAGACGTTGCGTCACTGGGCCGTGACTTACGCCGATCCCAAAACGAAAACGCCCCTGTGACATTTCATGAATATGAGATGCAGTATTCGATGCCTCTACTGGGTGGCTGTAATAGATGGGTTGGATAGAAGTCCAATACTGGATGCTGCGTGTTGCATGAGCGAGAGAGACACAAAGGCCCATGGTGCCTCCAAGGCTGGGGCATGCAAGCCCATAAAGGCCTCGATTTTCGGCTTCCACTGCCAAGTCAAGAATTGCCTGGCGTTTTGTGGGTGATGCCACGATGGAAAGGGCGGGACGGAAAGAAGAATCAACCTTAAGCATTCCGATACCGTAGTACTCATGTTGCGTATTGGAATGGTGAGCCCTTACAGCCTCACAATTCCTGGGGGAGTCCAGCAGCAAGTATTGGGTCTTGCCCGCAGTCTGCGAGCCATGGGGCATGAGGTGCGAGTACTGGGGCCGTGCGATGGGCCACCACCAGACCCATTTGTGACGCCGCTTGGAAACAGTTTGCCCACCGTGGCCAATGGTTCTATTGCGCCGTTAGCGCCAGATGCTTCGGCGGCACTGCGGACAATTCGTGCGTTGAACGACGAGGCATTCGATGTGCTGCATGTGCATGAGCCACTGGTGCCTGGCCCGTCTTTGACTGCACTACTAGTAAAGATGGCTCCCGTCGTTGCCACATTCCATTCGGCAGGAGAATCTGCCGCCTATCGAACTTTTTCCCGTCAGTTGAAATGGATCGCATCTCGAATTGATATCCGAGTTGCAGTATCAAAGGATGCAGTAGAGCTCGCCCATCGATACATCGGTGGCGAGTACGAAGTTCTTTTCAACGGAATTGAACTGTCACGATTCGCTGGCGTGGCTCCTGTGAAGAAAGAGAACGCGATTTTCTTTATTGGTCGTCACGAACCACGCAAAGGTCTCAGTGTCTTGTTGGAAGCGATGGCGTTGCTTCCCGGTGACGTTCGTTTGTGGGTTGCATCCGACGGCCCAGAGACCGAAGAACTCAAACGACGATTTGCATCGGATGCTCGTATCGAATGGCTTGGCCGAATTGATGATGCAGAGAAGTACGAGCGCCTGCGTCGCGCATCTCTCTTTTGTGCGCCCTCGTTGCGCGGAGAATCCTTTGGCGTGGTGTTGTTAGAAGCGATGGCGGCTGGAACTCCGGTAGTAGCGAGCGACATCGATGGGTATCGAAACGTCGCAACTGATTCAGAAACAGGTGTACTTGTAGAACCTGGCAATGTGCAGGCGTTGGCGTCGTCAATCGCGCGAGTCATTGCAGACTCTCGGTTGTCTGAATCATTAGTTTCTGCTGGGCTCGCTCATGCGCAGTCGTTCTCTATGGACGCATTAGCGGTGAAATACGTTGCAATGTATGAGCGCGCTCTACATATGGAAGCAACAAACATCACCACGATTACCGTGCCCCGTATGCTGAAAAGGTTCGAAGGTAGATTTCTGCGTCAATCTCGACTGAATGGAAAAAAGTAATTGCGCCAGGAAGTCGCAACGAAAG
>JBIKZT010000075.1:0-5953 GCA_044354565.1 Ilumatobacteraceae bacterium
TCAAATGAGGTCACGGGAGCGTCCTTTTGGGTACTTTGCCCAAGGGGTTCCTCGGGGGTATTTGCACTACGGCCATAGTAACAATTCCCAGCCCCAACCCCACACAGGTAGCGTCAATCCCCTCATGGAATGTTTCGGTCTAGTCGGTCTCCCCAATGCAGGTAAATCCTCGCTCTACAACGCCCTCACGGGAGGTGGTGCTTTGGCTGCTCCTTATGCCTTTGCCACGAAGGATCCGAACATCGGCGTCGCCAAGGTGCCCGACAATCGTTTGCTCGCATTGTCCGAGATGTCGAAAACCAAAAGCATTATTCATGCGTCGGTTCAAGTGGTCGACATTGGTGGACTCGTTGAAGGCGCAAGCAAAGGTGAAGGCCTGGGAAACAAGTTTCTTGCCAACATTCGTGAAGTCGACGCCATTGTGTACGTACTGCGCGCATTCAAAGACGACGACGTGCCTGGTCCAGACGATCCACTCGAGCATCTGCGCGTTGTTGAACTTGAACTCGCACTTGCAGATCTTGAAACCGTAGAGACACGCCTGAACCGTGTGAAGAAAACTGCACGCGTAGATAAAGGCAACCAAGAAGAAGCTGCTCTCTTGCAAAAGGCGTACGACGCGCTCGCAGAGGGAATGCCGCTCTATCGCGCCGGATTATCTGCCGATGACCGCGAAGCACTTGCACCACATTTCCTTCTCACCAACCGACGCGTACTTGCTGTGGTGAACGTGGGCGAAAACGAACTCGACACAATTCCTGCAATGGAAGAACGTGTTCGCCAAGAACTGTGCCCACCGGGTTCCGTACAAGAACATGAAGTTGAAGTAATGGGCATGAGCGTGCAGATTGAAGCCGAAGCAGCACAACTGGAAGCTGCTGATCGCGCAGAGATGCTGGAAGCTCTCGGACTCGGCGAAGGCGCTCTCACCAACATGGTGCGCAAGGCATACCACCTTCTCGGATTACGCACGTATTTCACCACCGGCGAGAAAGAAACCCGCGCTTGGACATTCCACGCAGGCGACAAAGCACCCGTGTGTGCAGGCAAGATTCACTCTGACATTCAACGAGGATTCATTCGTGCAGAAGTCATCCACTGGGATGAACTTCTTGAAATTGGTTCCTGGAACAGCGCGAAAGACCTTGGCAAGATTCGCTCAGAAGGAAAAGAATACGAATTCGTTGACGGTGACGTCACCGAATTCCGTTTTAACGTGTAGGTGGCAACACCGGAGGCCATCGTGGGCAAATCACTACAACTCGAACCAGTGTGGTTAGTGAGCCAAGGACGCGTCCTTGCTGCTGCAGGTCGGGCCGTTACACGTGCTGATCGCAGACGCGGTCTCATCGGTGTAACCACTGTTGAACAACCACTTGTTTTGTCACCGTGTGCGTGGGTGCATACATTCGGCATGCGTACACATATCGAGGCGATCTTTCTTTCCGAAGATGGTGTGGTGCTTGCAATGGACTACATGAAACCGTGGCGCATGGGTACCTACACACGATTTGCGCACACCGTGATTGAAACTGCGGCAGGTTCATGCGAACGATGGGGACTCAACCTCGGAGACGAAATAGAAGTACGCGATGTCATCTGACGAAACTATTTCTTCTGCCATTCACCCTGGCTTGTGGCTTGTGGCAACACCCATTGGCAACTTGGAAGACCTTTCTCCCCGTGGTGCAGCAGTTCTTCGCGCATCATCAATGATTTGTTGTGAGGACACACGCCATAGCGGTTCGCTACTCAAGAGAATTGGTGCATCACCTGAGCGTTTGGTAGTCACAAACGAGCACACCGAACACGACGCCATCGAAACAGTGCTCACTGCATTGGCTTCTGGTGCAACGGTGTCTGTCATTACTGACGCAGGAACTCCAGCCATAAGTGATCCTGGCGAAAGACTTGTGCAAGCAGCAATCGCTGCCGGACACACCGTGCACTCCACGCCTGGCCCTGTTGCATTTGTCATGGCAGCTGCAATGAGCGGTTTACCTACTGCACGCATTGCATTCGATGGTTTCTTGCCGCGCAGTGGTGCCGAACGTCGCGAGCGCCTCACCGAAGTTGCGCGAGAACGACGCACCACTGTGTTGTACGAAGCGCCACACCGTTTGGAACGAACGTTGTCAGACTTGGCAGAAGTGTGCGGAGGTGACCGACCCGTTGTGTTGGCGCGCGAGATGACCAAACTGCATGAAGAAATGTGGCGCGGCACGATGGCTGAAGCAGTACTACATGCACAAGCAGTAGAGCCACGAGGCGAATATGCATTGGTGATTGGACCAGCGGTATTCGAAAGCATCGACATTACCGACGATGAAATTGTGAATGAACTTTCGAAGCGATTGGCCTCTGGGTTTACAAAACGTGATGCAATTGATGAAGTAACCGCAGCTCTCGGGTTACCACGAAAGCGTGTCTACACATTGGCAACACAAAAATGACGCAAGTACAAACCACCGCAGCATTCTTTGATCTTGATCGCACACTGATTGCAGGTTCCTCAGCATTTGTGTTTGCACGCGCTGCGTACGACGCAGGCCATATTCGCCCGCAAGATTTTGCTGGCGATGCACTAAAGGCCTTGAAGTTTCGTTTCTTTGGTTCAAGCGATGAATCAAGTACCAGTGTTCGTGAACGCATCCTTGCTGCAGCAGGCGGAATCAAACAAGTAGATCTTCTTGCACTCAACGAGATGGTGCTTCCAGAATTACTCGGCCTCATTCGTCCCGAGGCTCGCGCGCTGCTCGAGCAACACACATCTGCCGGTCGTGAAACCTGGATCGTTTCTGCATCACCAATTGAAATAGTGGAACCACTTGCAATCGCTCTTGGAATGACTGGTGGCATTGGAACCGTAGGCGAAGTGGATAACGGCGTGTACACAGGTCGCCTGGCCGGACCATTTTGTTACGGCGAAGGAAAAGCAGAAGCCATTAGTTCTCTTGCTACAGAACGCAACATAAATCTTGCAACGTCATGGTCATATTCAGACTCCATGAGTGATGTACCAATGATGGAACTCGTTGGCAATGCAGTTGCTGTAAACCCAGATGCTCAACTTGCTGCGCTTGCACGCAGTCGTGGTTGGCCCGTAGTTATCTTCGCGCAACGTTCCAAGATGCTCATCCGCCGTTCCAGCACGATTACTGCAGCAGTAATCGGAATGATTATTGCGTATTCACTTGGCGCGAGACGCAACCGCTTCTAATCACCCAACGGCGACAACGCCAATTGGCGACTCATCGCAACAACTGTTCCTGCAGAGTCCCACATCACGCCATCTTCTTCCCAGAAACCACCCTGCGTTAGCGAACTGGTGAATTGACAAATAATCGGGCCTTCTACTGGAACGCCACGCACGTGCACTGTGAACTCAATCGTGGGCACCCAACCCTTCATGCCAAACAAGTTGAACGTGACCGGCGGAAACGCATCGGCCGCAAGCAACAAAGCAAGCGTGTCAACTGGGCGACCATCTTTAAATGCAAAGTACCCACGTACTCGTGCAATGCCATTCGGAGTGTTTGTTGAAAAACCAACATCTTCTGGGTGCAGTCTCATGTCCAAGCGAGATGTCAAACCCAATGGCATCTCAGGGTTATCAGGCCGCTTCGGGCAATCTTCATACGGCACCATCTGTGGCTTGACGAGAGTGTTTGACTGAGCGCCAATGGAAGCATCAACATCACCGAATGTTCCGATGGAGCGCACAATGTCTCGCCCATCACGTGACATCGAAGCAACAACCGTAGAAAGCCGACGCCCAGCTTTCACCACCTCACACGTGGTGGTTGCCGGACCAGCTGGTGCAGGCGACAAATAATGCATAGAAATTGAAACTGGATGCGCGCGACCACTTTCAGCACGCATTGCGTTTGCCGCAAGCGCTAACAGGTACCCACCATTTGCGTTGCCGTTGATATCCCACCGATCCTCAACAGGTGTGTCGTACACGCCATTTCCTTGTGGGGAGACATGTGTTGCGATATCAAACTCAAAAGACATTCATACGAGCGTATGAACTAAACCCCACGAAAAACGAACCGTCGCCATGAGGCACAGTGGCGTAGCCTGTCTGGGTGGGCAATTACTACCTGACAACCCCTATTTACTATGTGAATGCCCAACCACACTTGGGCCACGCCTACACCACCATCGTGTGTGACGCCGTGGCTCGCTGGCATCGTCTACTGGGAGACGATGTGTATTTCCTCACAGGCACCGACGAACATGGTTTGAAGATCCAACAAGCTGCAGAGGCTGCTGGCACTACGCCACAAGCATTTACAGACTCCATCGCTCCCCTTTTTCAAAAGGCATGGGAACGTCTCAACATTTCACACAACGATTTCATTCGCACCACGGAACAACGCCACCGAGTCGGCGTGCAAAAACTTTTGCAAGCGTGTTTCGATGCCGGCGACATTGAGCTTGACAAATACAGCGGCTTGTATTGCGTGGCTTGCGAGGCCTATTACACCGAAGAAGATCTCGACGGAAAGAACTGCCCTATTCACAAACGCCCCGTTGAGCACGTAGAAGAAGAGAACTACTTTTTCCGTCTCTCACGATTCGAACAACGACTTATTGACTGGTATTCATCGCATCCCGATGCAGTGGTACCAGACCATAAGGTCAATGAAGTTCTCGGATTCATCAAACAGGGTCTGCAAGATTTCTCTGTGAGTCGCAAAACTCTCACGTGGGGCGTTCCTTTGCCGTTCGACGAATCGCATGTGGCATACGTATGGTTCGACGCGCTTGCCAACTACATCACGGCAATTGGCTACGGCTCCGACGACGCAATGTTCAACAAATGGTGGCCTGTCAACCATCACTTCATCGGCAAAGACATCATTCGATTCCACAACCTCTACTGGCCGGCAATGCTGATGTCTGCCGGCATTGAACCGCCGCGTGGGTATGCCGTTGGTGGTTGGCTGCTCGTGGGTGGCGAGAAGATGTCCAAGACTTCAGGAAATGTTGTGAATCCACTTGATCTTGTTGATGAATTTGGTGTTGACGGTTTCCGTTACTACGTGCTTAGCGACACTGCGTATGGAAACGACGGAGACTTCACATACGAAGGTCTTGTGTCGCGTTACAACTCTGACTTAGCAAACAACTTGGGCAATCTTGCTGCGCGCGTCGCCACCGTTGTCGGCAAAAAGTGCAATGCCTTAGGAACTGCACCAGACCCGCAAAGCCCACTTGCAGAACATGCGCGCACTGCAGTCGCAGACACCATTCATTGGTGGAATGAAGTGCAACCGAGTCGTGCACTAGAAGCAACATGGACATTGATTCGTGCAACGAATGCGCACCTCGAGAACCACGAACCTTGGAAATCTGAACCAGGCGCAGCCGTCGACACCATCATGGGTGACGCTCTCGAGGCACTGCGCATTGTTACCTTGCTCGCCTTTCCTGCCATGCCCGATACCGCTCGTGAAATCTGGCGCCGTATCGGCATGACCTCAGACATTGAGGACTGTCGTATTCAGACAGACACTTCATGGGGTCAATACGTTGCCGGATCACCAGTTGAAAAGGGTGACCCGCTGTTTCCACGTCGCTCGGTGGCATGAGTTCAATGGTTCACGGGTGGACAGACACCCATTGTCATATTCACGACGACAAGATGGCAACATCTGCCGACGAAAGTTTGCAACGCGCACGTGACGCCGGAGTAGAAAAGTTTGTTGTTATCGGTACTGACGCCGAAACGAGTGCAGCAGCGATTGCAATTGCAGAAAATCACTCAGACGTGTGGGCCACCGTTGGGCTTCACCCTCACGACGCCACAAATGGTGTTGACTCAATTGTTTCCTACATTGCTTCACCAAAAGTTGTAGCCATTGGCGAATGCGGTCTTGATTACTACTACGACCATTCACCGCGCGATATTCAGATGACCTCATTTAGGCAGCAAATTGCATTG
>JBIKZT010000076.1:0-5806 GCA_044354565.1 Ilumatobacteraceae bacterium
TACACAAACTGCAGCAGATATCACTCTTTCTGTCATGGGAAATCTCATCGATTCGTCCACCCCTGGCGCGGCGGGGCGAGTCATGAAAATTGCTGATACCTCACTGCGAATTGCCGACCCACTCTTGCGTCGCACTCGGGCTCGCGCCTAACAGAAACCAGTGGTTTCGGCGAGTGCGTTCAGAAGTGCTTTGCACAGATAAGTTGGGACTATGAGTACAAAACCAGAAGTCACTATTCCTGCAGGCGATGCCCCGTCTGAACTTCTTATTGAAGACATCACAGTGGGCAACGGTGCAGAGGCAAAAGCCGGCGCAAATGTAGAAGTGCATTATGTAGGTGTTGCGTGGAGCACCCAGAGCGAGTTTGATGCTTCGTGGAACCGTAGAGAAACTTTTGAATTTCGCTTAGGTGCCGGACAAGTGATTTCAGGGTGGGATCAAGGCGTCGCTGGTATGAAAGTCGGTGGTCGTCGTCGACTCACCATTCCTGCACATCTCGGTTACGGAAACCAAGGTGCTGGTGGGGTCATCAAGGGTGGCGAGACGCTTGTGTTTGTTGTTGATCTTTTGAATGTGAACTAAGAGATGTCTGAACTGAATTTCTTTACCGCTAACGCAGGCCTGGCCGATGTTAAGAAACTTGAAGTACCTGAACTCACGATGCTGTATCGCATTGAGATGGCCGGTGAGGTTTTCTACAACATGCTTGCCGATCGCGTAGATAATGCTGAGGCCGCTGACTTGTTGCGCAAGAACGCAGTAGAAGAACGTGGTCATGCTCGTCGATTGGCGCGCATGATCAGCATCAAGATTGGCCAAGAGTGGGAGCCAACTCCAGAGGTTGCTGAACTACTTGCAGTCCCACTTCCAGACCAGATTGATTCAAAGATTTTCGCTGGCGTAGTGCAAGGCGAGATCAACGGTGATGCTGGTTACCAACGCTGGGCCGATGCGGAATCAGATGAAGAAGTAGTTCGCTTGCTCCGACTCAACGGTCGCGAAGAAACTATTCATGCCGGCCGTGCACAACAAGTCTTCGATCTGCTGAACGCATAACTACGTGCAAGCAACAGTCATCTACGACGGAGATTGCGGTATCTGTGAAGCTAGTGCCCGATGGATTCGTCAACGCTTTCCCGAGGTGACTGTGGTGTCGCACTACGATTACGGCCTTTCCAGCATTGGCGCAGTGTGGCTCATCACCGATGGGGGCAGAAAAGAAGGTTCGGTTGCGGTGGCTTCGCTCTTGCGGATGAGCCCAGCTCGCTTGTGGAGATACGTGGGCGTGTTTATGCAGTTGCCACTCATTCGAAACATCGCACGCGTGGCGTATTGGTGCGTCGCAAAAAATAGAGCACGTATCTCTCGATGGATGGGGCTCAAAGCGTGCGGACTTCCATCAGCAACTAATAACAAATAGCAGCGGGATTTACATGCAAGCTCTTGTTGTCTATTGCCACCCAGTAGAAACGAGTTATTGCGCCGGCTTACGTGACGCTGCTGTGCGTGGTCTACGTCGCGCAGGTCATGACGTGAGTGTTGTGGACTTAACCAAAGACGGATTCAACCCCGTTATGAGTCGCAATGAATGGGAACAATACATTTCGCTAGAGGATGTAGTTCCTCCGTCGCTAGAGCCTTATGTGGCTCAACTACAGGCAGCACAAATAGTCGTGTTTGTGTATCCCACATGGTGGGGTGGCCTTCCTGCGTTGTTGAAAGGCTGGATTGAGCGCACCATGTTGCCAGGTGTTGCTTTCAAACTGAATGAGAAGAAGAAAGTTCGTCCGGCCCTCACTCACGTGAGACACATTGTGGTTATTTCAACTTTCGGTTCACCCTGGGCATATGTGAAATTCATAAATGACAATGGTCGACGAATTCTGGTTCGCGCAATGAGGCTTGCAACATCGTGGCGTACCCGAACGCATTGTTTTGGTCTGTACGCGATGGACAAAGCCTCTCAAGAGGACCGAGAGAAGTTCATTCGCTCAGTTGAAAACAAGTTGGCGAAAATATGAACGTTCTTGTTGTCTCTGCGCATCCGTCTCCTGCTTCGTTTAATGCCGCTTTGGCGACATCGGTTGTTTCTACAATTTCTGAACTTGGTCATGCCGTACGACACCGTGATTTGTATGCAGAGAATTTCGATCCGGTCTTTAGCTCCTATGAACGTCTTCACCATGTTGGTGATTTGAGCGAGAAGTTGGAGACACTGGTGACATTGCGACCACATGTTGAAGACCTGCAATGGTGTGAATCAATAGTGTTTGTGTATCCCACATGGTGGTCTGGTCAGCCAGCAATTCTCAAAGGATGGATTGATCGCATCCTGATGAATCAAGTGGCATGGGTGTTGCCAGAAGGTGCTGCCCGCATTAAGCCCCTTCTTACTCAGATTCGTCGCGTTGTGGTGGTGACCACACATGGTTCTTCCAAATTCGTTAACGCTCTAGAAGGTGAATCAGGAAAGCGGACAATCTTTCGTTCAGTGCGCCTCATGATGCATCGTCGCACACGTTGTTCGTGGATAGCCATGTACGGACTAGACAATGCAACTGATGCTGATCGTCAGAGATTTACTGAGAAGGTAATGCGTCGGACTCGGCGGGCTTTCTCGTAAATCTCTTTGGCATCACAGACTCGATGGCGCATAGAGCAAGTACTCGAATGATGACAGCGACGGTGACGCTATGTCGCTGGTGTTCGATTCCAGATGTAGTAACGCTGGCAGCAAACACAACGCCAGTCGTACATGCCATAAAGACAAGTGCCTTTCCTGTCTTACGTGTGGCAGGTTGGAGGAGCAACAGACCCATGGCCCCGCAACCTAGCGTTCCCCAGATGATCCACGAGCCAAAGAGCCACCGCGGAAGAATGTCATTTACTTGCAGGGGCAAAAAGTCATCATTTGGCGGGCTCAGGGTGAAATCTGCCCGTTGCGTGACTATTTGAACGGCATCACTTGGGTGACTCGCAACCCAACGCACATACGTACTCCAACCGTGATCTTTCACCCACATAGCCAACTCACTGCCACCATGTCGAATGATTGCGGGTGGCGCTTGGTCTGGCGAAAGATTAATGATGTTGACAAGTTCCGAGGGAAGAGTACCGACATAGTCGTATCCCTGAACTTCACGAATACCTGCAATGTCTGGCATGCCGTTTTGAACAAACCAGTTGTATTGAGAGTCGTCTCGCAAAACCTGATCCATCAACACCGTGTACATGTTAAAGTTGCTGACAGATCGGTTGTTGTTCACTGTCGCGTAGCCCCATACAAGCATGAGTATCAGTGCCGGTGTTGCTATCACCATGCGTTTTCCTCGTGACTGAATGAACACAACAATTGAAACAAGCGCGCACATCGCAGCAATGATGAGATGTGTGGGTCGTGTCATGACGCAGAGAACAAACGCAACTATCCACAACACAAGATTGGGAGTAGTTCTTTCCTTAACGATGCGTAGGGAAGTGACGACAAGGAAGATGGCAAAGGTAATGCCTAACGACTCTGACAACAGTGCAAGGTCATAGCGAATGACTTGTGGCGATAGCCCCAATAGTAGGACCGCTGCGAATACTGCACGGGGGTAACGCGATTGACGAGCCAAAGTGAACGCCATAAAAATCCATACGGCACTACCCACAGCAATATTCGCCAGAATGCGCGTGGAGTCTGCCTGCAGTACGCTAAAAACTGCCGGCACCGGCCACATACGTTCGGCATCACCTGTAAATGACAAGCGCATATAACTTGCGCTGTCGGGAAAAATTCCGATGGTTTGGCCGACACTGTTGTAGATCCGAGCCAACACATACATCACTGACGCCAAGACAGAAAAGTGTGGGTTGCGCAACAGCGAATTGAGGCGGCGCATATCTATACGGTACTCCGATACAAAAGGTATTTCAGACGTCTAGTACCGTCATCGGCATGAAGACAATGCTGGTTAATGAACTTGGCTCTCTCGATGCACTTGAACCCGTAGAGATGGAGTCTCCGGCGCTACTCGACGGTCACGTGCGCCTACGTATCTTGGCCTGTGGTCTGAATTATGTGGATTCCTTAATGATCGAGGGCAAATACCAGATCAAACCACCTGTTCCATATCGACCTGGCTCCGAGGTAGTGGGGATAATCGAGGAAGTCGCGTCAGACGTTTCCAGTGTGAGTGTCGGTGATCGTGTTTTTGCTCCTGTTGGTATCGGCGGTTTTTCTGATGAAGCTGTAGTGCATGCGGCGCGAGTACTGCCTATCCCAGACGTGTTGAGCGATGGTCAAGGCGCCACCTTTATGCAGAGTTATCTCACCGCATGGTTTGCATTTCATAAACGTGCCCAAGTGCGAGAAGGGAGCACCATGTTGGTGCTTGGTGCAGGTGGTGGCGTGGGCCTAGCTGCTGTTGACCTCGGAGTTGCTATGGGAATGCGGGTGATTGCCGCAGCATCATCCGAGGAGAAACGCGAATTAGCGCGACGTCATGGTGCATTCGCAACTATTGACGTGCTCACCGAAGATGTCAAAGCACGAACACGAGAACTATGTGGTGGTGGCGTGGACATGGTGTACGACCCAGTGGGCGGCGACCTTGCGGAATCCTGTCTTCGTGCACTTGCGCCAGGAGGCCAATATCTGGTGGTTGGTTTTGTTGGTGGAATTCCACGGTTGCCCGCTAATCACATTTTGCTCACTAATCGAACTGTTGTTGGGGTTGATTGGGGTGCATGGGTTGGCAAAAATCAGAAAGAGAACACTGAGATGTTGCTTGCTGTGCTTGCTGAGATAGCGGCAGGGAAATTACACCCAGTAGAACCTGTGACGTATCCAATGAGTCAGGCAGTTCAAGCAATGCGTGATTTACAAAACCGCAAGATTGCTGGCAAAGTTGCACTCACTCCGCAGTTCGATTAGTTGCCCATAACTACAGCGCAAACGGAGAATATCCGGGCGCAGTGAGTGGCCATGGTTGAATCTTCTCGATATGTGCTGCAAGTCCCAATGCGAGTCCATCTTCAAAGCGGGGCGCAATAATCTGGAAACCACATGGCACGCCATGGTCATCGAGCCCCATCGGCACGGTGATCGCGGGATGACCCGTGAGATTGCTGTCAGGAGTATTCAACGTAATCATTGGATCTTCGGTGGTCCCTGCGTGTGTGGGTAATGGTCCTTCTGCAGGCCAACTACGTGCATTAGCGGTGGGAACAACGATTACTGCATCGTCAACCAACAAGGCGTCAAACTTTGCAGAGATTTCGTGACGTTTACGTTGCGCCTCAATGTATTGATCGAGTGTGACGGTGCTTCCAAATCGCAATTGCGACTGAATGTAGTCAGTCAGCTGATCCCAACGGTGCTCTTCATGTCGCAGACTCTGTGTGAGTTCAGCAGTGGAGATGATAAACCAGTTCCAGATGGTGTCGTTATTGGATGGCGAGTCAATCCGCTTCACTGTTACGCCACTCGTAGAGAGCGCCTCCAACATGTTCTCGTATTGTGCTTCGATGTCTGGGTCCACGTCGGTGCGAAAGGTGCGACATGCCAAGACAGTGCGAGGCATGCGAGGCGCAAGATTGATGCCAGCCTTCGAAACTGCAAGAAAGTCACCAACTGCATCTCCATACATAATGCCTGCAAGCAACTCAACATCTTTCACCGTTGATGCGGCTGGGCCTTGCGTAGAAAACTCAATCCAACGTGGAAGAAAATTGCGACCTACAGCACCCATTGTTGGTTTCAAACCAACGAGTCCAGTTGCTGCGGCAGGTCCACGAACACTTCCACCACCGTCGGATGTT
>JBIKZT010000077.1:0-5798 GCA_044354565.1 Ilumatobacteraceae bacterium
GGTCTGTGATGGCCAACACAATGATTGGTGCGATTAGTGAAACGGTTGTTGTCATCAGTCGTGTCATCAGTGGTGCTGTCGAACGTGAGATGGCACCACTGTTGATGTGACGGATATTCGGATGCAAAAAACTGGCCCCCGCGAGAGCGAATGCCATAAGGAACGATGCGTTGATTGTGGATGCTGATAGATGAGCATCTGTTCGAACGATGACTGAGCGAAGAATGATGCCCACTAATCCGAGTGATACGGCTAACCCCAGGAACGCAACGGGCGCCGATGGCGCCGTGTTGGAGAAAAGCAATGTTGCGAGCAAGAACAACACAATCATCGCTACGCCTAATGTGGCGCTTTGAATCGCAGTAATGGCCGGAGTGTTGCTAGTGAGAGCAAGTGACGGTTGGATCAGGAAGATCCATACCAGTACCCACGCGCCCAGGCCGACGATGATTCCGTCGGTCAGTACGTTTGCTAACTGACCTAGTAGGCGACGACGCACAATCAGTAACAATCCGATTACTAATCCCACCTGGCTAGCGAGAAGTAGTAACTCAACTGTGGGAGAGCCGCTGCTGGTTGATCGGTCCTCGATAATCCGAGACGCGGCGATGACAGCAATAGCAAATGCGGCTGTTGCGGAGACCACAAAAGGTGGCTTATTGGCGAGGGCACCAATCAAGACCGCGCCAAGCGCTCCTGCGACAGCAATAGAAGCGGTTGCGCTGGTGGTGCTGGCCTGAGTGATGCCGTGTATGGCGCCCAGCGCGGCAGCGCCGAGGGCCGCCAGCCATGAGAGTGCTATGAAGGCTTTACGCAACATAAAAACCTGATTTTTTCATGATTGCACCGCCCAAGAGAACGATTGTGACGGTACTACGCATCGGGTGACAGGGGTGGAATCATCTGGATTGCATGCAGGTAGATAGTCTTTCTCTAGATGTCAACTGTTGCCCCCACCGTCACGGTCGTAGTGCCGGGCACCCATCTCATGGCTGAACTGCTCGGGCCTAGAGACGAATACCTTCGTCGAGTGGAAGAATCCTTTCCCGATGTCGCAGTCACAGTGAGAGGTAATGAGATCACCTGCAATGGTCCGCGCTCTCATCAGGTGGGTCGCCTGTTTGAGGAGTTGGTGTTGCTTCTGCAAAGTGGTGAACGTCTCGACCAATCTGTCATGGACAGAAGCATTGTGATGGTTCGGGCTGAACAGCGGCCAAGTTCAGTTCTGACTGATGACATTTTGAAAGGGGCCAGAGGTCGCATGGTGCGTCCGAAGACAGCTGGTCAAAAAAGATATGTCGACGCCATTCGTGAAAACACAATCACCTTCGGTATCGGACCCGCAGGTACTGGCAAGAGTTGGTTGGCAGTCGCAATGGCAGTGCAAGCGTTACACGCTCGACAAGTGCAGCGCATCGTGTTGACTCGCCCAGCGGTGGAAGCCGGAGAACGTTTGGGCTTTCTACCTGGTGACTTAATGGCAAAAATCGACCCATACCTTCGGCCTTTGTATGACGCTCTCTATGACATGGTCGATCCAGAAGCGGCGATGAAACTGATTGAGCGTCAAACTATTGAAGTTGCACCTTTGGCATTCATGCGCGGCCGTACATTAAACAACTCGTTCATCATTCTTGATGAGGCGCAGAACACCACTCCTGAACAAATGAAGATGTTCTTAACTCGAATTGGTTTCGGATCGAAAGTAGTCGTCACTGGAGACGTTTCACAGATTGACGTACCTGATGGTCGCAGTGGACTAGTGGGACTAGAGAAGAAATTGGGAAGCATTGACTCTCTCGGTTTTGTTTACTTAGACGGATCGGATGTTGTGCGGCACCGTATTGTTGCCGACATTGTTGCTGCCTATGAGCGAGCAACAGTTGCCGATGCAAAACGGGCGAGTACGCGGAAGTCGTCCTCATGAGTGACATGAGGCCTCGAATACAAACCCCAAAGCGCACGGGTGGCGATGGAGTACCGGAAGTGTTCTGTTCAGACGAACAATCAGGCATAGAAGTGGATCTTGTTCGCTGGCGAAGATTGGCAGTGAATGCACTGATGCATGCTGGAGTTCGGGGTGGATGTGAGTTGTCACTGTTTTTTGTGGATACGGAAACTATGACTGACCTCAACGCTGAGCACATGGGAAAAGTCGGCCCCACAGATGTTCTCGCCTTCCCGTTAGATGGAGTAGAGGTGACTGAGTCTCAAGGACCTGGCGCACTGACTCGCGGGCCTTCCAGGCCGCACCCTGATCACGACGATATGCCTACGTTGTTGGGCGACGTGATCGTGTGCCCTTCGGTGGCTCAACAGCAATATGGCGAGCATGCGGGAACCATGGATGATGAGTTGGCTCTATTGGTGGTACATGGCGTTCTCCATGTTTTAGGGTTTG
Organism: Ilumatobacteraceae bacterium; assembly: GCA_044354565.1. GTDB lineage: Bacteria > Actinomycetota > Acidimicrobiia > Acidimicrobiales > Ilumatobacteraceae > UBA2093. The sequence continues at coordinate 2,402 of JBIKZT010000077.1, forward strand.
ACCATGACAACCCAGAGACAACCGCCGATATGCGGTCTCGAGAGTTAGACATCTTGACTACGCATCACTGGAGCGGTCCTGCTCCGACAACCTTCAGACAGGAACACAAAGAATGATTGCAGCAACACCAACCAGTGCCGACTGGTGGATGCTCGTAGCAATTGCATTGTTGCTATGTGTTCTCATAGTGCTTTCAATTGCTGAGATGGGCTTGTCGCGCGTCTCCAAACCAAAGGCTCAAGCACTCGCAGATTCTGGCAGCAAAGGCGGGCAAGCTCTCCTCGGTTTGGTAAGTCATCCTGAGCGATGGGTTAATCCGTTGCTGCTATCTGTGAACGTGTGTCAGACAGTGCAAGCCACGTTGACCGGTGTTGTATCTGGCCGATTGTTCGGGCCAACAGGCGTTGCCATTGGTGTGCTGTTGAACGTGGTCGTGTTCTTTGTCTTTGCCGAAGCAGTCCCGAAGACCTACGCCGTACAACAGCCTGATCGCGCAGCATTGTCTACATCGAAGCTCATTTCCCTTCTCGTTGGCTTTTGGCCACTCATGATGATTTCAAAAGGTTTGATCGGTCTTACGAACATTGTCGTAAAAGGAAAGGGCCTAGAACAGGGTCCCTTTGTTGGCGAACAGGAATTCCTTGGGTTGGTGGAAGCTGCTGCTCAGGAGGAAGTGATTGAGCACGAGGAACGAGAGCTCATCGAATCCATCATTGAGTTCGGTGACACAGTTGTGCGAGAAATCATGAGACCACGGCCTGACATCGTCAGTGTGGATTTCGGAAGCACTATCGATGCCGCAATTGACGAAGCCTTTGAACATGGCGTGAGCCGCATGCCAGTCATGAGTGAAGACGAAGATGGCAATCAAGACGTTGTCGGTATCGCATATACAAAAGACTTGATGAAGAGAATTAGGGCAGGCGAAGGATCTCAATCGGTTGATTCATTGATTCGCCCCGCTGTAGTTATCCCAGAAAACAAACCAGTTGCGAAGTTGATGCGGGAAATGCAACGCGACCACTTTCATATGGCGATTGTGGCTGACGAATACGGAAGCATTACGGGTCTGGTCACTTTGGAAGATTGTCTTGAAGAGTTAGTTGGCGAGATTGTTGATGAGCACGACGACGAAGACCCGATGGTGCGTTCACTTCCAAACGGCGAGTCGCTCGTTGACGCCGGTATGGCCATCTCTGAATTCAACGATCACTTTGAAACAAAGCTGGATGAGGACGAGTTCGACACAGTAGGCGGTTTTCTCTTCGGCATTCTCGAGCACGTCCCAGTCACCGGTGAATCCCTAGAGATAGATGGTTGGCGCTTTGTTGTTGACGAACTAGAGGGAAGGCGCATCACGAAAGTCCGCGTGCTGCCCGTTGTGGATGTCGAGTAAGTAGTTGCCAGTCTCGGGCGATTAGTTTTCCCGTATGGAAATTTCACTTAAAGGCAAAGTAGCTCTAGTCACGGGAGCATCGCGCGGTATTGGTCTGGCTATCGCTAAGACATTCGCAGAATCCGGTGCGAGCGTGATGATGGTTTCTCGAAAGATTGATGCTTCTTCCATGGAGGGCATTGATGGAGAAGTTGCAATCCGCCCTGCAAACGTTGGTGACCCAACTGCTGCCGCAGATGTTGTGCGTGAGACCATCGAAAAGTTTGGACGACTCGACATCTTGGTGAACAACGCGGCTACCAACCCGTACTACGGACCAACTCTTGGAGTTGATGAAAGTCGTTACGAAAAAACATTTCAGGTGAACTTGAAAGCACCGATTCAGTGGACACAGGCTGCGTACGAAGCATCGTTCAAGGACAATCCCGGCGTCATCATCAATATCGCATCAGTGGGTGGGCTACGCACGGATGGTGGTGGGCTTGGCATCTACAACCTCACTAAGGCCGCCCTCATTCATTACACACGCCAACTTGCAAGCGAGATCGGGCCGAACCGAGTAGTGGGCATTGCGCCGGGCCTCGTGAAGACAGACTTTGCGAGTTTCCTAGTTGAAAACTTTGGCGACAAAATTGCAAAGACAGTTCCTGTGCGCCGCTTGGGTGAACCACAAGACATTGCAAACCTCGCAACTTTCTTAGCATCGGAAGCAGCCAGTTGGATTACGGGTGAGACGTATGTGATTGATGGCGGCGCTGGACTCAGCACATCAAATGCTGGTTAGTTGGTAATTGATCTCACAAGAATGTTGCGCTGAGGTTTCCCCAACGCAGTTCGAGGGATCTCTGCGACTACATGCACGGCGTGTGGCGCACTGTATGCAGGCAAGGTTTCCTTCACCCATTCACGAACCACATCAATAGACAAGCTTGCTCCTGGCTCCAGGACAACGAACGCGTGAACGGCATGACCCCACTTGCTATCCGGCACGCCAGCCACGCACACATCACGAACCTCCGTCAACGCACTTAGGCGCGTCTCAACTTGTTCAGGCCACACGTTTTCGCCGCCTGTGACAATGAGATCTCCCTCGCGACCCTCTACATGTAACAAGCCGTCGTCGGAGATGTAACCACGATCGCCTGTGCGTAGCCACCCATTGACGAGAGGAGTTGTGCCATCTCGATAAGAACGCAACAGCATGGGTGCACGAAGAAAGACAACACCATCACGTATTTCAATCTCGACTTCATCGAGTGGAAGCCCGTTGTAGACAACTCCGCTTCCTGACTCGGTGAGTCCATAAGTAATCACAGAGTTGTCTGGCCTGTGTAGTGGCGCTTTGGCTCCACCGAGAACAATGGTGCGATACAGCGATGTGTCGACTTGCTGCATTGCAGTAGACACCAGCGAGACGATTGTTGCCCCATCTTTGGCTGCGTTGTTAAAGGCATCCACAGTGAACGATGGGGCAGTTATGAATCGCGTTCCCATGATTATGGATCGCAGAACTACCGATAGTCCACCAATGTGTGAGGGAGGTAGACAGGCAAACCAGCAATCGTCTTCAGTAATTCCGAGGCGCGCACTAGTGGCCTTTGCACTTGCTTGAATTGCGTGATGCGTGAGTACAACACCCTTAGCTGCACCGGTAGTACCACTGGTAGCGATAACTACAGCATCACCATCTGCAACCTTGTTGCCTCCTGTACGCGTATCCCCACTGGCATCGACGATGACCGTCGGTTGGATGGCTTGCAACACTTCAGCTCGTGCTGCAGCGGGCAAACGTTGATCGAGGGGAAAGATGGCGTCGCCAGCGTCCCACGCAGATTTCAACCTGTTTATGAACGCATCACCCAGGGGTAAGTCGAGGCAGACGAGTTCGTTCACTCTTTTAGCGTACGACCCGTGCGACACTAGATGCATGACGAATCAACCGACCCCTGCATCTCTTGGCTGGAAGAAATGGATACTTGGTGCCCGTCCCCGCACTTTGCC
>JBIKZT010000024.1:0-15694 GCA_044354565.1 Ilumatobacteraceae bacterium
GTCGTGGGTGGCGTGATGCAAACCACTGTTCCAGCGTTTCATTCCATTGATGACCCATTCGTCGCCGTCTCTGTAAGCAGTGGTCTCTAAATAGGTGGCATCACTTCCGTGATTGGGCTCGGTGAGTCCAAATGCAAGTCGTTTGGTGCCGTCTAGAAAGCCAGGCATCCACTCTTTCTTTTGGGCTTCTGTTCCAAAGTCACGCATCATGAGCACAGTGGGAAAGTTACCCACAATGCTTGATTCGTTTTGTAGGTCGTTGTGCAATCCCAAACCTTTTGTTGCCAAATGCTCACGGATAATCGCCATCTTCAAGTTGCTGGCACTTTGACCACCAAACTCTTCAGGAAGTGCGAGCCGCAACCAGCCAGCTGCATCGGCTCTACGACGCATCTCGCGCAACAATGCTTCCCAATCTGCACGAGGAACACCATCGTTCTCGAAATCTGTACGCGCCCATTCACGCCGATGATCAAAGAATCTTTCGTTGTCATCTTGAGCCTGTAGCGGCTTGATCTCTTTTTCAATGAAAGCATCAAGCGCATCGAGAGTCGCCTGAACGTCTGCGGGAATTTCAAAATCCATAGGCGAACAGTACGCCCAATGCTTCGTTAGTTACGAACCGCGGCGAGATTGCATGATGGCACTGACAACCTTGCCGTCCGCTTGGCCCTTGCTGGCTTTCATCACGCGACCAACGATTGCTCCGGCAGCCTTTTCTTCGCCGGCACAGTATTTGGCCCACGCGTCAGGGTCGGCGGCAATGGCTTCATCCACCATGGCTTCCACCGCTGAGTTATCCATCGCTTCAAAACCTTTTGCGGCGGCAATAGCGGCGGCATCTCCCCCACCATTTTCCACTAATTCAGACAACACAGTTTTGGCTTGCGTTGCAGACAGTTTTCCATCGCGCTCGAGAATGGTGAGCGCAGCAAGATCTTTTGCTGGGACAGCCGGCATAGGACCAGCATCAGCAAATGCTTGTTGCACATAAATGAGTGCACGCACTGCATCGCCACCAGCATCTGCAACTGCTTGCACATAATCATGTTGGGCGCGCTCAACAACAACAATGATTGCTTCAGACCGAGTGTCGTAACCCGTCAATGCAGACAATGCCGAACGACGCGCAGCCGGAAGCATTGGCAAGTTGTCGCGCACTGCTTGCACCCAAGCGTCATCTGGTGCCACTGGCACGAGGTCAGGCTCAGGGAAATATCTGTAATCGTCAGCATCTTCTTTTACCCGCAACGTATGCGTACGGCCTTCAGCATCGTCCCAGTGTCGAGTCTCTTGACGAATGACGCCACCAGTATCGAGAACATCAATTTGGCGACGTGCTTCGTAATCAATAGCGCGACCAAGAGCACGAATTGAGTTCACGTTCTTAATCTCGCAACGTGTTCCAAAAGGCGTTCCAGGCTTGTGCACTGACACGTTTGCATCGACACGCATGGAGCCTTCTTCCATCTTCGCGTCAGATGCACCAATGACTTCCAAAATTGCTCGGAGCTCTGACACGTATTCACGTGCGTGCTCACTAGTGCGAATATCTGGACGCGACACAATTTCTACGAGTGGCACACCCGCGCGGTTGAAGTCGATAAGCGAATAATCACTTCCGTGAATACGACCAGTTGCGCCGCCGACGTGGGTGCTCTTTCCTGTGTCTTCCTCAAGATGCGCGCGCTCAACACCGATAGTTGTTCCGCTTGGCAACTCGAGAAAGCCGTCGATATTCAATGGAATGTCGTACTGGCTGATTTGGTACGCCTTTGGCATATCTGGATAGAAATAGTTCTTGCGGTGGAAAATGCACGGCTGAATTGTGCAGTTCAGTGCAACGCCAATACGCATGGCAAGTTCGACTGCTTGTCTGTTCAACACTGGCAATGCTCCAGGCAAGCCCAATGTGACGGGGTCAATGTTGATGTTCGGCTCGTCGCCAAATCTGTTTGGTGAACCACTGAATAGCTTCGTGCGTGTCGCCAATTCGACATGCACTTCTAAACCAACAATGAGTTCCCAACCGCCTTCAAGCATTTGATCTTCGGTTGCAACTATGGAACTAAGAGGACTATCGCTCATTGTGCACCTCCCGCAGCAACTTCAAGGGCTCCACCGACTCTGAACATTGCTTGTTCTCCAAGCGCTGGTGCCAACACTTGAATACCTACTGGTAAACCGTGTGCGCCAGTTCCAAAAGGAACGCTCATTGCAGGGTGTCCTGCCAAGTTGGTGGGAATTGTGTAGATGTCGCACAGATACATAGACATTGGGTCGTCTACCTTGTCTCCAAATTTGAAAGCCACAACCGGAGATGTGGGAGTCAAGATGGCATCCACTTGTTCGTATGCACGTTCAAAATCTTGTGCAATAAGCCGGCGTACTTTCAATGCTTTGCCGTAATACGCGTCGTAATAACCAGCAGACAATGCGTAGGTTCCCAACATGACGCGTCGCTTCACTTCATCACCAAAGCCCGCAGCACGAGTTGCTCCGTACATTGAGTTTGTATCTGCGGCATTTACGCGCAGACCAAATCGAACACCGTCGAAACGTGCAAGATTGCTACTGGCCTCGGCTGGTGCAATGAGATAGTACGCAGTCAATGCATATGACAACGACGGAAGCGTGATGTCGACAATGGTGGCCCCAGCAGTCTCTAACGCAGCAAATGCTCGGTCGAGGCGTTCCTCAACTGCTGGCTCTGCACCAGCAGGAAGATCTGTGACGCGGCCAATGCGCATGCCAGCAACACCTTGACTAACTGAAGGTAATAGCGAAGGCGATGCAAGCGGAATGGACGTTGAATCCATGGGATCGTGACCACCGATTACCTCAGTAAGAAGAGCAGCGTCGGCAACCGTGGTCGCAAACGGACCAATCTGATCGAGTGAACTTGCGTAAGCAACGAGGCCATAACGACTGACTACTCCGTACGTTGGCTTCACCCCAACAACACCGCACATGGCGGCTGGTTGGCGAATACTTCCGCCGGTGTCGCTACCCAAACTGACGGGAGAAAAACCAGCGGCAACTGCGGCGGCACTGCCACCACTTGAACCACCAGGTACTCGTGAAATGTCGCAAGGGTTGCGAGTGGAACCGAATGCAGAGTTTTCGGTACTAGAACCCATGGCGAATTCGTCCATGTTGGTCTTGCCGATGATTACGGCACCCGCAGTGCGCAAGCGAGTAATCACTGTTGCGTCATACGGCGGCTTCCAGCCCTCAAGAATTTTCGACGAGCAAGTTGTCTCGACGCCATGGGTGCACATGTTGTCTTTGATGGCAATGGGAACACCGGCAAGTGGCCCCACTTGGCGACCAGCAGCAATATCAGCATCGATTGCGTCTGCTTGCGCGCGTGCCTCTTGTGCCATCACCAAGTTGAAAGCATGAATTTCAGATTCACGTGCGTCGATACGCGAAAGATAATCGTCGATAACTGCGCGCGCTGTTATGCGCTTCGCTAGAACTGCTGCTGCAATCTCAGATGCTGTGGAAGGAATAGAAGACACTGTTAGTCGTCCAATCCGATAATCGGTGGAACACGAAAACGACGCTCATCTGATGCGGGAGCAGCAGCCAACACTTCATCTGTATCGAGACATGGAAGCTCAACGTCCTCACGCATGATGTTGATGAGTGGATACGGCTGGGTCATGGGGCCCACACCATCAAGGTCTAGGGCGTCGATGTCGCTGAAATGTCCCATGACTTTGGCCAACTGCTCGGTGAAGTGAGCAACTTGGGCGTCATCAATGTCGAGACGCGCCAAACGAGCCACTTTGGCCACGTCGGATGCGGAAATGGGGCTACCTGACTGGGTCACGGCTTCTAGCCTACGAGCCCTCTAGCGAGAAGGCGCAAACAGATTTAGGCGTTCGGATGAACAGGCGGAAATTCTGCCTGACGCTTTTGCAAGAAGCTCTGCACGCCTTCTTTGAAATCTGACCGTGTGAACGATTCCTGCATCAAACGAAGTGCTTCTTTGCTGGCGCTAGAGACATCTTTTTCATAGTCCGAATAGACCTGTCGTTTCATGACTGCCATGGAAGATGGGGACACATTCATTGCGAGGTCGGCTGCATACGCAAGCACGACATCCATGAGTTGATCTGCTGGGACAACCTTGTTGACCATGCCCATCTGTTGTGCTTCATTGGCCATCACGACGCGACTCGACATCATGAGGTCGAGCGCATTGGCTTGACCGACTAGTCGCGGCAATACCCACGAGATGCCGTATTCACCAATAAGACCACGCTTCGAAAATGCAACAGTGAACTTGGCAGTGTCTGCTGCAAAGCGCATGTCGCACATCAATGCTTGAACTAATCCGAGTCCGGCAGCTGCACCATTCACTGCTGCAATAACTGGCTTTGTAATGCGTGTGATTTCATCTTGCATTCGACCCTCAACGATGCTTGCACCGTCTTGTGACGACGCAGAATCGCCTGATGGAATCGCTTGCAACGTTCCCATGTCGGCACCTGCGCAATAACCCTTGCCGGCGCCGGTCACAACAATGACTCGTACGTTTGGATCTGCAACTGCAGCATCGATGGCAGCAAAGTACTCATTACCCATGCGGCCTGTCCATGCATTCAGACGATCAGGACGATTAAAAGTAATGAGACCAATACCTGGCTCACGGACCTCATATAAACATTCACTCATGTTCATTGACCGTAGACGCTTCGCGGTCGCCATGAGAACGCAGACGAGTAATTCCTATAAACAAGGCCGCTGCACTAAACGCTCCAATAGAAACCCACTGATTCAGGCGCAATCCACCTGCCGAATGAGCAGGGTCTATTCGAAGCCCCTCAATGCCAAACCTCAGCGCGCAGTAACCCATGACGTACCACGCCAGAATTCGACCAGGTGCAGGTTGCAAGCGCTTCTCTAACGCAATGAGAACGAATGCCAAGGCAAGGCACCCCAGCGACTCGTACAAGAACGTTGGATGAAACAAGGTGTCAACGGAGTATCCATTTTTCACGGTGAGGTAATCAGAGATGTCCAAACCCCAAGGCAATGTTGTTGGCCTGCCAAAGAGTTCTTGATTCCACCAATTACCCCAACGCCCAATTGCTTGAGCTACTGCAATCGCAGGAACCGCGCACGACACAATTGCCCAGGCATTGAGACCACGCACCCGAGCGCGCCATGCACCAACAAGAACACCAAGTGCGACTCCACCCCAAATGCCGAGGCCACCTTCCCAGATCTTTACAGCGTCAAACCACTGACCACGAAACAATTCGTAGTCAGTGATGACGTGGTACACGCGACCACCAATGACGCCGGCGGGAACTGCCCACATGGCAATAGATGAGAAATCATCTGTAGTTCCTGCGCCACGTGATTCTGCACGGCGGCCTGCAATTCGGATTGCAACAATGACTCCAAGCGCGATCATCAATCCATATGCATTCAGGCGCAGAGGCCCAAGATGAATCGATCCTGATGACGGACTAGGTATCGACGCGAGAACCGCGGAGAGCATCATGCAGTGACGCGTCGCGCGAAGGCAACAGCGCCTTCAAAAATAATGTCTTTGTCGTAATCCTGCGTTGCAACGTGGTAACTACGCTCCAACATCACGCGCTCTACGGAGCCACCGTACGTGGCGGCCAAGGCATCGCTATCACTTGGCTGCACCACATGATCTTGCACCGAGGTAAACAACAACAATGGCATCTTTATCGATGGATAGCGCGGAGCAAGTGGAGCCAAACCTTCGGCCAAGAATGATTTCATTGCAGCAAGTGGTGTTCCTGAATATGCAGTCTCATGTGCATTTGGATCTGCAATATCTGATCCGATGCCATCCATTGTTTCGGTGCCACCATCAAGCATGCCTTGCACCATGTCCAATACTTCTTGTGGTTGCGGCTGTGTTGCAGGGTTAATACATACGAGACCTTTTACTTCAGGATGTTCTGCTCCGGCCCACAATGTGAGTGCGCCACCCATCGAAAGACCCATCACAACAATTTTTGACGCGCGTTGTGCCAAACGTTGATATGCCTTTTCAACATCTCCACTCCAATCAGCCCATCGCGTTGGAATCATGTCTTCCATCGCTGTTCCGTGACCAGCAAGTTGCGGAAGCTCCACATGGAAATCTGCTGATGCGCACGCTTCAGCCAAGGCACGCATTGACCCTGGGTTGCCAGTGAATCCGTGAAGAACGAGGACACCTGCTTGACCAGTTCCGTTATGGGAAAACGGTTCGGCTCCGGGAATTGTTGCTGCTGTCATTTTCTTGTCTTTCTGATTTGGCTAGTACGGGTCATTATCGGAACCAGGTTCTTCCCACCATTCAGTGGGAACCCCTTCTGATTCCCATTCGGGAAATGGGTATATGCAGTTCACTGGGCATGCGGGCAGACACTTGTCGCAACCGCTGCATAACTCAGGAATGATGACGACATCGGCTCCATGATTGAAAATGGCGCCCAACTGCGGTGGGCAATGGCGCAAACAGGCATCACAGTTGATGCACTCCAACATTTCAATCCGCAATGGCACATTTTTCCACTTCGGGTTTCGGGCCCGAGTCTCAATTCGTTCGCTACGTGACGCAGTCATCGTGGCAAGTGTAGGTGACGCCACCCGACCATTTATAAGGGTGTTTGACCTACGACCCAGATACTGGTGGACTAGACGACGTGCCCCGTTCCGATCGCCTTCAAAGACAGCGACGGATTGACGGTCATGCGGTGGCCGCAATCGTCCCCTTGCTCGCACTCTTTCCCGCTTGGCTTGTCTCGGTTGCCGCCTTTTGGTGGGTGCTCGTCCAATTCGTTTACATTCCATTTGCGCTGTTTGCGACAGTGGTCTTGTTGCTCGGTGGCCTGCTGTTTGAACGCACGATCCAACGCCTTGTCCTTCAGCGGTTGCTCGGTGCTCGCACACCAACACGTTCGGAACGAGATGCGCTACAGAAGGCATGGCACATTGTTGCGCAAGCGAATCACATACCGCCTGGAAAATTTGTACTTGCAGTTTCTGATTCAGATGAACTGAATGCGTTTGCATCTGGTGGACATCTCGTTGTTGTCTCTAGTTGGGCAATTGCACATTTGTCTCACGATGATTTGTGCGGCGTGCTTGCACACGAACTCAGTCATCATCTCGGTATGCACACTCTTGCTCTCACCGTTGGGCAATGGTTAACCATCCCTATCATCTTGCTCGCTCGCATTGGATTTCTTTTGCAAAATGTCGCGCATGCCGCCACCGATACATTTGCTTCGCGTTCTTCATGGGGAGTATTCGTCGGACGCACAATTGCTGGCATCATCACAATTATCTCGTGGTTGTTCTTAGCCATCATCAACATTGCGCAGTACATCAGTAACACCGTCGGCAAGGGCGCAGAATTCAAGGCAGACGAGACAGTTGTCTCAATGGGCTTTGGACGCCAACTCCTGAACTCGCTTCGGATAGTTGTCAGCAGCGGAAATGGTGAAAGAGCAACGCATTGGCGAGATCGACTCGTCACTTCTCACCCCCCGGCCCGCACTCGAATTGCGCGAATCGAAGCCCAGTTGCGTCAGATGCCCCGAGGTAACCGCCGATAGCGTTTGCAGTATGACAAGCCTCCCGGGTGACCCATTTCTTGCAGCAGCCCGCGGTGAGTTTTCGCGCCACACTCCCGTTTGGTTCATGCGTCAAGCCGGTCGCAGTCTTCCTGAATACCGAGCCAGCCGCGGTGAGGGAAGCATTCTTCAAGCAATCAAGAAACCTGAACTCGCTGCAGAGTTCACGATGCAGCCAGTGCGTCGTTATGGCGTTGACGCAGCAGTTCTCTATTCCGACATTGTTGTTCCGGCTCATGCAGTCGGATTCGGAATTGATGTTGCACCCGGTACCGGTCCTGTTGCTTCGCAACCCCTTCGCTCAAGCACCGACCTTGCTCGACTTCGTCCACTGCATCACGAAGACATTACGTACGTCACCGACACAGTCTTGGAACTTGTCAAAGAACTCAAGGTGCCCCTCTTAGCGTTTGCTGGTGCTCCCTTTACAGTGGCGAGCTACCTCATCGAAGGTCGCCCTAGTCGTACCTACCAAAACACCAAGCGGCTCATGCGCGAAGACACTGTTCTTTGGCACGAAGTAATGGAACGTCTCGTTCAACATTCAGTCGAATTCATTTCGGCGCAATTGTCTGCTGGAGCCGAAGCATTCCAAGTATTTGATTCTTGGGCCGGCGCATTGTCACGAAGCGATTACGACACATTTGTGCGGCCACACACCACTGAAGTGTTCTCACACTTGTCGCAACGCCATCCTGGAGTTGCAGGTATCCACTTCGGAATTGGTTGCGATCATCTACTTGAATCAATGAACTCAGTAGGTAACGCAGTCATCGGACTCGATTGGCGTACACCTATTTCAGCGGCACGCCAGCGCCTCGGTGCAGATGTTGTGGTGCAAGGAAACCTCGACCCAGCCCTCGTGCTGGCTGGCACAGACATTGCGCTTGAAGGTGCCGCGCAAGTTTTACAAGACAACAATCAACATCCTGGTCACATCTTTAACTTGGGACATGGTGTTCAACCAGACACCGATCCAGAAGTACTGAACGCAGTAGTTGCTTATGTACATGAACGGACAACACGATGACCATCGACAACTCTCAACGAACCGCAGTAGTGCTCATGGCGTACGGAACGCCGCGTAGCAAGGAAGAGATTCTTCCCTATTACACAGATATTCGCCGTGGTCGCCCACCAACTGATGAGCAATTGCAAGACCTCACCAATCGATATGAAGCAATCGGTGGCCTTTCTCCGCTGAAACAACTCACTGAAGATCAACGTGATGCACTACAAAGCGAACTTGAGCATCTTTCGCCAGGCAAGTACCAAGTCTTTCTTGGGCTGAAGCACGCCTCACCATTTATTGAAGAGACAGTTACAGAAGTCGTTGGACTCGGTTACAAGAAAATTGTTGGCCTTGTGCTTGCGCCGCATTACTCCTCTTATTCCATTGGGCAATACATGGATCGCGTTCGTGCAGTTGCCGAGCCTGCAGGTATCACTGTTTCAGGTATCGATTCTTGGGCACGCGAAGAAGCATTCATAGATTTCCTCGCCAATGACATGCGTGAGAAGTTGGCATCACTACCAGAGCGCACCAAGGTGTTGTTCACCGCGCACTCACTTCCACAGCGAATCATCGATGGTGGCGACCCTTACCCCGAAGAGTTGCGCTCAACTGCAGAGTTAGTCGCGGAAAAAGTTGGATTGACACGTTGGTCGGATTGGTCAATCGCATGGCAATCTGCCGGCCGTACACCTGAACCATGGATTGGTCCCGACATTCTCGAGGTCATCGATTCATTTGCATCTCAAAGTGCAAGCGATGAGCCAATTGACGGAGTGCTCGTCAGCGCATGCGGATTTGTCGCAGACCACCTCGAAGTTCTCTTTGACTTAGACATTGAAGCCGCGAAACATGCAGAGTCTCATGGCATTGCATTTGCACGTACAGCTTGCGTCAACGCCAATCCATCTGTGATGGCAGCTTTGGCACGTTCGGTTGCTGCATTGTGAACCAAGCCCGGCGCGTCATTGTCATTGGTGCTGGCATCTCTGGTCTCACCAGTGCCTTTTCACTACTGACATCCGAAGAATCAGTTCATGTGACTGTCCTTGAATCGTCGGATCGAATTGGCGGGCTGATTAAGACAACACCATTTGCTGGGCTAGGGGCTGTTGACGAAGGCGCAGATGCTTACCTTCTTCGTGTGCCGTTTGCAGCGCAACTTGCCGCTGAACTTGGATTAGGCGCTTCCATCACTTCACCAACTGGTGCACATGCTTCGGTGTGGCACAACGGCATGCACAGTATTCCTGGCGACCTCATGCTCGGAGTTCCTGCAAAAGTTCGTGCATTCGCAATGTCAAGCCTCATCTCACCACTTGGCAAGATGCGTGCCGCACTTGACCTCTTTCTACCTACAACCCAAGACAACGATTCCATCGGTCACTATGTGCGCCGCCGTTTTGGAAATGAAATTCATGAGCGTCTTGTCGACCCACTAGTCGGCAGTATCTATGCAGCAGACACAGACAACTTCTCTATGGCGGCAGTTCCACAGATTGCTTCACTCACTGCTAGTCGCAGCATGTTGTTGGCCGCTGGTAAAGCGCGCGCGGCAGTTACCAAAGCACCGGCATCCCCCATCTTCGGAGTTCCAATACGCGGAATGAGCGCCATGACCGAAGGGCTCGCTCAACGTATTACGTCTCTTGGTGGCGACATCCGATGCAATCACACAGTGAGCACTATCGAATCCAACAACAATCAATACACCGTTGTTACCAACAATGGCTCGTTTGAATGCGACGCCGTCGTCATTGCCTCACCTGCGAAGCACAGCGCCGCGTTTATGAAATCACTCGACTCTCGCGCATCTACGTTGCTGGGCGAATGGGACCACGCATCCGTTGCACTCATCACAATGGCAATTCCTGCCGACCAGTGGCCAAGCAAGTTGACGGGAAGCGGATACTTGGTGCCAAAGCCCGACCAACGCTGGGTTACGGCAGCCTCATTTGGTTCGAACAAATGGGCTCATTGGCGACCCGCAGATGGGTCCATGATCGTGCGCGTCTCATTGGGGCGCGATGGTCTCGACGTGATGGATTTCGCTGATGACAAACTCATCAACTTGGCGCTTGCAGATATGAAGCGTCACCTTGGTATTGATCTTGCACCACAACATGTGCGACTCAGCCGCTGGAATGATTCTTTCCCTCAATACAGGCCTCATCATTTCGCCCGTCTTGCAGAACTTGAACATTCACTTTCGGCCACTGCACCAGGTGTTGTGTTTGCTGGTGCCAGCTACCGCGGAATCGGTATTCCTGCCTGTATCCAGCAAGGGCGAACCGCTAGTGCGTCTGTTCTTGAACGACTTGCGTCGAATCGGTAAATGAAAAAAGTAATCGCTCCTCTCATTGCGGGCCTTTATGTTGCGGCCTCCATGCCGCCATGGGGTTGGTGGCCACTTGCATTCCTCGGTCTTGCCATCTATGCATCACTAGCAACACGCCCAGACAATGCTTCGCCTTTTCGAACTGCGTTCATCTTTTTCAGTGCATGGTTTCTCCCTGCAATGGCATGGATGTGGTTTCTCACTGCACCGGGCTACATCGCTGCCGTGTGCATCTTTGCCGCTATTCATGGCATTGCAGCCCTCGTGGCAAAAAGATTGTCGTACAACACTTCATCACATCGTGCAGCGCTCGTCGTATGTCACGCTCTCGCTGAAGCAATACGTCTCTCGTTTCCTTTCGGTGGCGTTCCGCTAGCAACACTGGGCATCTCTCAAGTGCAAGGCCCGCTTGCACAAATAGCCCCTGTGGCCGGCGTTATTGGCATCGCAACAGCAACATTATGGATTTCAATGTCGTCGCGAAAGATTCGTGCAATTCTCATCGTGGCAGCGCTTGCAATCATCGGTCCTGTGTTTGATACGACATCGGACGTTGGCCGATTACTGAACATCACCACTGTTCAAGGTGGCGGCCCGCAGGGAACTCATGCCATCAATACAAATCCGCGCGATGCGTTTAATGCCCATCTTGCCGCCACGAAAACTCTTTCCGTTGATAGGACACGCGACATGGTTGTGTGGCCCGAGAACGTCATCAACATTTCTGGTAATGGGCTATTTGTTGATAGCGACGAATACCAACAAGTTGTAGCGCAAGCAAAACGCTTGGCGGTGCCTTTCGTTGTCGGCATCACAGAAAACGCTGGAACAGATCAATTTACGAATGCTCAAGTGGTGGTAGAACCAAATGGCGTTGTCTCAAGTCGATACGACAAAGTCCGTCGTGTGCCGTTCGGTGAATACATGCCTTTGCGTTCAGTTCTCTCTGCGATTGGTGCCCCCACCGATTTGGTTCCACGAGATGCGCGTCCTGGCGATGCACGTGGGTGGGTCGACGTTGCAGGCACTCGCGCCGCCGTAGCAATTTCTTGGGAAATCTTTTTTGGTGGCCGCGTGAATGAAGGTGTTGTCGACGGTGCGACATTCATCATTAATCCGACCAACGGTTCCAGTTACACGTGGACAATTTTGCAATCTCAACAAATTGCATCATCACGACTGCGAGCACTTGAACAAGGCCGCTGGGTGGTACAGGTCTCGCCCACAGGCTTCAGTGCTTTTGTTGGGCCCGACGGCGCCGTGTACGACAGAACCGGCATTACCAATCGAACAATTTCTGAACATCAGATTTCCCTACGCAGTGGGCGCACCCCCTACTCCCGTCTAGGAAATAATGCCTATTTTTGGGCTCTCCTCGTGGCACTAGCCATTGTGGTCCGGCAGCGCTCACGAGCCTTTCAGCGGGCTGCCAGTTAGCCTTCAGCGCCTATGTCAGGCGCTTACGACCCAAACGGCCCCTTGCGGATTGCCTACCTCACGTATCGGGGAAAACCGCATGTCGGTGGCCAAGGCGTCTACACGCGCCACCTCACCAAAGCACTTGTCGACCTTGGCCACTCTGTAGAAGTTTTCGGTGGCCAGCCGTACCCCGTCCTTGACGAGCGCATCGCGATGCACAAGCTCCCCAGTCTTGACATTTTCAATGATCAGTATCCAGGGCGCCTCCCTGCCTATTGGGAAATGAAGACCTGGCCCGACGTCGTCGAAACCGCGCGATACCTCACTGGTCAATTTTCGGAGCCGCTCGCATTTTCAAAACGCGCATACCGCACATTGCAAACACGTGTGAATGATTTCGACCTCGTGCATGACAATCAGTGCCTTGGTTGGGACATCTTGAAGATTGAAAAAATCATCCCCACGATCGTTACTTTGCACCACCCCATCACAAAAGACCGTGAGCTCGAAATGAGTCATGCGCCTAACTGGTGGAAGCGTCGCTCCGTTGGCCGCTGGTATTCATTTGTCGAGATGCAAGGAAAAGTTGCAAGCAAGATGCCTCGCATTGTTGTGGTGAGCGAAAACAGCATCACCGACATCAATAAGGACATGGGAGTTTCTCGCGACCGTATGCGTCTTGTGCCTGTCGGCGTTGACCCTGAATTGTTCAAGCCTCTGCCACATGTTGCTCGCCAACCTGGACGCCTCATCACTACCGCATCAGCCGACGTGGCATTGAAAGGTTTGTCGTACCTACTCGAGGCAATGGCGAAATTGCGAACAGAGCGCGACATTCGCCTCACCATTATTGGCAAACCTCGCCCCGGACACAGCATGGATCTCATTGATTCACTCGGCTTGAAGCCCTACATCGATTTTGTATCTGGTGTCACCGATGAACGCATCGTGGAACTGTATGCAGAGGCAGAACTTGCAGTCGTTCCTAGCCTGTACGAAGGCTTTAGCTTGCCAGCCATTGAAGCAATGAGTACTGGTATTTGCTTGGTCGCAACTGACGGTGGCGCGCTTCCTGAAGTAACGGGCACAAACAACGAAACAGTGTTGCAATGCCCTGCGGCCGATGCCGATGCACTTGCTGCCCAAATCGCTCGCGGGCTCGACAACCCCGAACTTCGCTCTCGCATTGGCGAGGCGGGTCGCGAAAGAGTTGTCTCTCGGTGGAGCTGGAAGCACTGCGCACAACTCACTGTTGAGCAATACAGAGAAGTACTTGAAATGCCGCATAACAAAGTCAAACTCGAGAAGCGAGGCTGACATGTTGACTATTCGCTTTGATCGCCTCGGACTTCGCCCTGGAGACATGTTCCTTGATGCCGGCGCCGGATTTGGACGCCATGCATTTGAAGCCGCACGACAAGGCGCAACGGTGTACGCACTTGACTACGCCGCCGATGAAGTCGTTGGCACGCGCGCAACCTTTGGTGGAATGATTCACGCCAACGAAATTCCACCTACTAGCTACGGCGGCGTGCTTCGTGGCGACGCAACAAAGCTTCCGTTCGCAGACAACACATTTGATTGCGTTGTTACCTCTGAAGTTCTCGAGCACCTGCAAGACGATGTCACTGCCATTAGCGAATTGCATCGCGTTCTCAAACCAGGCGGTTCGCTTGGCGTCACAGTGCCTACTTGGTGGCCAGAAAAGATCAACTGGATGTTGTCAGACGAATACCATGCTCCGAAAAGCGTCGGTGGACATGTTCGTATTTATTCCGCAACAGAATTGAAAGCAAAACTTCGCTCGGCTGGTCTTGAAGTACGTGGCAGCCATCACGCACACGCATTGCATTCACCATATTGGTGGTTGAAGTGCGCAGTCGGCCCTCGCAACGATGACCACAAGATGGTCAAGAAATACCGTGAGTTCCTTGAGTGGGACATCATGACTCAACCGGCTTCAATGCAAGTTGCTGAACGAGTACTCAGTCCATTGTTAGGCAAGAGCTTCATTGTGTATTCCACTAAACCACTCCACGTAAAGGCATCCGTATGAGCCTGCGCTCTATGCCCCACTTGCCTGGCATCCTCACTACGGCCGACCTTGCGCGCACCGCAGATTCCATTCAGGCGTTGCAGTTACCAAACGGAATGATTCCTTGGTATCCAAACGGACATTGTGACCCCTGGAATCACGTAGAGACAGCAATGGCTCTCAACATCATGGGGCGTGATGACGCTGCACTTGCTGCATACAACTGGCTTGCAAACAATCAACACGAAGATGGTTGGTGGTTTAACTACTACATGCCAGACGGCACCATTGAAGACAGCAAGTTAGATACCAATGTCAACGCATACATTGCAGTAGGTGTGTGGACACATTGGTTGTGCACGCGTGATACATCTGCTGTTCATGCATTGTGGCCAACCGTACGACGTGCTCTGAATTGGGTTCTCGACATGCGTCGTGAAGATGGTGCAGTTATCTGGGCCCGTGAAGTGGACTCGCAACCATGGGGTTACGCGTTACTCACAGGCTGTTCAAGTATTCGTCACGCACTTCGTTGTGGCGCAGCACTAGCCGACCTCCTTGGCGACCCACAACCAGAGTGGACATCTGCTGCTGACGTTTTAGATCGCCTCATCACCACGAATCTTGGGGCATTTGAACCTAAAGAGCGTTGGGCAATGGACTGGTACTACCCCGTCATGACTGGCGCAATGACCGGCGCGCAAGCAAAGGCTCGTCTCGCCGAAGGTTGGGACCGCTTTGTTCTCGACGATCGCGGTGTGCGCTGCGTCAACGATGAACAATGGGTAACCGCTGCTGAAACAAGTGAATGCGCAATTGCTCACTGTGCAGCTGGCGACCGCGATATCGCACGAGAACTATTGCTATGGACAATGCCTCATCGTCGTGAAGACGGTGCGTACTGGACCGGCATTGTGTACCCAGCAGAACCAGAGAAGACCATCGTTCGCTTCCCTGCCGATGAATACAGTGCGTACACCGCCGCAGCAATCATTCTTGCCGCAGATGCAATTAGCAGTGGCTCACCAGCATCCACGTTGTTTACGCAACCAATGGTGCGCAAAAACGCCCACCTCAAAGCTCGCTCACTGTAGTTCTGAAGCGTCTGCTAGACGCGACGCAAAACTCGCAACGAACCAGTAGCACTCACGTCTGTAAACAGTCCACTCGCTATTGCGGGAAGATAAATGTTTTCATATGGCGGGCGACCACCATCGGCGGGATTTTCAAAAACATCATGAATGGCCAATGTGCCACCGACTGCAACGTGC
>JBIKZT010000078.1:0-5729 GCA_044354565.1 Ilumatobacteraceae bacterium
AGCAGGTAGCGAAAGTGGTCATGCATTCCGAGATCTTGATCTTGAGCAAAAGGTTCTGAAACTCTCACAAGAAACTGGCATTGGTGCTCAGTTCGGTGGAAAGTACTTCTGTCATGACGTTCGCATTGTTCGCCTGCCTCGCCATGGTGCAAGTTGCCCAGTGTCATTCGCGGTGTCCTGCAGCGCTGACCGTCAAGCAGTTGGAAAGATCACGCGCGATGGAATCTTTCTTGAAGCGCTCGAGACAGATCCTGCACAGTTCTTGCCAGAAGTGACTCATGAAGATCTCAGTGAAGAAGTAGTACACATTGACCTCACGCAACCCATGGACACCATTCGCGCCACTTTGTCGAAGTACCCAGTAAAGACACGCGTGATGCTCACTGGCCCAATGGTTGTTGCGCGCGACATTGCGCACGCAAAACTTAAGGAACGCCTCGACTCTGGTAACGGATTACCGCAATACATGAAAGACCATTGCGTGTATTACGCGGGACCCGCAAAAACACCAACTGGAATGGCCTCCGGTTCGTTCGGACCCACAACTGCAGGTCGCATGGATAGCTACGTTGCTGAGTTCCAAGCAGCAGGCGGAAGTTTTGTCATGTTGGCCAAAGGCAATCGCTCAAAACAAGTCACGGACTCCTGCAAGACATTCGGCGGGTTCTATCTAGGTTCTATAGGCGGACCTGCAGCTCGTCTCGCCCAAGACTGCATCACCAAAGTTGAAGTTCTGGAGTATAAAGAACTTGGCATGGAAGCCGTGTGGAAGATCGAAGTCCAGGATTTCCCTGCATTCATCGTGGTGGACGACAAGGGAAATGACTTTTTCGATCAGGTCGGCACAACCGGCACACCGGTTCACCTGCACTAATTATTCGGCTACAAATCCCGGCCAGTTGCCCATATAACCAATAAAGGCATCGCTAAGTCCTTCTGCGCGCAGAACCTCACGCGCCACTGGCAGCGTGCGCATTGCAAAGCTTGGGTCATGTGACTGCGTAGGAAAGTCGTGGTTTGTAACAGCGGCTCGACCTATGGCCACCATGTCTGCTCCTGCATCTATTGCGCGCTGCGCATCTGCTGTGCTGTACAACTTGCCCGCTACCGCTAACCGCGTATTGCCTCTTTCCAGATTCGCAAAAATATCAATCAGCCGTTGACCGGAAAAATCTTCGTCGGCGGCTACTTTGAAACAATCCCACAGCGACATGTCAATCATGTCAACCTTGCCTGTATCTACCAACCGACCAAAGACCTCCACAATCTCTTGAGTCTTCATCCCGAATCGTTCGGGGGACAAACGCACGGCTACAGCAAAATCTTCACCACAACGAGCACGAATGCCATCGATGATATCGAAGATCACGCGAGAGCGATTCTCTAGTGTCCCGCCGTATTGATCGGTGCGAACATTGAGTTCAGCATTCAAGAACTGGCACAACACATAATCATGAGCACCGTGAAGCTCTACTCCGTTGTACCCGGCTTTCTCACTACGCACCGCGGCTTCTATAAACGCTTCCACCATCGCTTCAACTTCTGCAGTGGTCATTGCCCTAGCGCCTGCTTTTTCATCTTCACCTGAACTCACAGGTGTTGTACCAATGAGATCTGCTGGTGAGCGGCGACCAGCATGATGCAACTGCACATATGACACGCTGTCGTTTTTGTTAATGGCCGTAGCTAAGCGAGTGAGACCAGCCAGATGCTCATCGCCGAAGCAACCAAGCTGGCCAGCAAATCCCTGACCTATGGCTTGCACGTGTGATGCGCACGTCATTGTGAGTCCAAACCCACCTTCAGCACGCTTTACTAACCACGTGAATTCCTCCTCAGACAACGTGCCATTGGGATTGCTCTGTTGATTAGTGAGCGGAGCCAACATGAATCTGTTTTTCATGGCTGGCCCATGAGTAAACGAGACTGAGTCAAAAAGTGAAGTCATATATACAGCATGACCGTTCAGATGTGTCTGGTCTCAATCGGAGGCGGAGTCGTTGATTTCGTTAACGAGCGCACCAAGACGCAATTCACCTTCACGGGTTTGACCGCCGCGCGTCAAGAAGTTTTCCATAGCGTTTCGGCTTGACTCAAGGTGAAGCAACCCGCTGAACTCTCCTGCCTCTGCCAAGAGATCTTCCACAACGTGATCGTCGCTACGCAAGACAGAACGCTTTGCAGCCTGCACGGCTTCCACCGGGAAAGTTGCAATTCTCCGTGCAAGCGCATGAGCGTGGGCAGACGGATTATCGACCACCCTGTTCACCCAACCCCAGTCGTACGCAGTGTGAGCATCGATGTCTTCGCAACCAATAATGACTTCCATTGCCCGCGAACGACCGAGAAGCCGAGACAGACGAACGGTTCCACTGCCACCAGGGATGATCCCTAATGCGACCTCAGGCTGACTGAACACGGCACTCGGAGAAGCAAAACGCATATCCATACTGAGAGTCAGTTCACTGCCGCCGCCACCAACCCGGCCATCAATAACGCTGATTGTTGGCTTTGGCATTGTGCGGAAGTTCTCGCACATCTGATGGAATTCGGTGAGTTCCGTCGGGGCGGGGCGATGCGTTGGTAGGTGCAAGATGAGCGAAACATCGAAGTGGGCAATGAAGAATTCAGGGTTAGCAGACTCAACTACAACCACTCGGACATCGTCGTCATCTCGCAACTGCGACGACAATCGCGATAACTCTGGGTACAACTTGAGATCAAACAAGTTGATAGGTGGATTATCTATAACGACAGAAGCGACACCATTGAGAACTTCAACTCGAAGAGTTTCAAAAGTGCCGTAATCCATCTCTAGTGCAACAAGCCCTTCATTGCTTCACGTGTCTGAGCAATCTCGTCTAGAGTTGCACCAAATTCAACCGCCGCAAAATCTGTAACACCTATTGCGGCCAGAGCCGCCACACGGTCTTGTACTTCACCGATTGTGCCGGTAATTGCAATATCGGCTGGGCCAGCTGCGCCTTCTTTGTCGAGCATGGCTCGATAGCTAGGAAGCGTTCCGTACACAGCAAAAACCTTGGCGGCGCGTTCTGCCGCGGCTGCTTTATCGGAAGTGACGCACACGGGAAGCGCCGCAATGACGCGTGGGGTTGGGCGGCCTAGTTCGTCTGCTGCTTTTGTGATGGTGGGAATGGTGTGACCAGCAAGAGTTGCTGGGCCAGTGCACCAAGTCAGTGTTCCATCAGCCAAAGCTGCAGTCACGCGAAGCATCTGTTCACCGAGCGCTGCAACAACAACTCCAAATCCGCTCGAACCCTTTGCAGAGATTCCACCATGAACTGAATATGTCTCGCCAACAAAACTTGCTGGCTCGTTGCGAGACAGCGGCATCAACACACTGAGGTACTCGCGCAAGTGGCGTACTGGTTTGTCGTATGACATGCCAAGCATGCTCTCAATCACAACTTTGTGACTGAGGCCAATGCCGAGCGTGAGGCGATTGCCTGAAGCTGCAGCAACCGTATGGCACTGCTGCGCAATTGCATGGGGGTGACGCGGGTATGTGGGCACAACAGACGTGCCAAGTTCAATACGTGGAACTTCGCGACCAACAATTGCTAATGCTGTCAGTGCATCGTGACCAAAGATGTTTGGCGCCCAATAACTGGCGAACCCATCTTGTTCTGCTGCACGGGCCTCAGCCACTACATCGTCGACTGTTCCGTCGTTTACTGCTCCGCCAAAGATTCCTATTTTCATAGGTAAGGACGGTATCAGAGCAAAGGCTTTTCCTATTAGGAGAGGCTCACCAATTCCAGCCATTCCTTGCTGAAGTAGTCCACTTGGCCATCTGGCATAAGCAGCACTTTGGTGGGAACTACGCGCTTCACGAAATCCTCATCGTGACTCACCATGATGATGGCTCCCGGCCAGTTTTCCAAGGCTTCTGCCACCGCCTCACGACTAGCGGGGTCGAGGTTGTTCGTTGGTTCGTCGAGAAGCAGCACGTTATTTCGCCCCACCATCAACATGGCAAGTGTCAGTTTTGTTTTTTCTCCACCAGACAAGGAACCAGATTCTTGAAAAACTTTGCTCCCCTGCAAACCAAACATGCCGAGCAATGCACGCAGTTGTGTCTCGGTGAGTCCTGAACCATTCGGTAGTTCACGGCGCATGTGCCACATCAATGATTGTTGAGGGTCAATGGTGTCGTGTTCTTGAGCAAAGTAACCAACAGCAACGTTGTATCCCCACTCAATATCACCAATATTTGCCTGAGTGGCACCAGCCAAGATTCGTAGCAACGAAGTCTTTCCGGCTCCGTTTAAGCCCAACACAAGTAGACGTTCTCCACGACCAAGATCAAAAGAAACATCTTCAAAAACTGGCGGTCCGCCGTAGCCCTTGGATAATCCTTTTGTTGTGACAACGGTGATACCACTTTGCGGTGGCTCGGGGAACTTCACATGAAGCACTCGATCTTTCTTTCGAACTCCACTGCCTTCAGATTCAATACGAGCAATTCGCTTTTCAATGCTGTGCGCCATTGTGGCCTTTGAAGCTTTCGCACCAAAACGATCAACGACTTCCTGTAAGCGATTCACTTCCTTGGCCTGCATCATGGCTTTCTTCTCAGCACGAGCTTCATCTTCAGCGCGAGAACGCTTGTACTGACTGTAAGTACCGCGATATTCGTACACCACTCCAGTGTCATCTTCGTCTGGTCTATCAAGATGAATGACGCGGGTAATTGCTTCGTCGAGTAATTCAAGGTCGTGACTAATCACTAAGAGTGCGCCTTTGTAATTGCGCAAGAAGTTCAACAACCATGTTTTTGCATCGATATCTAAGTGGTTTGTTGGTTCGTCTAACAACAACATGTCACTGCCAGCAAAAAGAATGCGCGCAAGTTCAATACGGCGCCGTTCGCCACCAGAAAGCACACCAAGAGCCAAATCGAGTCGTTCTGCTTTCACACCAAGACCAGCAGCAATCGAACGTGCCTCGCTGTCGGCTGAATAGCCACCCTTCATGGTGAACTCTTCCTCAGCCTTGGCAAACTTTGCGACATTCTTTGCATCAGGAGATTCCTCCATTGCGATGCGCAGTTTTTCAAGGCGAACCAAATCTGCATCAATGTTGCGACCAGACAGAATATGACTAATAGCGGAACGTAATTCTTGTTCTTTCGAAGTGCGTGGGTCTTGCGACAGATATCCGTATGCACCAGTACGCATTACTTTTCCTGCAGCAGGATCAGATTCTCCACCAAGCACCTTGAACATGGACGTCTTACCCGCACCATTACGACCGACAATGCCAACCTTGTCTCGCGCCATCACTGTAAAAGTTGCGTCTTGCACAACGTTTTTACCACCTACCTCAACGGTGAGGCTCTGTACTTGCAACATGATTACGGCACTGTCGTCACAACGGTCGGCGCAACGGTTGTCGTGACCATTTTGGTTGTTGTGGTTGTTATCTGCGGGGCAATAGTTGAGCTACCTGGCACCGTGGATTGTCCCACCAGCGTGCTTGACGGCATGGTGTTGTCACCTGTAACAAGGGAGTCGTCGGTGTATTTAGATGGCAAGCAACCACCTGTGCCGACTGGTGCATTTCCTAATGCCGCGGCTATTGAACCCACCAATACTTGGCGACCAGTGTCATTTGGATGCACGTTGTCTCTGTTCATGAGTCCGGGCTGTGCAGAAGCAGTGCCCCAATCGAGAACAGCAACGTTCGGATACTTTGAAGCAACAGTC
>JBIKZT010000079.1:0-5635 GCA_044354565.1 Ilumatobacteraceae bacterium
GTACTCGTGGTTGCGTGGCAGTCTCTACGGCAACAATCAATGTTGTTTTGTGCAGAACCTTATTGTGCTTGAGATTGTTCACCATTGCTGGTGGTGCTTTACCAAGGTCCTTGAACATAAAGACTGCTGTACCTGCGACACGCTTTACGTCGTCTGTTGCATCGAGGACATCAACAATGTTCTGTTCTCCACGATGAATACGTTCGGCAACGAGCGCGCGTCCGCGACGCCATGTTTGCATCTGCACCATCAAGATGAGTCCGACAGCAAGGGCAAACCATCCGCCATGAGGAATCTTGATGATGTTTGCACCCAAGAAACCAAGTTCAAATACAAAGAGCGGACCGCACACCAACATGGAACGGAACTTGCTCCAGTTCCATCGGTCGGTGAGGACACGGAAGAAAATCAACGTGGTTATTGCCATTGTCATGGTGACGGCAATGCCGTATGCAGCAGCCAAGTTGGTGGATGAGCGAAATCCAACTACCAAACCGATGCATGCAACCATGAGTACCCAGTTCACGAGCGGTACGTAGATCTGTCCGGAATGACTCTGCGAAGTGTGACGAATCTGGATACGAGGCAAATAGTCCATCTGGACTGCTTGCGCTGTGAGAGAAAAGACTCCGGATATCAAGGCTTGTGACGCAATGATGGTGGCACATGTTGCGAGCAGAACTAGCGGCAACAAGAGGCTCTCTGGTGCCATACGGAAGAACACGCTTTCAATGTCTTCAGGGTGACTCAGAAGGAATGCGCCTTGCCCCCAATAGTTGAGGAGAAGCGATGGCAGAACCATGGCGTACCAGCCGATGGTGATAGGGCGTCGGCCAAAGTGTCCCATGTCGGCATATAGCGCTTCGCCACCTGTGACTACTAAGAAGATTGACCCGAGAGACAAGAACGCACTTTGAGATTCATGTGTGAAGTAGCGAAACGCGTAAATGGGGTTGACGGATGCGATGATGCCTGGCTCTTCAATAATTTTAGAAAGACCAAGTAAGGCAAGTGTTGCGAACCAGACAAGCATGATTGGACCAAACACCTTGCCAACTGTTCCGGTGCCGCGTTTTTGAACCATAAACAAACCAAGCAAGATCACGATTGCAATGGGGATAACCCAGGAACTAAATGCCGGTGAAACTTCCTCTAGTCCTTCCACCGCACTCAACACCGAGATGGCTGGAGTGATGATTCCGTCTCCATACAAAAGTGCAGTACCAAAAATTCCGAGAGCAACCAAAAGGCCAGCTTTGGCTGCAACTGGACCGCGTTTTGGCATGACGAGTGCAGTCAATGCAAGAATCCCACCTTCACCTTTATTGTCTGCGCGCATCACGAAAAGTAGGTACTTGATAGAGATGATGATGACTAATGCCCAGAAAGCAAGCGAGCAGATTCCGTAGACATTGATGCGGTCCACAGTCATGATGTGCGACTTCTCTGTGAACGCTTCTTTGAGTGCGTACAGCGGACTTGTGCCGATGTCTCCGTAGACGACCCCGAGTGCTCCGAGCGCTAACGCTGCGGTGCCAGCTTTGGAGTGGCCGTGCTCCTCGTGGCTGTGTCCAGCGCTGTTTTCGTGAACGTGCTCTGCGTCTTCAAAAAGGCGACGAGCAACTTCGTTCGACTCTGGACCAGCTGATTGATCGGAACCCATAGAGGATTGAGGCTAGTGGGGTTGCAGCGCTCATTGGGGCTCAGAGAGCCGAAAAGTAAAGGCTTATGAACGAGCGGCAGAGTACGGAAGCCATGTGCCGGCTTCAAAGTCGTACAGCTTGCACGTACGCACTGCATTCAAATAGGTACGCGCAGAATATTTGCCCGAACGAACAGTGTCGGGGTAGGCGTTTTGAATGGCGGCGGCAGCTTTTGGAAGTTGGTGAAACGGGATTCGCGCATCCACGTGGTGAGGTACATGAACAAAGATGTTGTAGAACCACAAGAAGTTAATGATTTTTGGAAAATCAAGAATGGTGGTTGATTCCATCTGGCCTTGAAATTGTGACCACTCACGACGTGCCCACCAGCGAATTTCTGGGTCGACGTGGTGAACGTACACAGTCCAGCCAAAGATTTGCATGAAGACGAGGAATGGAATCACAAGCATCTTTGTCGGCATCCACAATGCGTTCAACCATGTGCCTGTCATTGCGCCAAGTACTGCGAGTGCTGCAACGAATACCGCAAGTGCAGCACCAAGAACAATTTTGTCACGGACAATTGCATCATGGCGTTTTCCTGGTGCATTGAAACGCCACATTTTCTGCCACCACACTTCACGCAAGAAATACGCCCCAGAACCAAAGGCTGACCACTCCAAACGGTGACGCATCTTTGCAAACGTACTGAGTTTGTTGAAGTCTTCGGTAGTAAGTGGGTGCCACACAAAGTCGAAACCCTGACGTGAGGTGTAACCGTGATGAATGCGGTTATGGCCTAAGTCCCATGCAGACTCAACGTGCACACTTGGGCCCATGCAAATCTGCGCAATGATGCGATTCATGCGACGAGAATCAAGCAATGCATTGTGAGAAGCATCGTGACCCAATACAAACAGTCCGGCAATTGCGAGACCAGTCAGTGCCCACAATCCAATGAGTGCCCAGATGTTGTTCGTAATGGCAAGACCAATCATTGGCAGCACATACAAAACAGACGCTTGTACCAGTGCACGTGTTGCTTTAGGAACGGAACGTTCGTAACAACTCTCAGGGATGATTGCTCGCACGTCATTGAGTGATCGTTCGCGTGGTCCTGGCTTGACTGAGGTTTCTTGACTCATGGCTTCAGGATAGCCCCCTACCTACTGATAGGTAGGGAACGAAGGGTGACCTTTACCTCAGGCGCTGACGGAGCTCCACCATGACAGCTTCGCCTGTGATTGCCGTTAGTTCATCAGACAATGACTCAATGACCCGTTGGGTGCCAACATATGCATCGGCTCCCTCGGTGCAACACCATGCCATGGGCTCGCCATCCTCGCCCCAGTCTTTTCGGCTCCACCTGCGAACAGTGGCGATCTCAGTGTTTCCGGGGCCTTGTTCCCAATCCACTTTGATGGGCAACTGCCAACACACCGACGGCTTCCAATCAATTGGGGATTCCTCAAAGTGTGTTGAAGCAAGATGCAGGGCGCAACCAGCACCTCCTGCAAAGCCTGGACGATTGAGGAAGATGCACGCTCCATCGACAACTCGTGTGGCATTGCGCTGATCGTCTCGGAACACACCGCCACGGGCTGCTTCTTCGTGAAATTGAAAAAGTGAAAGCGGAATGAATGCAGCATTGGCAGACAGATTGAGGGCTTCGTCTTCTCCGTCTAGTTCGGCCCCAACAGAACAGCAACCTTTTCCGTCTTCGGTGTTCTCGACCTCACCAATTCCTTTGCATCCGCGGCCCCAAATGCAGGTCCAGTTCGACGTAAGAAAATCTGTCTCGAATCGCCAAACGGTCTCGTGGGTCGAGATTTCCTCGAAAGCATCCATATCAATACGATACGGGCGATGTCGGACTATGTGTCAACGGTCACTTTTGTACCAAGATAGAAAGATGATTGAGCATTATCTAGCTGCCCGTAATGAGATAACCGGACCTGGTTCACCATTTGCTGTGACCACTGAAGTGGTTCGTGGCGTGGCCCTGAAGAGTTTTGCTGCAGCGCCACCAAACATGCGTTCCATGTGGGAGTTGTCCGCATTACATGGCGACAAGGATTATCTTGTCTACGAAGACGAGCGTTTCTCATATAACGAAGTGAATGTCATGGTGCGCAAATTGGCGCAGCATCTTGTCGCTCACGGAGTGGGTAGTGGAACACGCGTTGCACTTGCAATGCGCAACTATCCCGAGTGGGTTGTGGGCTACTGGGCAACTATCTCTATTGGCGCAGCAGCAGTTGGCATGAATGCGTGGTGGACAGCACCAGAGATGGAATACGCATTGAACGACAGTGCACCGCTAGTAATGATTGCCGATGATGAACGACTTGAGCGTTTTCAGCAGTTAACAAATGCGCCACAGATGCATGTCATTGCTGTTCGCACGGAACGTGCGCTGCCAAACGATGGTGTGCGCTGGGCAGATGTGATGAGCGCTGCTGATCCAGGTGTTTTGCCAGACGCATCGATCGACCCTGACGACGATGCAACAATTTTCTATACGTCGGGCACAACGGGTTTTCCTAAGGGCGCTCAACTAACTCATCGTGGTTCAGTTGCGAACATCTTCAACATTGCAGCAATGGGGGCTATCACCACGGCAGCAGAACAAAAAGCAGTTGCTCTAGGCGAAGTAACTGCTGCGCCGGCACCAGATGTTGCATACCCACCTTCGTTCATGGCGCCCACTCCACTGTTCCATGTGACTGCGTGCAACTGCTTGTTGCATCCAGCAACACTTGTTGGAGGAAAAGTTGTGATGACGTACAAGTGGGATCCGGGCCGCGCACTGGAACTCATCGAACGTGAGCGGATCACAAACTTCTCGGGTGTTCCATCTATGAGCCGTGAACTTCTTATGCACCCTGATTGGGCAACACGCGATACATCATCTCTCGTAGGCATGGGTGGCGGCGGTTCTGCAGTACAGCCAGACCTAGTGCACAAAATTGCTGGTGCGTTGAAGACCGGCCAACCGTCCACGGGTTATGGCATGACAGAGACATGTGGAATCATCACCGCCAACTCTGCGCGTTTGTATATTGCGAAGCCAGATTCGTGCGGACCATTAGTGCCCACATTGGAAGGAAAACTTGTCGATGAAGACGGCAACGATTTGCCACCGGGCCCAAACACCGTGGGCATCTTGTGTGTGCGTGGCTCCATTGTTATTAAGGGCTATCTGAATCGTCCGGAAGCAAATGCAGAGACAATCAAAGATGGATGGCTGAATACCGGCGACATCGCACGAATTGATGACGAAGGATTTGTCTACATTGTGGATCGCGCAAAAGACATGGTTATCCGTGGTGGCGAGAACGTCTATTGCAGCGAAGTGGAGACTGTCATCTATAACCACGATGCAATTGCTGAAGCGGCCGTCTTTGGAATTCCAGAAGAACGTCTCGGTGAAGAAGTGGCAGCAGTGCTTGTGTTGCGGCCTGGTGCAACACTTACGGAAGAAGAACTTCGCACGTTTCTGTCGGCATCGCTTGCTAAGCACAAGATTCCAACAAAGGTGTGGTTCCGGTCTGAACCAATTCCTCGAAACGCAACTGGCAAATTCCTGAAACGTGAACTACGCAAGGAACTAATCGGCGAATAGTTAACTATCGAACTATTTCGGTGGGCTAACTCGCTCCAACACAACTCGAATGCCGCCCATGTCTGGACGTGTCCAGATCATGTGGCCGTCGGCATCAAGTTCTCGACGTACTTCAATACCGGGAATACCCACTGGTCGCAGAACGAATGCTCCGTCTTCGTATGAAGCAATGATGTGAATAGGTGTGGTGTAGTCAAACACCGAAACATCGTGGACACCGTTTTCTTCTGTGCCGTCGGCCCGTGCATCGGCAATGGTTCCTCCGCCACAATCAACGATTCTGTTTCCACATTGTTCGATGCGTTCGGTGTATGACATGAGGCGATCATCGGAGGGGACTGGTTCTCCACCGCGTGTTGCACTAACG
>JBIKZT010000025.1:0-15376 GCA_044354565.1 Ilumatobacteraceae bacterium
CGGATGATGCCCAATGGGGTGGAGTTGTTGCCGCGGCCTCTGGACTTAAGTGAGATTGACGAAACAGCACCCACCCTCGAGGGGAACGCAATCATTAAGGCTGTCGAAGTAGCTAACTTCTGTTCCCAATGGGCGCTGGCTGATGACACAGGGCTAGAAGTTGATGCGTTACATGGAGCACCTGGCGTACATAGTGCTCGATTCGCTTCAGACAACGCGACTGATTCTGAAAACCGTCAATTGTTGTTGTCGAAAATGGCACACGAAGAACTACGTTCCGCACGATTTAGAACCGTGGTCGCACTTGTGTCTTCCAA
The DNA here is from genome assembly GCA_044354565.1 of Ilumatobacteraceae bacterium. Lineage (GTDB taxonomy): Bacteria > Actinomycetota > Acidimicrobiia > Acidimicrobiales > Ilumatobacteraceae > UBA2093. Next base: position 318 of record JBIKZT010000025.1, read on the forward strand.
TGGTGATATGCACTTTGTTTCGGGGGTCTGCGAGGGCACGATTGCAAGAACAGAGTCAGGCGTGAACGGATTCGGGTATGACTCAGTTTTTATTCCCTCTGCAGGCGATGGACGCACGTTCGCAGAAATGTCAGACCTTGAAAAAGATGTGCTGTCTCACCGTGGGAATGCGTTCTCGCAGTTGCCCGAGTTGCTTGCACGAGTTTTTGGCTTACCAACCCCGTAAGTCAATTGGCCACACAGCAATGATCTCGCCAAATGAGTTGGCAACGTAGGCCTCTTCGTGCAGTGCCATGGTGGGGTCAATGTGTGATGGCGCCACGAATGCTTTATCTCCGACTTGCGGGCGGGGAGTGCCTTCGTTTGCGCTAAACGTGATGTGTTCGTCTGAGCAGAACCACACGGAATGTTGATCAATGCTCGGATTACCATGATCCATTCCCAGCGATTTCAAACCGACATCGATGACTGACCACTTGTTATTGCTCGAGATAACAGTTCCGACTACCCACATCGCTTGCACAAATGGAATTCCAAGTTGTGCATATTGGGTGTCCATCAATGTGTAACTGCCAGCTTGCACTTCATTCACCGTGGTGCCTGCAAACATGTCGTATGTGCCTGTTCCGCCGGCAGAAACTATGTCTCCGCCGACGTCTTCGTGTGCGAGCGCAAGAATGGACATGGCATCGCGAACGTTCTTCTTTTTTTCTTCGCGATCATTCACCATCATGAGATGGCCTTCATAGCCCATGACACCGCGAACAGTCATGCCACGCACGCGCGCGGAGTCGGCAAGGCGACCTGCAATGCTCGGGTCACATCCGCATCGGGGAAGTCCGACGTTTACATCGATCATGATGTTTTGTATTCCGGCGCGTTCTGCTGCATCGAGAGTTTCCTCGGAATCAATTGCGAGCGTGATGAGTGCTTGGTCTTGTGCGCTTGCCAGTGCTTCGAGGCGGCGAGGGTCGAGCACTTCGTTAGCGAGAAGAAAATCGTTGCCAACGCCGGCATGAATCATGCCGAGCACCTCGCGTGGTGTAGCACAGGTAAAAGAACTATGACCAGCACCTTCCTGTTCGGCGGCGAGGCCAGAACACTTATGGGCTTTGACGTGGGGCCGTAGTCGTTTTCCTGGATGAACCTCGGCCATGGTGGCGATGTTTTTGCGCAAGGCGGCAATATCAATGACAACTGCAGGGGTGGGAAGGTCGTTTATGTGCATTGTGCCGGTGGAGGGACTCGAACCCCCAACACGCAGTACCTAAAACTGCTGCCTCTGCCAATTGGGCTACACCGGCGTCCACAGAAGGGTACAGCCAGGAGGTAGAGGACAGGGGGGTCAGAGGTGGCAAACTTGACCCGTGACAATTACTGACGCATCTACCCTCAACCTCGCTCTCGACGCCACCGCATTGCAAGAGCAACTTGGTCTGGCCAACACCGTGGTGGACCCAGCGTCGCTTGAGAGCAGTGTGAAGCGTTTCGCGGCACAAAAGATTGTTCTCCCTACTTTTGGTGAGTTGGCAGAACCGCGACTGATCTCACAAGACGTCACAAAGGGTGTTGATAAAGACGCCGCCGACCCGCGCAACCTGTTTCGTGTGCACTGGTATAACGATCTCGACGGCAACCGTGTTGACGTGCCAAACCATGTTGTGCTGCCATCTTCTCTGACGGGAATTGATTCTCCAATCATCGTTGTCTTCGGCGATCGTTTCCCCATGATCACTGCACACAAGGTGCTTGCGGCGTATTCCTGTTTCGTTCCACGAGTTATAACCGGCCAATTCGACCCTGCACGACATCGCGCCGTATGGCCATCTACTGGCAACTATGCACGTGGCGGAATTGCAATCAGTCGACTCATGGGGTCTCGTGGAGTTGCAGTGCTTCCTGCGGGAATGTCCCAAGAGCGATTCGATTGGCTGGACAAGTGGGTTGCTGATCCATCCGACATTGTGCGTACTCCAGGTACCGAGAGCAATGTGAAGGAGATCTACGACGCATGTAACGAAATGGCAAAAGATCCAGGCAACTTCATCTTGAATCAATTCTGCGAATTTGGAAACCATGTTGGTCACTACGAAGTCACGGGGCGCGCGTTGGCGCACGCATTTGAGCATGTAAAGGCAAATGGTCATCGAGACATTCGACTGGCCGCGTTTACTTCGGCAACAGGTTCCGCTGGCACCATTGCTGCTGGCGACAGATTGAAAGACATCTACGGCACAAAAATTGTTGCTGTTGAAGCTCTTGAATGCCCAACGATGTTGGAAAACGGTTTCGGTGAGCACAACATCCAGGGAATCGGCGACAAACATATTCCTCTGATTCACAACGTGATGAATACAGATGTGGTGGTCGGAGTTTCCGATCGCGCAACTGATGAACTCGACGTTCTATTCAACGCCCCTGCAGGTCAGCAGTATCTTGCATCTCGTCATGGTTTCAGTGCAGAACTGATTGATGCGTTAACGCATTTTGGATTCTCGGCAATCTGCAATGTTCTAGCTGCAATCAAGACAGCAAAGTTGATGGGATACGGCGCAAATGATGCAATCGTTACCATCGCAACAGACGGTGGTGCCTTGTACCCAAGTGAGCGTGTCAAGACAATTGCTGGTCGTTTCAAGGGTGAGTTCACTGCAGTTGATGCAGCAGAAATATTCAGTGAGCATCTTGGTTCAGTGAGCACAGACAACATGATTGACTGCACCGAGCGTGACCGCAATCGTATTTTCAACCTTGGGTATTACACATGGGTTGAACAGCAAGGAACTCCACTAGATGTCTTTGAAGCGCGTCGATCACAGTCGTTCTGGCGCTCGGTACGTAGCTATGCCCCAGTGTGGGACAACTTGATTACTGAGTTCAATGCTCGTGTTGCCAAGGCTTCATAGAAGTGTGATGTGCCAGGCGTGGTAACTGGCCTCGTCTGTGCTGTCTGTGCCACGACAGTACCCATCTCTCAAGCGTTGTCGTGGAAATGTCCGCGAGCAACAGAAACCGATACGCATCATGTTCTGCATTTTGAGAACACAGTTGAGCCGTTTCGTCCCACTGACGATGAGAATCCTTATCTAGCGTTTCGAAAGTATTTGGCGGTTGATTCTTTCGGTGCAGCGGTTGGTCTTTCTGAAGACGCTCGAATTCGCATTATCACTGAGGCAAATGCTGCTGTTGCCGCGGTCGCGGGTACAGGCTTTCTTCGCACGCCTCTGTATCGCAGTGTTGAATTGTCTGACGCTCTTGGCTTTACTGCCAAAGGTGGTGTGTGGATCAAAGATGAAACTCACAACGTTGCTGGTTCGCACAAGGCTCGTCATTTGTTTACTGAACTTCTGCATCTGTTGTTTGCAGAGGCTGCTGGTGTGGCGCCGTGGACATCAAGCACTCGGCCACCGCTAGCGATTGCTTCATGCGGGAATGCCGCCATTGCCGCTTCCACGCTTGCGGCAGCAGTGCAGTGGCCCATTTATGTACATGTGCCTCCCGCGGCGACAAGTGAAGTTCTTGTGGCGCTTGCGTCGCTTGATGCAGATGTGCGGGTATGCCCACGATTGCCTGACGATGCGGCTGGGGACCCTTGTGTTTTACGTTTTCGCGAGGCAGTAGCAAATGGTGCGATTGCATTCGGTGTGCAAGGCACTGAAAATGCGTGGTGTCTCGACGGTGGACGAACAATTGGTTGGGAATTGACCGAGGAGATGGGCCCTCTGATGGATCGCATTTTTATTCAGGTTGGCGGCGGAGCATTTGCGGCATGTGTCGGAGCATCATTGCGATCTGCTGGCGTGCATCCCAAATTGCATGCAGTACAAACCGAAGGATGTGCACCGCTTGCTCGTGCATGGGAGAAAGCCCTCGCAACTGGGGGAGCGCGCAATGCTGGCCCGCGTTGGAATGAATGCATGTGGCCATGGGAGACGACTCCCGTGTCGATTGCCGACGGAATTCTTGACGACGAAACCTACGACTGGATTGGTGTGTTGGATGCCATGGCTGATACTGGTGGTGCACCAGTAGTGGTGTCAGAACAACACGTACAGCAGGCATACGACTGGGTGCATTCACTCACGTCGGTCAATGTAAGTGCAACTGGTGTAGCCGGCTTGGCGGGGCTTATGGCAATGCGAAGCGACATTGCGAACGACGAGCGTGTCGTCGTAGTGATGAGTGGCGTAGAGCGCGTAGAAGTTAGTTAGCGTGACGCGGGTCGGGGTCGACTTCGTTGAGTTTGCCCGTTTCTACGTCGTAGACGAATCCGCGAATGTGATCTTTGAATACAACAAACGGACTGTGATGCAGTCGATTCATTGATTGACGCACTGCATCAAAAGGGTCTGAAAATGCTTCGATGGCCCAACCTGGCTTGATTCCGCATTCGTCTTCAATCTGTTTTTTGAAGCCATCTTCAGAAATTGTCTGTAGTCCACAGTTTGTGTGATGAATCAGAATGATTTCTTGTGTATTCAAGAGGCGTTGCGACACAACAAGTGAACGGATCACATCGTCGGTGACGACACCGCCAGCATTACGAATGATATGCGCGTCACCATGGGCAAGGCCAAGCATCTGGAAGATATCCATGCGGCTGTCCATGCACGCAACGATGGCGAGGTGGCGTTTCGGGGCAAGTGCAAGGCCTGCATCGGCAAATTGGCTGACGAATTGTGCATTTTTATCGACAAGTTCGTCAGTGTTTGGAGAAAAGTCAGGGGAGTTAGGCACGGCTCTATTCTGCCCGAGCAGGTAACCTTTCACCAATATGAGTACCTCTGGACTTCCTGTCAGCCCCGTTGCCCTTGATGGTGGCGGAGACCCACGTTCCGACATTTTCACGCGATTGCTGAAGAATCGGGTCATCATGTTGGGCACCGACGTGAACGATGACATTGCCAACCAAATCTGTGCTCAGTTGCTGTATCTCGAAGGCGAAGATCCCAATGCAGACATCTGGCTGTACATCAACAGCCCGGGTGGATCCGTAACTGCAGGTATGGCTATTTACGACACTATGCAGTTCGTCAGCTGTGATGTTGCAACCGTATGCATGGGTCTTGCTGCTTCTATGGGTCAGTTTTTGCTCACTGCTGGTGCAGCTGGCAAGCGGTACACCTTGCCGAACTCTCGCATCATGATGCACCAACCACTTGCTGGTTTGCGTGGACAAGCATCAGACATTGCAATTCAGGTGGAGCAATCACGTTTCATCAAGTTGCGCATGGCAGAACTCATTGCCCATCACTCTGGCCGCACCATTGAAGACGTGCAAAAAGACAGTGAACGAGACCATTGGTTCAGCGCTGCAGAAGCTAAAGATTACGGTCTGGTTGACAAAGTCATCGTGAAGCGCGGAGAGATTCGCTAATCACGTTCTCTGCCTCTTAGGGGGCAACAGTTGAAGTGGCTACTGCGACAGTGGTGGTAGGCGCAACTCGAGGCGGCTCAATGTTGAGGCCCGTTGAGATGTCAACAGCACATGTGCTCTTTACCCAATCGCGAACACTGATAGCTGATTGTTGCGCTGCATACGACGCATCAGCGAGTTCTTGAACTGCTTCTGAATCGCGGGCGTCAAGACGAGATGCCTGCTCAAGAAGTTCTGTCACGATGGCGAGGTCTCCCTCGATAGCAAGTGGTGCTCGGTCGAGAAGTCGTTGGTATCGCTTGACCATCGCTGAAGCTTCAGGGGCAGTGCTAATTCGCTGACCGATGTACGGCAATTCATTCCCTAATTGCTTGCAAAAGCTCGTACCTGTGCGTTCAGGGCCAGAGCATGCCGAAAAAACAATGGTGCAAGCGAGGGCAACTGCCACAACAGACCTCATACGCGTACACATCTTTGTAATTCTTTCAGACTTGTGACCTAAGGGGACTGCACATGTATGCCGCTATTCGATCTGCCACCTTGCTAGGAACGCGTGGAGCACCCATTGTGGTGGAATCGCACGTGGGAGTCGGTATTCCGGCGTTCACCGTTGTCGGACTTCCCGACGAAGGGTGTCGTGAATCAAGAGATCGCGTGCGGGCAGCTTTGTTGTCGAGTGGTCTCGAATGGCCCAATCGTCGAATCACTATCAATCTTGCTGGAACAGCAGAACGCAAAGGCGGTGCCGGCATGGATCTTGCAATTGCGATTGGTCTCCTTGTCGCGCAAGAGGTCATCCATCCTTCAGCAATTGAAAGGATGGCTTTTATTGCTGAGTTGGGTCTCGACGGTTCCTTGCGACCAACGGCTGGTATGGCTCCACTGGTCGATGCTGTCTCTGATTGTGAAGTTGTGGTTGCAGGTAGCGCTGTTGCTGAATCGATGTTGGCGCGGCCTCCGCGCCTGCACGGAGTTGGAACGTTGCGTGAACTTGTGGAGGTACTCATGAACAATCAGCCATGGCCAGAGATAGATCAGATTCCAGTACATGTTGTGGAAGACCCAGTTGCCGATCTTGCCGATGTACGCGGACAACACTCGGCACGTCTTGCTTTGGAAGTAACTGCATCTGGTTTTCATCACATGTTGATGGTTGGTCCACCAGGTGCTGGTAAGTCAATGTTGGCTCGTCGTTTGCCTGGTCTATTGCCACGGCTGACAGACGATGAAGCATTCACGTGCGCAATGGTGCGCAGTGCGGCGGGAATTGGCAGTGGTGTAACAGTTGCGACGGCGCCACCGTTTCGGTCACCGCATCACAGTGTGTCAATGGCTGCAATGGTGGGCGGTGGGTCGTCGTACATCCGGCCTGGCGAATTGAGTTTGGCATCGCACGGCGTGCTGTTTTTGGATGAGATGGGAGAGTTTGCTCCCACGGTGCTCGATGCGTTGCGTCAACCGTTAGAAGAAGGTGTCGTTTCTATCGCGCGTGCTCATTCGTCCGTCACAATGCCTGCCAAATGTTTATTAATTGCTGCGACGAATCCGTGCCCGTGCGGTGCAGGCACGCCAACACGGTGTCATTGCACTCCTCATGCCAAACAGAGGTACTTACGAAGATTTAGTGGGCCATTACTTGACAGGTTCGACGTGCGCATTCATCTTGTTAAACCATCAACAGTTGATCTCACCAGTGACTCACCAGGAGAAAGTAGTGCTGTGGTGGCACAAAGAGTCGCACATGTGCATCGCGTATCACTCGAACGCCAAGGCTGTCTGAATTCGGCAATCAGTGCCGAGCATCTAGACGAAGTCGCACCACTGTCACGCGAAGCAATGGTCTGGTTGCGACGAAAACTCGATGATGGTCATTTATCTGGTCGCGGGTATCACCGCATTCGAAGAGTTGCTCGCACATTGGCCGACATGCACGGTGAATACGAACTAATTGATAGTGAATGGGTGGAAACAGCAATTTCAATGCGAGTCTCCGTAGTGACGCAGACTGAGTTTCACTGAGATGGAGCAGTTGCCACAGTGGGCATATAACGCTGCGCTTGCGTCTTTGCCATTACAAACACCACTTCGGCTCAGGAGACTTATCGGCCTTGGAGATGCAGGACACGTATGGGAGATGCTCTCTAACAATGAGCGACCTCTTGATGGAATTCCCGACGATGTGTGGCGTGCATGGCATTCGTGTGGTGAGGCTCATGTACAAGCAGTTACAGAGCAGTGCATTACTGCTGGCGTGTCAGTGGTGTCTGTGCATGATCAGGGGTATCCCGATGTGCTGCTGTCCGATCCTGAAGCGCCGGCTGTGTTGTTTTTCAGAGGCAGCTCGGCGGTTCTTGGCAGTCGACGTGTTGGCATTGTTGGAACCAGAAATGCAACACAGCGTGGAAAGTATTTCGCACGCGAGTTAGGTGCAGCATTGGCGGCTGAAGGAGTGTGCGTTATTTCGGGGCTCGCCCGTGGAATCGATGTTGAGTCACATGTTGGTGCATTGTCACAACAGAATGGATGTGGCCCTGTTGCAGTGGTGGCGTCTGGACCAGATGTTGTGTATCCACGCGAGCATCATCGAGTTTGGGCTCAGATTGCTCGTAACGGTTGCTTGCTCTCTGAAGCACCACCAGGAACTGTGCCAGAGCCTTTTCGTTTTCCGATGCGTAATCGAATCATTGCTGGTCTTAGCGAAGTACTGGTAGTCGTTGAATCACAATCAAAAGGTGGGTCAATGATTACGGTGCGCGAAGCGATGAAACGAGATGTGATGGTGATGGCCGTTCCCGGTTCTCCAGGTGTTCCTGCTTCCGAGGGAACCAATGATTTGTTGCGTGATGGCTGTGCGCCAGTCACGGAGGTTGTGGATGTTTTGTTGGCGCTCGGATTGCATCATCGCCATGGGTCTGTCGTATCGCTTGAACGTGACGCTGCAGTTGACGACGAGCGTGAGGTTCTGCGAGCGATGGGTCGTGATAGTTGCAGTGTTGATGAAGTGGCTCTTCGCGCCAGTCTTCCTGTGGTGCACGCCGCCGTGTTGCTAGGTCGCCTCGAAGCAAAGGGTTGGGTGGCCAACTCGGGTGGCTGGTGGGAGACACTTATCGTCTGACACGGCTAGTACCTTGGAGATATGAGCGGTGGAGCCACACAACGGAAGGCAACGCCCATACTCGACCCGTTCGACATCTCTCGGTATGTCAAAACTTTGCGTGTAGCGGATGCCTCGAGAGCTTCTCGCCAACTGGATGTGACGCACGGGGCAACTTTTCTAGTTGCGATGGGCGTGCTCTCGCCAGCGTTGGTCAGGCAAGAACACATTGAGTCTTATGTGCAGTCATTAGAGAAGAGTGGCTACACAGTGGAAACTGTGGAGCAACGAGTGTCATCACTGTCTAGCTATTTCACCTGGTTCATCCGTACTCACAAACCAGCAAAAGGGCAAGATGCTCTGTTGCATCCGGTCCGTCGGGTACGCGTATCGCATGTGTCGTCGTGTGAACACTGCATCGCTGATGACGGGGCGCAGTCCGGGCACAATCTGAAAGGTGCGTGCACTGCTCGAGACGCACGCATGCCACTGTGGAGTGTTGCTGCATTCGAGGGCTCACTTACTGCGTCAGCTGCCAATACTCGTTCTGCGTATCGCCGTGATGTTGAACTGTTTGCCGAATGGTTGCTTGATTCTGCGCCAACCGTTACTCCGCAGACAGTTGAAAAACAGCATGTTCGTGATTATTTGTCTGTAATGCACGAACGCGGTGCCACCTCGCGCACTCTTGCACGGCGCATTGCGGCATTGCGTAGATATTTTGCGTGGGCCATGCGAACAAAAATGGCGGTGAATGATCCCACCGATGGTGTGCATACTCCCAAAGTGAATGGGAAACTGCCACGACCCCTCGATGAAGAGACAGTTGCTCGTCTGGTATCGACAGAAGATGAAGCAGCACCCGAATGGCGACGTGCGCGTGACCGTGTGGTGCTCGAGATTCTGTACGGCAGTGGATTGCGTGTCTCTGAAGTGTGTTCACTCACGGTGCAAAGCGTCTCGTCCGATCAAACAACAATGCGCGTCATGGGTAAGGGTTCAAAAGAACGAGTGGTGCCGCTGAGCGAACCAGCAACAATTGCCCTTCGCCGTTGGGCACAAGTACGTCACGAAGTGATGGGTGAAACGCCTGAAGTTGCCTTGTTGCTGACTGGTCGTGGCCACCCTGTCAGTCGTCGCGACATTACGAGATTGCTTGATGAGGCATGCCAGCGCGCAGGTATTGCAGGCGGCACTCATCCACACGCACTGCGACATTCCTTTGCAACGCACCTGATGGATAACGGTGCAGATACACGTTCCATTCAAGAACTTCTTGGTCATAGCGATGCCTCCACCACGCAGCGTTATACACATGTCAGTAAAGAGCGGTTGCGTCTCGTCTATTCAGAATCGCATCCACGCGCATGAACGCACGTCCACTTCGATACACCATCGACACTGCGTGGGATGCTTGGCACGAATCGCAAGAGGCGACGGCCAGGGATTGGCTTGTCGTGCACTATGCCTCGTTGGTGAAGTTCGTTGCTGGCCGTCTTGCTGCAGGTTTGCCTCGCACGGTAGACACAGGCGATTTAGTGAGTGCCGGAGTATTCGGACTCATGAATGCAATTGACAAGTTCGACCCTGTGAATGGTGCAAAGTTTGAAACGTATGCCATTCCGCGCATTCGAGGCGCAATTCTCGACGGCCTTCGTGCCTTGGATTGGGTACCACGTTCAGTGCGTTCACATTCGCGTTCTGTGCAAGATGCAATTGCGCGACTAGAGCATCAATTGGGTCGAACCCCTACCGATGAAGAGATCGCAGAAGAGTTGCAGATCACAACAGAAGAATTAGAAAAGTGGCTAGCCGATATTGCTGCTGGCTCAGTTGGTCCGCTTGACCATGTGGCAATGGACAACACGTCGCACGAAAAAGATGCTCACCTTCAGCCTGGACGTGCGATGGAAGAAGGCGAGTTGCGTGGGGCAATGCGTGAAGAGATTGCCAAACTTCCAGAACGTGAACAAGCAATTCTCATCTTGTATTACGACGATGGTCTAACACTTGCTGAAATTGGTGATGCACTAGGCGTGACGGAAAGTCGTGTGTCTCAAATTCACACCAAAGCAGTTCTGCAGTTGCGTTCGCGATTAGCAGCCGCTGGCATGGGCTGACCTTTCAATCATTTGCGTGCACACATGTTGTGCATGTTTGCTGTCTTGTTGCTGTCGGTCTTTAGTGTTGTGGCCCCAGTTCATGGACCCGTGGTGGAACAGTTTCGGGCGCCGGCATGCGAGAGATGTGCGGGTCATAGGGGAGTCACTATTGCAACTAGTCCCGACGATGTGGTGCGTGCGGCGGTGGCGGGCGAGATTGTCTTTGTGGGCCAGGTGGCAGGGGTGACTTATGTGGTGGAGCGCATCTCTACAGATGTGCGCATCACATATGGGCAGATTCAGCCCTTGTCCAGCCTCACAGTGGGCCAACAGGTTGATGAAGGCCAACCCTTGGGACTGGCGGAATCCCGGGTGTACATCGGGGTGCGAGTGGGGACACGGCCCGTTCACCCTTTGCGCTACTTGGGTCTGGCCGGGGCTCGGTTGGTCTCTTCCAGCCAACTCCTTGGGGTGACGAGGACCCGTTCCCGATAGGCTTTGTACGGCTAACAAAGGCTTTACAGCCTGAGTTAGACATCTAAATTCATGCACACTGACCACCTGCGGTCGCTTCGGCGTCGGATCGGTGTGTGAACAACCGCAGAAGGAGAAAATTATGGCTGTCGTATCAATGCGGCAAATGCTCGAAGCTGGCGTTCACTTTGGACACCAGACCCGTCGTTGGAATCCAAAGATGAAGCAATTCATTTTCGGAGAGCGCAACGGAATCCACATCATCAACCTCGACCAAACTCTCGAGCGTATTGAAACTGCTTACGAATTCGTTCGTGACCTTGTTGCCAACGGCGGAACAATCCTCTTCGTTGGGACAAAGAAGCAAGCACAAGATCCAATCCGTAGCTACGCCGAAAAGTGCGGCATGTACTACGTGAACGAGCGTTGGTTGGGCGGCATGCTCACCAACTTCGAAACCATCTCAAAGCGCGTCGGCAAGATGCAGGAATACGAGCGCATGAAGGTGTCTGGCGAATTTGAAGCCATGCCGAAGAAAGAAGCTCTTCTTCTCACTCGTGAACTCGACAAACTGCAAAAGAACCTTTCTGGTATCTCGAACCTTGCGCGTCGTCCCGACGCAATCTTCGTTCTTGACACAATGAAGGAGCACATCGCTGTTACCGAAGCAAACAAGTTGAAGATTCCTGTAATTGCAGTAGTTGACTCAAACGTTGACCCAGATGTCATTCAGTTCCCAATTCCTGGTAACGACGATGCAATCCGCGCAAACGACTTGCTGACTCGCGTGATTGCTGAAGCAGTCATCGAAGGCCGTTTCATTGCACAGAAGCGCAATCCTGCTGCTGCAGCAGCGGCTGCACCTGCAGAGCGCACGCCTGAAGAAACAGCAGTGTTTGAAGAACAACAAGCCGAGGCTCGCCGTCAGGCTGCTGAAGCACAGGCATCACGCGAAGCACGCCTTGCCGCGAAGAAGACAACCGACGAACCAGCAGCGGAGTAATTCAGATGTCGTACACAGCAAAAGACGTACAGAGTCTGCGCCAGTCAACTGGTGCGGGAATGATGGATTGCAAGAAAGCGCTTGAAGAAAACGGTGGCGACCTTGAAGAAGCAAAGCAGTGGCTGCGCGAAAAAGGTCTAGCCGCAAGTGCAAAGCGTGATGATCGTGATAACGCCCAAGGTGTTGTCACTCTCATTGTCGAGCCAACTCGCGCTTCCATCATCAAACTGAAGTGTGAGACAGACTTCGTTGCATCGAGCGATGGTTTCAAGGCCGAAGCCGATGCGCTTGCTAAGGCAATCCTTGAAAAAGGTGAAGCCGGTGTTGGCGATCGCGCTACTCAAATCGATGACCTCAAGATCACTTTGAAGGAAAAAATCGAAGTGGGCGAGACGATTCGGTTTGAAGCAGCCGCAGGAAACATCCTCGACTCCTACACACACGTCCAGGGTGGCCGTGGCGTCAATGGCGTCATTGTGGAGATGTCTGGTGCATCTGTAGAACTTGCGCACGACATTGCCGTGCACATTGCGTTTGCACGCCCTCGCTTTCTGCAACGCGAAGATATTCCTGCAGATGTCCTTGAAAAAGAACGTGAAACTCTCGAAGCGATTACCCGCAACGAAGGTAAGCCAGAACAAGCGATAGCGAAAATTGTTGAGGGTCGTATTGCGGGCTTCTTCAAAGACGTTTGTCTTCTTGAGCAGCCATATGCCAAGGACGACAAAGTCAGTATTTCGCAACTCATTGGTGCAGCAAAGATTGTTCGATTCGCACAGGTGGAAATCGGCTAATGACTTCTCGGCCCACTTGGTCTCGTGTTGTGCTCAAACTTTCGGGTGAAGCACTTGCAGAGCCAACGGGTTTTGGTCTCGACAACAATGTGTTAACGCAAGTCGCCACAGAAGTGCGTGAGGCTCGCGAAGAACTTGGAACAGACATTGCCATCGTTGTTGGCGGTGGAAACTTTTGGCGAGGCATTAAAGGTGCTGGTCAAGGTATGGACCAAGCACAAGCTGACTACATGGGAATGTTGGCAACGGTTATGAACGGTCTTGCATTGCAAGACGCACTCGAGCGTGTTGGGCAACAGTCGAGAGTTATGTCTGCAATCGAGATGCCAAAGATCGCAGAGCCGTACATTCGTCGCCGAGCACAGCGTCACCTTGAAAAGGGCAGAGTTGTTATCTTGGCCGGCGGAACTGGAAACCCTTTCTTCACTACAGACACTGCCGCCGCACTGCGTGCTGCCGAGATCGATGCGCAAGCCATCTTGAAGGGCACCCACTCAGGCGTCGACGGCGTTTACACGGCAGACCCCAAACTGGATTCTGCAGCTACTCGGTATGAGCGCATTAGCCACATGGATGTCATCACCAAAGGTCTGAAAGTGATGGATGCCACGGCAATCACCTTCTGTATGGATAAAAACCTTCCGATTGTGGTGTTTGACCTCCTGGCTAAGGGAAACGTGAAGTCCATTCTCAGGGGTGACCCAGTAGGTACGCTGGTTGGGTGATTGAAGACGTCCTGCTCGAAGCCATCGACAAGATGGAAAGAGCCGTGGAACATGTCCAATCTCAGTTCTCAACAGTGCGCACAGGCCGTGCAAACGCCGCGCTTGTCGATCGCATCGTGGTCGAGTACTACGGCTCGCCCGTTCCGTTGCAACAATTAGCAGCCTTTCAAGTTCCTGAAGCTCGTACTTTGGTCGTGAAGCCACACGACAAGGGTGCAATCGCTGCCATTGAAAAGGCCATTCGTGAAAGCGACCTCGGACTGCAGCCGTCGAATGATGGATCTATTATTCGTCTCACAATCCCAGTGCTCACAGAAGAGCGTCGTAAGGAATATGTGAAAGTCGTGAAGAATATGACCGAGGATGGTCGAATTGCGGTACGCAACATACGTCGTGATGCGCGTAAGCAATTAGAGACATCGGAGAAAAACTCCGAGATGTCAAAAGATGAACTTGAGCGTGCCGAGAAAGATCTCGATAAGCACACACAGGATCATGTAGATCTCATCGAAAAAGCTCTTGCCCGCAAGGAACAAGAACTGCTCGAGGTATAAGAATGCACACAATGCTTATTGTTTGTATACAACCCGAAAGGGGAGAAAAATGAGTGACGATATTTGGCGCCGTAAAGATGACACCGGGGGCGACGACTCCTCGGGTTATGGCACAGACTTTGGTTCCGACTTCGGGACCGTGCAGTTTGCCGATGATCCAACATCTGAACCTGCTCTCAGTTTTGGAGACAGTGACACAGGCAAGATGCCGCATTGGACTGAGCCAGCCACTGGGGAAATTCCTGTAGTGGACGATGATGACGACACAGATGTGTGGGGCACATTCCAAGAACCCAGTCAGCCAGCGCGCCGGCCAGACCACATCTCGATTGGCACCGACCCCACAGATGAGAGGCGTCGCCCTCGCGATATCACTGGAGACTTAGGTCGCGATCCATCACGTGACATCACTGGTGGTGTGCCACGCGGTGGACGCGGACAACCTGTTCGTCGTTCTGGACCACGTGGACCAAAGAAGGGGATTAGTCGTGACATGCCAACTGCAATCACGACCGGATTAATCCTTCTTGCAGTTTTCCTTGGAGCCATCATGTGGCGTCCTGCTGCGGTCATGCTGATCGTTCTCGCTGTTGTTGGTTTTGCTGCGGTTGAATTCTTCAGCAAAGTCACCGAAAAGGGTTACCGACCTGCAACGTTTGCTGGGCTTCTCACATGCATTGCTGCGCCACTTGCTGCCTACTGGGTCGGAGACGAAGCACTTCCGCTCGTCCTTGCGTTTGGTTTTCTTGCAACGTCTATTGGTTTCCTTGGGGCATCTAGTGTCCAAAGTGGACCAATGCCAAACGTTGCGATTTCAACTATGGCCATGACATGGATTGGTCTCATGGGATCTTTCGCAGCACTGATTCTTCGCTACTCAGTCAATGGTGGACTTGCTCACGTAGGTACAGACACATTGTTCATGGTCGTGATTGG
>JBIKZT010000026.1:0-15280 GCA_044354565.1 Ilumatobacteraceae bacterium
GCAGGCGTGGCTCAACATCGGACAATTTCAATTCCAACCATCTGAGTTCATGAAAATCATGACGGTACTTTTCTGTGCCAACTTCTTGGCGCGTCGCCATCGTTCGGTAGCCATCAAGCAAGCAGTGCTGTATCCAATGCTCTCAGTACTTTTCATCACCGTGGGTCTTTGCGTCTTACAAAGAGACTTTGGTGGTGCAACTATTTTCTTTGGAGTCATCATCACCGTTCTTTTCATGGCTGGGATTCCGTGGCGTCAATTGCTCGCAGTGGTTGGAGGAACAGCAGCGATCGCTGTGTTGGGTTACCCCTATGCAGGTAGCGCAGCTGTGCGTGTGCATGCCTGGCTGAATATGGATCAAGAAGTAGTTCGCATTGATAAGGGATATCAGGTGTACCAGGCGTTGCTGAGTATTGCGAATGGTGGATGGCAAGGTACTGGTGCAGGCTCTGGTACTAGTAAATGGGGCTACGTTCCGCTTGCGCACAGTGACTTCATATTTGCTGTCGTGGCAGAGGAAATGGGCTTGCTGGGAACAGTGCTTGTGTTCGGTGGATTCTTGCTATTGATTTATTTTGCTGTTCAAGTTGCTTATAACGCGTCTGATACTCACGGTGCATTTATTGCAGGTGGTGTCGCGGCGTGGTTTGGTGTGCAGGCGTTTGTCAACATCGGCGGAGTAGTGGGACTCATTCCAATGACCGGATTAACTCTGCCCTTTTTGTCATATGGCGGTTCATCTATTGTCGCATCCATGATTGGTGCAGGTCTCTTAATCAATGTGGCTCGATACCCAAAGAAGTCCGTGTGACGTTTGCAGTTGTGACCGGAGGTGGCACTAGTGGCCATGTGATTCCGGCAATGTCTATTTGTGAGGCGCTGATTGACGCTGGTCATAATGCGGCTGACGTGAAGTATGTCGGCACGATTCGCGGAGTTGAGACTTCCTTAATGGCTGACAGCCCAGTGGAGTCCTTGTTCTTGCCGATCTCTGGCCTCCAGCGGTCGTTTTCCGCACGAGGAATATTGCGCAATATGGCATTGCCATGGCGGTTGCTGCGAAGTCGTCTTGTCGCGCGTCGATTTCTTTCGAAGTGGTCGCCCAAGGTAGTGGTGTCTGTAGGTGGGTATGCCAGTGAACCAATGTCGCGCGCAGCTATTGCTGCAGGCATCCCATTGGTATGTGTGAGTTATGACCATCTCGCAGGTTTGGCAACCAGGAGACAAGCAAAACATGCACAGGTATGCGCCGTTGCATTTGCTGATAGCAATCTGCCTCGTGCTCATGTCACTGGCGCCCCCGTACGACGCGAACTGCGAAATCTTCTTGTCTCTGAGTATCGATCCAAGGCGCGTCATGTTCTTGGTATCCCTGAAGAGAACACATTGATTGTTTTCATGGGTGGGTCATTGGGTTCGCAAAGCATTAATACGGTTGCTGTTGCATGTACACAACAACAGTTTCTGTTCGATGGAACCAATATCTCTGTTTTGCACATCTGCGGTGAACGATTTTTGCAAGAGCCGATGCCTGAAGTTGCAAACGGTATTGAGTACCAACGCGTTGGTTACGAATCTCGAATGGCAGAGGTGTATGCAGCATCAGACATCATTGTTGCTCGTGCCGGTGCAAGCACCGTGGCAGAGATTGCAACGGTGGGAGTTGCATCGGTTCTCATTCCATGGCCCGGCGCCGCAGATAATCACCAAGAGCACAATGCTCGCTGGTTGTCGAATGATGGAGCCGCGATTCTGTCTGATGATGCCTCATGCCGTAATGGTGCGACCCTTCAAGTGGTCCAAGATCTTGCGAGCAATAAGGAATTACAGACCAAAATGGCGCAGAAAGCCCGCCAGAAGGGTGACATTCACCGCAGTAATGAGCTTGTGAAAGTCATAGAGAACGCCGCATCGTCTCCTCGGTCGTGAGACAATGGGCATCCCATGCAGTCGCGTGATTCTCGCCGTCAAACTGAACCTCTGATCGACCTTTCTTCCCCACGCCATTGTCACGTGGTGGGGATAGGTGGTCCCGGTATGAGCGCTATTGCTCTGCTCCTGCATAAATCGGGACACACTGTGTCTGGTTCAGATCTCTACGAATCAGATGTCATAGAACAACTACGACGAGAAGGTGTGTCGGTCTCGATCGGACATGACGCATCGCTCGTGCTGGGCAAAGATGTAGTGCTGTATTCCACGGCAATCCCATTGTCCAATGTTGAGTTAGTGGAAGCGCAGCGCTGTGGAATTCCTGTGCGGCATCGCAGTGGAATTCTCGCGTCGCTCTGTGCTGTACGCCACGCAATTGGTGTGGCTGGTACACACGGCAAGACCACAACAACAGCTCTTATCGCACACATCATGGGTATTGCTGGCCAATCGCCATCTTCGTTAATTGGTGCAGAAGTTGTAGGCGCAGGAATCGGTGCTCACTATGGCACTAGTGAGTACTTTGTTGTGGAAGCCGACGAGAGTGACGGAACCCTAGACGTGCTTCCATTGTCTTCCATTGTCCTCACGAACGTTGACATTGATCATCTTGATTACTTCGCGACTTTTGAAGCGATACAAGAATGTTTTGTCGAAGCTGCGTCTGTGGCCACACATCACGTGGTGCTTAACTCTGATGATCCGGGCTCTAGTCCCGCAATTACTGCTCTTCAGGGGAACAGCCGAGTAGTCACTTTCGGCACGAAAGCGGGAAGTACTTTTCGAATCGAAAATGAACGGTCTTCTGGTCCCGGTGTCACTTTTGAATTAGTTTATGGAAGCGATCGTGCATTGGTGGCATCTCAATTGCGGGGCCATCACAACGTCATGAACATTGCCGCCGCCATTGCACTCAGCGTTTCTGTCGGAGTCTCATTAGACACGGCAGTAGGTGCTGTGGCTACATTCCCCGGAGTGATGCGCAGATTTACTGAACGCGGAACTTTTGATGGTGCGCTTCTTATTGATGATTACGCACATTTGCCCGCAGAGATTGAAGCCACACTTCTTGGTGCACGGAGTCATCCTGCATTGCGCGGAAAATTGATTGCCGTATTCCAACCCAACCGTTATCACCGAATAGCCACAATGGCCGATACGTATCGAGATTGCTTTACGACTGCTGACATCGTGGTGATTACGGATGTGTATGCCTCTGGAACACCTAAAATTGAAGGAGTGACGGGGGAGTTGGTCGTTCAGGCCATTACACAAGCTCATCCTCATGCGAACGTTGTCTGGGCCCCTAGCCGCGCCGACACAGTGTCTGCGGTCAAGTCTGTAATTGGCACTGGCGACGTATGTGTATCTATGGGGTGCGGAGACATCGAGACGTTCCCAGATGACCTCACAGGTGGTGTGTTGTGAGTGATGCAACCTGGATGCCCTTTGTTCAGCAATGTGCGGACGCTGGACTTCATGTAGATACGAATGTGGCGATGGCGCAACGAACAACGTATGGAGTTGGCGGAAGTGCAGCCGTTGTAGTCGTTGTACATAGCGAAAGTGACGCAGTGGCACTATCAAAAGTTGTCGCACAATGTCAGGTAGAGAACATTGTGGTAGTTGGTCGCGGCAGCAATGTGTTGGTGTCAGATGAAGGATTCAATGGTGTCGTCGTCTTGCTCGGTGCTGTATCACCCGACTCTGCTGTCAGTGTTGATGGCGATGTTGTGCAAGCAGGTGGTTCAGCGTTGATGCCAGTACTAGCGAGACGTTCAGTGGGTGCTGGTCGTGGCGGTCTTGAATGGTGCGTCGGCATTCCCGGAACTGTGGGTGGTGCAGTGCGCATGAATGCTGGTGGTCATGGTGCAGAAATGGTGGACAACCTGATTGATGCACGTGTTGTGTCGTTGAAATCAGGAAATGTCTGCGTTGTTTCGAATGCGGATCTTGGCTTGCACTTTCGTGGTTCAGCGTTGAGTCAGCATCATGTTGTACTTTCGGCACGATTCCAGACGACGAACATCACTCCGGAAGAGGGAACCGCGACGATTAACTCGGTGGTTGCATGGCGTCGAGAACACCAGCCAGGTGGACGCAATGCTGGGTCTGTATTTATTAACCCAGCACAAGGTGACGGCAGTGCAGGCGCTCTCATTGATGCTGCCGAACTGAGGGGTTACAGCCGAGGTGGCGCATCTGTGTCTGAGAAGCACGCGAACTTTATTCAGGCAAGCGAACATGCGACGGCGGCTGATGTTGTGGCTGTCATGGGCGACGTGCAACAGAAGGTATTTGAAGTTCATGGAATTATGTTGCGTAGCGAAGTGGCACTAGTAGGTTTCGACGCACGAATAGCCGAACAGTTTTCTGATCCACGCCATAGTGCGATAGAGCAGAATGATGCACGGGCACACTTGAGCAAACTGTTGGGAGACATCGATGAGTAATTCTGATGACTCCAAACCCTCCGGCGAATTTGTCGTGTCCGAGGTATCCAATGAAGTGCTCGATGAACTGTCTCAACTTTTTGGAAGCGATAGCACCCCGTCCGTGTCACAGGCGCCAGAATCACCCGACGATGACAATGTAGATACCACCACAGTGTTGACGTCAAGTGGTGATGTCACTGCGGCTGGCGTTGAAGACGAGAGTGTGTCAGCGGTTATCGAGATAGTTGACGAGTCGCTAGATGTTTCCTCTCCAACTCCGGGACCAGCAGACCCGCTGATTATTGAAATGCGCGGAGATGTGTTTACTGGGGACGACGATGCAGAGGCTTTCGTAGTCATTTCTGACAGCCTTGATCACGTTGTCATCGTGGATGACGATCGACCAGACCCAACGTTTGAGGACCGTCGCCGAAAACAAGAGCGTCGCGAGCGATTGCAGCGTGTCAAGTGGCTGAAGCTTGCCGGCGTTGTGGTGGGCGCGATTGTCGTTGTGATGGCCATTCTCGCTTCGCCGTTATTCGCAATTAGGTCAGTCACGCTTGAAGGCAACGTGTACACCTCAAAGGAAGTCGTTGAACAAGTTCGTGACTTACTCAAGGGTGCTTCAGTGTTTACTGTCGACACGGGTAAGGCGCGCACAATTCTTCTCGATGATCCGTGGGTGTCTGATGTGCGCATAACGACTCATTTTCCGTCGAAGGCGTTAGTAGAAATTGCTGAGCGAGTTCCCGTGGTGTGGTACGTGGGTACCGACCAAAAGGTGCGTGTCGTCGATGCACGTGGGCGCGTGATTGTGGTGCTTGATGGATGGCCAACGAAATATCTCCAGGTGGAGGGCACTGGGCCATCACTTGAAGCGGGGGCAGTTGCCGACGACGCGTATCGAGCTGCGGCTCAACTGGTGCTAGCACTGCCAGATGAGATCCGCCCGAAGGTCGCCTCGCTTGCTCTCAGCCCCGGTGGGGAACTCTCGATGACATTGAAGTCGGGAACCGTTGTGCGTTTTGGTCAGCCTGCTGACCTGCAGAACAAGTTGGTACTGGTGGTGGTGCTATTGCGCCGTCAAGACCCCGCAACCCTTGCTGTCGTTGATGTTTCCACCGGAACGGCCACTGTAAAGATCCGTTGATTTGCTTGCAGGGGGTTGAATTGCCACAAATATGGCTCTCGCTGTGGAAACATTGAGGAACACAGTCCATCAGGACTTCTTTTCGGAGGTAATGGCCCATGGCCGGAGCACCACAGAACTATCTCGCAGTTATCAAAGTCATCGGTGTCGGTGGCGGCGGTGTCAACGCTGTTAATCGAATGATTGACGCCGGACTGCGCGGAGTTGAATTCGTTGCAATCAACACAGATGCCCAGGCGCTTCTCATGAGCGATGCTGATGTCAAACTCGACATTGGTCGCGACCTGACGCGTGGCCTTGGTGCCGGATCAGATCCCGATGTCGGTCGCGCAGCTGCCGAAGCACATCGCGAAGAGATTGAAGAATTGATCAATGGCTCTGACATGGTTTTCATCACTGCAGGAGAAGGCGGCGGTACCGGAACTGGTGCTGCTCCTGTTATCGCAGAGATCGCAAAATCACTTGGTGCATTGACAATTGGTGTCGTCACTCGACCATTCCAGTTCGAAGGTCGTCGTCGCGCAGTACAAGCCGACAATGGCATTGAGAGACTGAAGGAAAAAGTTGACACGCTAATCGTCATCCCTAACGACAGACTGCTTACGGTTGCAAACGACAAGACATCTTTAGTGAACGCTTTCAAGATGGCAGACGAAATTCTGTTGCAAGGTGTTGCAGGTATTACAAACCTCATCACCACGCCGGGTCTCATCAACACTGACTTTGCAGACGTGAAGATGATTCTTACTAATGCAGGATCTGCGCTTATGGGTATAGGTATTGCAAGTGGCGACAATCGCGGTGTAATCGCTGCAAAAGACGCTATTTCCAGCCCGATGCTCGAGGCAGCCATCGACGGTGCTCGCGGCATCTTGCTCAATATCACTGGCCCATCGAGCATGGGCTTGTTCGAAGTCAATGCTGCAGCAGAAGTTGTTCAAGCAGTTGCGCATCAAGACGCCAACATCATCTTCGGTACCGTTATCGACGATGAAATGGGCGATGAGATGAAGGTAACTGTGATTGCTGCCGGATTCGAACGGTGGGACAGTGGTTCGCATCGTTCCTCCGCAGGAACCAGAAGCACTTCGCGTCCATCCGACAGTCGTCCATCTTCAAACGTGCGAGACATCTTCTCTGATTCAGACCCACTGTCTGATGACGATGATGATTTCGACGTTCCATCATTCCTGAAATAAGGAACTCACACTTGGTCGACCCAAGCGAGGTCGCTGATCGCATTTCTCTTGTGCGCGATGAAATCATTCGTGCAGGAGGAGTGGGTGTTCAGTTAGTGGCTGTTACTAAGTCTTTCCCGCGTGATGCAATTGCTGCTGCGGTGCGCGGCGGATGCGATGCAGTGGGCGAGAACTATGCACAGGAATTGTTGGCCAAAGTCGAAGAGGGATTGCCGCCTGTTGACATTCATTTCATTGGTGGGTTGCAGTCCAACAAAGTGAAATCGATTGCACCACATGTGGCTCTCTGGCAGTCCGTAGATTCCATGTCGGTCATTCACGAGATTGCGAAACGCGCCCCCGGGGCACGGGTTCTTCTGCAGGTGAACACCACAGGCGAACTCACAAAGGGTGGCATCGCGCCTCACGACGTGGCCAGTTTCTTTGACGTGGCCGTGCAGGTGGGGCTTGTCGTGGAGGGTTTGATGACGATCGGGCCCACCGCGACTGGAGTGAGTGAACGAGAGCGGTCCTTCACCACATTGCGCCGAATGGTAGATGAAATGGGGCTTTCTGTGTGCTCGATGGGTATGTCTGATGATTTCGTGCAGGCAGTGGAATGCGGTTCGACCATGGTCAGAGTGGGAAGCCGATTGTTTGGGCAACGGCTCATCTGACCGAGTGCGGTCCTCCCACATCTGCTGTCTCAAGTGGATTAGCCTGTAGATATGTCATTTTTCCGTCGCGCAATGGATTATCTCGGTTTGAGTGGGGAAGAGGCCTACGACGATTACGACATGTCGATGGAGTACGAGCGCCCCGCACGACCACAACGTTCTGCACCAGAGCCAGTGCAACGCCGTGGCTACGAGCCTGAATATTCTTCGGAAGTGCAGCGCCCTGCGCAACGTCCGATGCGTGTCGACGACACAGGAGCTGCTCGTCGTCCAGATGATTCCGGTTTGCAAGTGCGCCCAGTCGGAACGCCGCGTCAAGCTGCCACTGCACAAACTGTTCGTCCCATCGCAGCAGGTGGCGAAACAGTCACAGTGCGTCCACGTTCTTTTAATCAAGCACAAGAGATCGCCGATTACTTCAAAGAAGGTCTGCCTGTCATTGTGAACCTTGAAGGTTTAGATGGCGAAATGCCTCGACGCATTATCGATTTTGCAAGCGGCATGTGTTACGCACTTGGCGGCACGATTGAAAAAGTCGGGACTGGTGTTTTCTTGTTGAAGCCCGCAGTCAGTTTTGATTCTCCTCGTTACTAGGTCATCATGAATCCGATTTGCACAATTGCGAACCTGTACGTATTGATAATTGTTCTTCGCGCTATCTCATCTTTCTTTCCCATCGCTCCTGGCAGCCCGTTCGCACCAGTTGTGCGTTTTCTTTACCAGGCAACCGAGCCGGTCTTTCAGCCTGTGCGGCGAGTGCTTCCGACCTTGGGAGCCTTTGACTTCACGCCCCTAGTAGTGCTCATCGGGGTGCAACTGGTTGCTGGCCTTCTTGGGTGCTAGCCCATCTCACCCCTAGCCTGAACGCGTGACATACCCCCACGTTGACTCTCAGCCTCACTTCCCATCGGTGGAAGAAGGGGTCCTTGCACGTTGGGAACGCGACAATACCTTTGCTGCAAGTGTTGCTGCTCGCCCCGCAGGCGAGAATGGCGACAACGAATTCATCTTTTATGACGGCCCGCCGTTTGCAAATGGATTGCCACATTACGGTCACTTGCTCACAGGATTCGTCAAGGATGCCGTACCTCGTTACCAAACAATGCGAGGACGTCATGTAGAGCGTCGATTCGGTTGGGACTGCCACGGCTTGCCTGCTGAAGTGGAAGCAGAAAAAGAACTCGGCATTGCTGGTCACCCGGCGATCGCAGCCTTTGGTATCGACAAGTTCAATGACGCATGTCGTACAAGTGTGTTGCGTTACACCGATGAATGGCAACGGTATGTCACGCGCCAAGCACGGTGGGTTGATTTTGCGAATGACTACAAAACTCTCGACACTCCCTACATGGAAAGCGTCATGTGGGCGTTTCGCACATTGTGGGATAAGGGTCTCATCTATGAAGGTTTCCGGGTATTGGCTTACTGCTGGCGTTGTGAGACTCCGCTCAGCAATACAGAAACACGTATGGATGATGTCTACAAGGATCGTCAAGACCCTGCACTCACCGTTGCATTCCAGTTGGACTCTGGCGAAAAGATTCTCGCGTGGACAACAACTCCTTGGACATTGCCCGCAAACCTTGCGCTTGCAGTTGGTCCAGATGTTGAATACTCAGTACTGAAACATCCGCAGGGTGATACGTACATTCTTGCCTCGGCCCGACTGGCCAGTTATGAAAAAGAATTAGAAGGTGCCGAACTAGTACGCACTGTGCAAGGGTCTGAACTCGTTGGCCAGAAATACACGCCTCTGTTTCCGTTTTTTGCAGGTGAAGAAAATGCGTTTCAAGTATTGGGTGCTGAATTTGTCACCACTGAAGATGGAACTGGCGTTGTCCACATGGCTCCTGGTTTTGGTGAAGACGACCAGAACGAATGCAACGCCGCCGGTATCGCCACCGTCTGTCCGATGGATGAACATGGTCAGTACACCGCCGAGATAACACCGTGGGTGTCACGCCATGTCTTCGATGCAAACCCAGACGTCATTCGAGCATTGAAGGAGATGGGGGTAGTAATTCGACATGATTCGTACAACCACTCATATCCGCATTGCTGGCGCTGTGCAGAGCCGCTCGTCTATCGCGCTGTATCGTCCTGGTTTGTTCAAGTCACGGCTTTTCGTGACCGCATGGTGGAACTGAACGAGAACATTTCGTGGGTGCCTGAGCACATTAAAGATGGAACGTTCGGTAAGTGGATTGCTAATGCTCGCGATTGGGCAATCAGTCGTAATCGCTTCTGGGGTTCACCAATTCCTGTATGGAAGAGCGACGACCCCATGTATCCACGCATCGATGTGTACGGGTCTATTGAAGATCTCAGCCGTGATTTTGGCGTAGCTGTTACAGATTTACACCGCCCTGGCATTGACAACTTGGTACGTCCGAACCCTGATG
Source organism: Ilumatobacteraceae bacterium (assembly GCA_044354565.1). Classification (GTDB taxonomy): domain Bacteria; phylum Actinomycetota; class Acidimicrobiia; order Acidimicrobiales; family Ilumatobacteraceae; genus UBA2093. The sequence goes on from JBIKZT010000026.1 coordinate 9,775, forward strand.
ACCCCACCGGTCAATCAATGATGCGCCGTGTTCCAGAGGTGCTCGACTGCTGGTTCGAGAGTGGCTCTATGCCGTTTGCTCAAGTTCATTATCCGTTCGAGAATCGTGAATGGTTTGAAAATCATTACCCAGGCGACTTCATCGTGGAGTACATCGGTCAAACACGTGGTTGGTTCTACACGTTGCATGTTCTCGCCACGGCGCTGTTCGATCGTCCAGCGTTTGATTCTTGTATCAGTCACGGAATCGTGCTTGGTGATGACGGCGCAAAAATGTCAAAGAGTCTGCGCAACTATCCAGACCCAATGGCAGTGTTTGATTCACACGGTGCAGATGCGATGCGTTGGTATTTGCTCTCGTCGCCAATCTTGCGCGGCGGCGACTTCTCCGTTACAGATACCGGCATGCGTGACACGGTTCGCCAAGTGCTGTTACCGATGTGGAACTCGTGGTACTTCTTGTCGCTTTACGCCAACGCAGAGAATCGAACTGGTGTATTTCGCACTGATAGTTCGCATGTTCTCGATAGGTATGTGCTTGCAAAACTAGGTGATGTCATCGACAGTGTTACTGACTCGATGGATACATACGACCTCTTCGCTGCATGCAGCACATTGCGTCAATTCCTCGATGTCTTGACTAATTGGTACATCCGCCGTAGCCGCGACAGATTCTGGGCAGGCGATCAGGACGCCATCGATACGTTGCACACCGTTCTTCATCTACTTTCTCAAATTGCTGCACCGCTCTTGCCGCTTCTGACTGATGAGATTTATCGGGGCCTCAACGGCGATGCTTCAGCAAGCGTGCACCTCACTGACTGGCCAACTAGTTCTGCATTACCCAAAGATGCTGCTCTCGTAGCGTCCATGGACTTGGTGCGAGAAGTGTGTTCGTCGGCATTGTCTGTTCGTAAAGCACACAGTCGTCGGGTGCGACTTCCGTTGTCATCGCTCACTGTTGCATGTGCCGACGCAGCGACTCTCGAAGGTTTCCTCGACATCGTTCGAGACGAAGTGAATGTTCGTGAGGTTGTGCTCACGACTGATGTCGATGCGGTGGCGTCTCGTGAACTGCAAGTTGTTCCTGCTGTAGTTGGGCCGCGCCTCGGTGCACACACGCAAGCGGTCATCGTTGCGGTGAAGAAGGGCGACTGGACACAAGACGGCGACACAATTGTTGTGGCTGGCGAACGTCTTGTTCCTGGCGAATACAGCCTGAAGTTGGTCACCAAGCAGGGGACAGCAAGTGCTCCTTTGTCCGGCGGTGGCGGAGTCGTATTGCTCGATATTGAAGTGACTCCTGAACTTGAAGCTGAAGGATTGGCACGAGACATAGTGAGAGCAGTGCAACAAGCACGCCGTGATGCACAACTCGATGTCTCTGATCGCATTGTCCTTACTTTGGGTGTTGATGAGGCAACGAAGGCCCAAGTCGCGACACACGAAGGACTCATTGCTGGTGAGACTTTGGCCGTGTCTGTGGTCTGGGATACCGCCGTAGAACGCACGATCGCGATTGAAGGCACTCTGATTAATGTCTCTGTTGCCGCTCAACGTTGAGAAAACCCTATAAATAGCCGTAGCCTCACGGGGCAACGTGGGCCATCGCCCAAGTTCAAGGAGAGTGTGTACACCATGCCAACAAAGAAAAAGTCAGCCCCTGCGAAGAAGGCCACGAAGAAGGCAGCCCCTGTAAAGAAGAAGGCTGTACCTGCAAAGAAGGTTGTGAAGAAGGCTGCACCTGCGAAGAAAGCTGCTCCGGCCAAGAAGAAGGCTGCACCAGTTAAGAAAGCTGCTCCAGCTAAGAAGGTTGTGAAGAAGGCCACGCCAGCAAAGAAGGTTGTGAAGAAGGCTGCTCCTGCAAAGAAGTCAGCTCCAGCGAAGAAGATCGTAAAGAAGGCTGCACCAGCGAAAAAGGTTGTGAAGAAGGCTGCACCTGTCAAGAAAGCAGCACCAGTTAAGAAAGCTGCTCCTGTCAAAAAAGTTGTTCCAGCAAAGAAAGCTGCACCCGTCAAAAAGGTTGCACCGGTCAAAGCCGCTGCAGTTGTTGTTCCTGACCCACACGCATTGCCACCACGTAAGTTTCCAAAGAAGCCAGAACCACCAAAGCGTCCGGTGATTGTGAAGGGTCCTGCGCAAGACGGAGTGACGTCAACTAAAGAATTCGATCTGAAGTTCCTATTCTCTCAACGTGAACTGCTTATTTCTGAGCGTGCAAAGTTGTTGGGCCAAGCCAATCGACTTGAGAGCGAAGCAAATGCGATGATCGAAGATCACGAGATGGGCGATGTTCAGTTCGACGAAGACGGCGGAGAAGGCGACACCATGGTGGTGGAGCGCGAACAGGACCTCACTCTTTCCGCAGCAGCTCGTCAAACAATTGAAGAGATCGATCTTGCAATGCAGCGCTTGAAGGTAGGCGAGTACGGGTACTCAGTTGTATCTGGTTTGCCAATTCCAAAAGAACGCTTGAAAGCGCTTCCTTGGGCAACAGAACTTGTCACAGAACGTGCTGGCGGATTGGGTCGCCGCTAGGCGATTGTCAGAGTCGTGATTCAGCCCCAGCGGCTAGCGGCCGTTCTCGGTTGTCTCGTTGCTTTTGATCAACTGACAAAGGCCTGGGCCGTTTCTTCTCTATCAGACGGGCATGTCGTGCACCTGTTCTGGACACTTCAGTTCAATCTCGGATACAACAGTGGCATCGCTTTCTCCCAAGGGAAAAGCATGGGACCTGTTGTTGGTGTGCTGGCATGCATTGCTGTTGTGTTTTTGCTCCGAAGTGCTCGTGCAGCCCATACGAAATTGTCGGCATATGGGCTTCTGTTTATTGCCTCTGGCGCCTCAGGCAATGTTGTTGACCGGATTTTTCGTCATGGTGGCTTTATGCGGGGAAGCGTTGTGGACTTCATTGATTTTCAATGGTTTCCGATATTCAACGTTGCCGACTCGTGTATCACACTTGGGGCTATAGCGTTACTGCTCGGGTTATTTTTCGAATCTCGAAATCAAGAAGAAGTAGTACAGCATGAGAGTTGAAGAGACCATTCCAGCAGCGCTCAACAATGAACGCATAGATCGAATCGTTTCCTTGATTGCTGATATTTCACGTTCCGACGCGACCAAATTGGTGGCAGACGGCGGTGCCGAAGTTGATGGTGCTGTTGCACTCTCCGGAAAGACGCGCCTGAAAGAAGGTCAAAGCATCGTTGTAGACCTCGACAAGATTCCTGTGGTAGAACCACCTGGTCCAGATGCAACTGTCGTTCTCGATGTTGTGTACGTGGACGAAGACATAATCGTGGTGAACAAGCAGGCTGGCCTCGTAGTGCACCCGGCTTCTGGTCACGGTCTGGGAACTCTTGTCAATGGCATTCTTGCGTTGTATCCAGAGGTTGCAAGCGTGGGTCAGCCTGCACGGCCAGGAATTGTGCATCGTCTCGACGCGGGCACGACGGGAATGATGGTTGTGGCTCGTTCGCAACGCGCGTACGACTCCTTGATTGCAGCCTTAACGGAACATGAAGTGGGTCGTGAATACGTTGCATTGACATGGGGTCATTTCGATTCACCCACTGCCATTGTCGATGCCTCTATTGGGCGAGATCCTCGCGACCCAATGCGCATGGCAGTTGTGAACAGCGGAAAATGGGCTCGTACTCATCTCGCGGTTGAAGAAGAGTTCAATAAACCCGCCGCACTCAGTCTTGTGAAGTGCAACCTAGAAACTGGTCGCACCCATCAGATTCGTGTGCACCTAGCAGCAGTAGGACACCCTGTTGTCGGTGACTCTATGTATGGCGGTGCAAAGTCTGCGCTTGTTGCACCTCGACCAATGTTGCATGCACGCATGCTCACGCTCATTCATCCGGGAACGGGTGAAGAAGTGTCGTTTACTTCTGAGCCGCCTCGCGACATGCAAGAAATTATCGAACGCTGTTCGTTCGAAATTGCTGATTAGCAATTAGTGGTGGTGATGCGGGTCCACTGTGGGCCATGGGCCCGTACCGTGTGCAGCGGCAGCAATTGATTCGAGTGTGTATGCATTTAGATGGTCGCGCATGTGATGGCCTGCAACATCCCAAATGGCTAGCAACACGCATTGTCCTTCGTGGTCACACGAGCCGTCTTGGTGGGGCTGGCCGAAGTCGCCGAGAGTGATGGGGCCGTCCACTGCAGAAATGATGTCGGAGAGTCGAATATCGGCTGGGGCCTTGGCAAGAACGTAGCCGCCGCCGACGCCTCGCTTGGAACGCACTAATCCGGCTCCCTTGAGTGCCAGCAAGATTTGCTCAAGGTAGGGCTGTGGCAAGCCAGTGCGTTCTGCGATATCGCGAACTGAGGTCGGACAGGCTGTCTCGGCGTGCATTGTCAAAGACAAAAGGGCCCGACAGGCATAATCACCTCGCGTAGAAACTCGCATGTTGCCATCGTAGGTGGTGGAATGGGTGCGTGAGTGTCCCAACCCCAGTTCTGCCCCAATATGCCTCCGGGTGCCTCTCGGGCATCATTCCTGTTTTGTGTGCCCCAGGAGGGCCACGACAGGTCCCTGCGTGGATGCCAGGGGTGGTGCAAGGTGCTGAGCGCATCGTTCTTTTGTTGCTCGATGGGTTGGGATGGAATCAATTTCAGTCGCATACCTCTCTCATGCCCACGTTGTCGCAATTCGGCGGGTCACACATCACCACTGTTGCGCCCTCCACCACCGCAACTGCGCTCACATCATTAGTGACGGGATTGTCGCCTGGCGAGCACGGAATTCTCGGATACCGCATGGATATGGGTGACACGGTGATGAACGTATTGCGATGGGGTGATGATCAAGGCGATCTACGACGTCGTTATCCGCCAGAGATCGTGCAGACATGTCCACCATTTCTTGGTTCGAGTGTGCCGGTCATCAGTAAGGCCGAACTAGAAGGAAGCGGATTCACCAACGCGCACTTGTCTGGAGTGAAAGCAATGGGATGGAGAGCAGCTAGCAGTATTCCACTCATTGTGCGTGATGCGTTAGCTGCTGGTGAAAATTTCGTGTACGCGTATTACGACGGTGTCGACAAGATTGCACACGAAAGAGGATTCGGCGATTACTACGACGCTGAACTTGAAACGGCCGACAAGTTGGTTGCAGATATTCTGTCAGTTCTTCCCGCGGACACTGTTCTCATCGTGACCGCAGATCATGGTCAAGTGCATGTTGGTGATGGCACCATCTTTCCGTCGCGCGATGTGTTGGATTTGGTTCGTCATCAATCGGGCGAAGGTCGCTTTCGGTGGTTACATTCCATGCGCGGCCGTGAGGCTGCATTGTTGGATGCCTGTTCTCAATACAAAGACGTTGCATGGGTGGTCACGCGCGATCAAGTTCTCGACGAACAATGGTTTGGGCCTCGAATCAGCGATGAAATCAAACGTCGAATGGGAGATGTAGCCCTCGTGGCGCATGCGCCTGTGAGTTTCGATGAACCTCTTGATGGCGGTGCTTTTGAATTGGTCTGTAGACACGG
>JBIKZT010000080.1:0-5562 GCA_044354565.1 Ilumatobacteraceae bacterium
GCTCAACGGCTTCGGATGCGCATCTTCAGAGAACATGACGTAACGCACGCCAAAATCGGAAGCGACAACGGTGACCTCACCAAAAGGTGCAGTCACTACGCCAGAGAAATAAGAAACGTCACGTGTTGCCACGGACACAAACTACTTGTTGCTTGGCTCTTTTGGAAGACCGAGAACGCGCTCGCCCACGATGTTGCGCTGAATCTGGCTCGTTCCACCCCAAATGGTTTCGGAACGAGAGAAGAAGAACGCTGACATCATGCCGCTTACTGGGTAACCCTCGCGACGCTTTTCGCGTGCAGTGCCTGGCCAGTTTCCGTCGCCCATTGCATAATCAACAAGCATTGCGTCTGCGCCACAAATGTCGAGAGCAAGTTCCATGGCTGCTTTGTGCATTTCGGTCCAGAACATTTTGTTGGTTGCACCAAGTGCCGCCATGCTCGGGTCTTTCTTACCCATCAATGTTGTAGACAAAGAACGAAGTCCGTTGATTTTCAGAATCTGGATCTTGGTGTAGTACTCCATGAGGCGCTGACGAATTTCAGGATCGTTGATCTTGCCATTCTCTTTTGCACCACGAACCATTGCCTTGTATTCAGACTCGAAACGGCGATATCCGGTGGTTGCACTCATGCCGCGCTCGAAAGCGAGGGTGGAGTTAGTAACAATCCATCCGTTGTTTACGCCACCAACAACATTGTCTTTCGGACAACGTGCATTGTCGAAGAACACTTCACAGAACTCTGCGGTTCCGTCTGGCTGAACAATTCCGCGAACTTCAACACCTGGCTGCTTCATTGGCACCAACAAGTATGAAATACCCTTGTGCTTTGGTGCGTCTGGATCTGTGCGTGTGAGAAGGAAGCAATAGTCAGCGTGGTGACCTTGTGTGGTCCATACCTTTTGACCATTGATGACCCATTCGTCACCGTCAAGAATTGCAGTGGTCTTCAAGCTTGCAAGGTCTGAGCCAGAGTTTGGTTCCGAGAAACCTTGGCACCAACGCATTTTGCCATTGAGGATCTGCGGCAAGAATTCTTTCTTCTGCTCTTCTGTACCCCACTGCAACAAGGTTGGACCAACAAGCGTGTCTCCAAAGAAGTCTGCACGCATCGGTGCTTTTGCATTTGCAAACTCTTCAGCCAACACAACGCCTTGCATTGTGCTCAGACCTTTGCCGCCGTATTCGGTTGGCCACGTTGCGCAGATCCAACCACCAGAGAACAGTTTGCTTGGCCATTCGTCGTTGAACTTCTTGCGTTCGTCGTTTGACATTTCGAAGCCTTTGTCGAACCAACCCTTTGGCAAGTTCTCCTGCAGCCATGCGCGAATCTCCGCGCGAAATAGTTCGTCTTCGGGGGCGTAGGTAAGTTCCATGGGTTGTAATTCTGTCGGAACAACCACCGATTCCACCCATTGAGGCGGTGTGTCCGTTCGCACACCGTTCGCAGGGGGCTGACACCCCCGAAAAATACAGTCCATATGGTTGGCACACGGAAATTGGTTGGGGGCAAACCCATCTGGATGGCCGGCTTTTTCCCCACACAGACTGCGCAGTACTACAGGTCTTTCTCAGCCAACACGACGGTGCGTCGCCGCCCTCACTGGAGCATGACGCGTGTTGTTCGCGTTGTTCTCCCTTTCACTTGGTGGAAACATTATCGAAACAAGCGCTTTCTAGTCTCAGTGTTAGTAATTCAACCCCCGAGAGGAAGCAATGTACGCAGCAACTATCGACCAAGGTGCAACAGCATGGGTTCTTATATCCATAGCACTTGTTGCATTCATGACACCAGGACTCGCCTTTTTTTATGGCGGTATGGTCAGAGCAAAGAACGTGCTCGGAATGCTCATGCAAAACATATTTGCAATGGGCCTCATCAGCGTGTTGTGGGCCGCAGTCGGATTCAGTCTGGCTTTTGGCGGTACCGGCAAATACATCGGAAACTTTGATTTTGCGCTCATGAAAGATCTCGCAACAATCGAAACTCTTCCCGGATACACAGGCGACTTTGCATTGGTAATTCCAATTGTCGCCTTCTTCGCTTTCCAGATGATGTTCGCCGTAATTACACCGGCACTCATCACAGGTGCTACCGCGGATCGATTGAAGTTTTCTGCGTACGCAATTCTCATCGGTGTGTGGGCAGTTGTTGTCTACCCCGCCGTTGCGCGTTGGGTGTTCAGCCCTAACGGTTGGTTGTTCCAACGTGGAGCTCTCGACTTCGCAGGTGGTGCAGTTGTGCACATCAACGCAGGAGCAGCAGCACTTGCCGTGATTCTGGTGTTGGGCAACCGCAAAGGATGGCCACGTGAAGCAATGCCACCACACAATCTTCCATTCACAGTTCTCGGAACAGGCATCTTGTGGTTCGGTTGGTTCGGATTCAACGCCGGATCTGCCCTCGCTGCAAATGGCCTCGCTTCTCAAGCATTAGTAAACACACACCTTGCTGCAGCATCTGCGATGTTGTCGTGGTTGTTGGTTGAGAAACTTCGTGCTGGTCACGCAACAACATTGGGTGCAGCGTCGGGCGCAGTTGCTGGTCTGGTAGCCATCACACCATGTGCCGGTTTTGTTGGCGGCATGGCCCCAATCATCATTGGTCTCACAGCTGGCGCTGTCTGTTACCTCGCACTTGCGCTAAAGAATGCATTCAAGTTTGACGACAGCCTCGACGTCATCGCCGTACACCTTGTAGGCGGAATTCTGGGAGCAGTCCTTCTTGGATTCTTTGCAGACACAAAGGTGAACTCACTCGGATTTGACGGTGTGTTCTTCGGAGGCGGTTCGAAGTTGTTGGTCAACCAATTCATCGCGATTGGCGCAACATTTGCCTTCTCATTCATCGTTACCTATGTGGTTGCCCGAATCATCGATGCCACCATTGGGCTACGCGTCAGCGCCGAAGATGAACTTGTTGGCCTAGACCAAAGCCAGCACGCAGAAGCTGCATATCAGTCATAATCACCCACCACTTTTCAAAAAGGCAGAATATAAACATGAAACTCATCACAGCCATAGTGAAACCATTCAAGATCGACGACATTAAAGAAGCCCTCAAGGCTGCCGGCGTTCAGGGAATCACGGTTTCCGAAGTCAAGGGCTTTGGCCGCCAAGGTGGTCATACCGAGACATACCGCGGGTCTGAATATCAGATTGACTTCGTACCGAAGTCTCGGGTGGAGCTCGTAGTAGAAGACCACAATGTGGAGTCCATCATCGACGTCATTCAGAAGTCTGCAGCCACCGGCAAGATCGGTGACGGCAAGATCTGGGTGACCAATGTGGAACAAATCATTCGCATTCGCACTGGCGAGCACGGAGCAGAAGCCATCTAGCCCCTAGTCTGCTTTCATGACAATGACGGCAGATTCCCCCGCCAAGGCAGCGCGCTGGACAGCGCAATGGAAAGAACTCTACGAAGAGGTCATCAACACTGGTCTTTGTACCGGTTGTGCAGGGTGTGTAGTCACCTGCCCGCATGATGTCATCGGATACGAGCACGAAGAGGGCAAGTACATCCCATTCCACTTGGAAGAAGAACTCGGCCTCGACAATTGCATTCATGGCGAAAAAGGTTGCACCACTTGCACACGTGCATGCCCTCGATTCCGTACATGGGAATCAGCTGCGAATAATCACCTCTTTGGTCGCGACAGAGAAGACAACGAAATGTCTGGCATCTGGCGTCAACTTCTTCTCACTCGCGCAGCTGACACAGAAGAACACGAAAAGGGTCAAGACGGTGGATTCGTTTCGGCCATGCTCATCTGGTTGCTGAAGAACGATTACATCGACGGCGCGCTTGTTAGCGGCGTGGAAGAAGACGACAAGTGGAAAGCAAAGCCTGCGGTTGTTACCAACCGTGAAGAAGTGCTGGCTACTGCTGGTAGCCGATACACCTATTGCGCAAACCCACTTGCACTTCCTGAAGCAAAAGAAAAGGGCCTTTCTCGCCTCGCGCTTGTGGGAATGGGATGCCAGACATCTTCCCCACCAGTGATGTGGGATCGCAAAGCGGGCAAAGTTTCAAAGCCGTTCTTGTTCACTATCGGCCTCTTGTGCTCGAAAACATTTGACGATGCAATTTTCCCTGAACTCTTCGAGGCTAAGTACGGCTTGAAAAAAGAAGACATGGTGAAGATGAACATCAAAGGCGCCTTTCAAATCTGGATGAAAGATGGTTCATTCCATGAAATCGATTTGAAGGAATGCCACGGATGGACACGCACAGGTTGCAAGACCTGCCCTGACTTTGCAGCAGAACATTCAGACATCGCAACGGGTGGCATCGGCAAAGACAACGACTGGACTCTCACCATTGTTCGCACTGAATTGGGTGAGGAAGTCATCAATCGCATGATTGCCGACAAAGTCATCATTGCTCGTCCTGCACAAGAAGACGAAGTGGCAATGAAATTGCTTCGTACGCTCTCAATTGTGAGTCGCCGTCGCTGGCCAGACTGGGCTGAATCAACAGTCAAAGTGGGCACTCCGGCACTCAAGAAAAAAGTAGAGCCTGCTGCTGACGCAGAGCCAAAACCTGCCGAGTAATTCACGCTGATTGCGGGTGAATAGACCCACCGTTGCGAGCGTTACTGTAGAGACACCAACAAGGGGGCTCTATGGCACTGCATACTCAAGCAACAGCACTATTGGAAATGATGGCATCACTCGGTGGGCCATTGATTGAAGAATCAACACCCGAAGAATTTCGTACGTACTACCTCTCGCGCCAAGTACCACCTACAGAAAATGTGCACGAGATTCGTGACATCAGTGCCGGTGGTGTTCCGTGCCGTTTGTATCGACCCAACGCAAACAAGAACCTCGGCTTACTTGTGTACTACCACGGAGGCGGTTGGGTAATTGGCAATCTTGATTCACACGACGCTGTGTGTCGTTCGCTTGCAAACAAGATGGGTCACGCTGTGTTGTCTGTTGATTATCGTCTTGCACCAGAACACCCATGGCCAGCCGCTGCTGAAGATGCGCTGTGCTCACTGCGCTGGGCATACGACAATGCAGAGGAACTTGGAATCAACCCTGATCGAATTGCCGTAGGTGGCGACAGTGCTGGTGGAAATCTTGCAGCAGTAGTTAGTCAACAACGACCAGTGCCACTTGTATTTCAAATGTTGATTTACCCAGCAACTGATATGACGCAATCATTTGCATCTCATCAGGAAAATGCAGCCGGGCCAGTGTTGACCAAAGGTGCAATGGCTTGGTTCATTGGCCATTACATGCCAAAGGGTTCTGACTTGAAAGATCCACTTGCATCACCAGCTTTCTCACCTGACAACTTGTTGAAAGGTGCACCACCAGCACTAGTGATCACTGCAGAACATGACCCACTGCGCGACGAGGGCGAAGCATACGGACGACGTCTGATTGAGAACGGTGTACCAACAAGCATTATTCGTTACACCGGAATGTTCCACAGCTTTTTTGGAATGGCCGGACTTCTTGATGATGCAGATACTGCTCAGGTGCTGGCCGCAAGCATGACAGCAAAAGCACTCAACGCTTAGTTAAAGAAACCGCACGCGAAAACA
>JBIKZT010000027.1:0-15127 GCA_044354565.1 Ilumatobacteraceae bacterium
ACAGCCATCCAGATGGTGGGAACGCCAGCGGGCACCGTGACTTTTTCTTCCACGATGAGATTTGCAATTGCAGGACCAGACAAATCTGGACCAGGCATGACCAAAGTTGCGCCAGAAGCGACGCCTGCATGTGCAAGGCCCCATGAGTTTGCATGGAACATCGGAACCACAGGAAGAATGACATCTGATTCACTCACACCAAGTGAGTCGGCCATCATTGCACCCATGGTGTGCAGGTACGTACTGCGATGGCTGTACACAACGCCTTTCGGATTACCAGTTGTTCCACTGGTGTAACACATGCTTGCTGCTTGATTCTCGTCTACTGCAGCCCACTGCACTGGCGCTGCGGCCGCAAGAAGTGCTTCGTACTCGTGCACCTGAAAACCAGGAACAGATGCGGGTACTTCACCTTTGCCGTCGTACATGAAAACCAAGTGCTTCACAGTTGTGAACGTAGAAAGCAGTGGTTCGATCAACGGATAGATAGATGTGTCAATAAAGATCACTTCGTCTTCGGCATGGTTCACGATGTATGTGATCTGCTCGGGGAACAAACGAATGTTTAACGTGTGCAACACGCGCCCTGAACACGGCGCTGCGAAATACAACTCAAGGTGACGAGCAGTGTTCCATGCAAAAGTTGCAACTCGACCCAGATGCGAGATACCCAATGTGTCGAGCACTCCGCCTAGGCGACGCGTGCGGTCAGCCCATTCGCCGTAGGTGATGCGCTCACGGCCTGTGGCTGTGGCAGTGATGATCTCTTTTTCGCGGTGATACTTCTCCGCACGATCGAACAGATAGCTAATCGACAATTGAGTCGGCTGCATTAAACCCTTCATAATGTCCCCCCTTGGAAACTCGGCATCTGCCGTGAACACCAAAAAACTACCAATAGGTGACCCCTTGCGAATAGCCCGTGGCAACTACGGTTGTCCGAATGCGCAAACTTCTGGTCGCCTTTACTTCATGCCTTTTCGTCATTGGCACCATCGGCACCAATATTGGGCCTGCGCTTGTCGACGACCGGCCACTCTTGGTTCTCTTCCTCAGTTCTCGGTCGAGGAACCTGTTTGGCTCGGTGCCATTCATCGACCCATTGCCGTTCTTCATTGTGGGGTTCTGCCGACTACTCGTGGCTGCCATCGCCCTTTTTTACGTGGGACGACTCTTTGGTGAACGAGCGTTGCGTTGGACAGAAGCTCAAGTGGGCGAAATGCCGCGCATCTATCGCTGGACCGAAAGAGCCACCCTTCGCATCGGGTGGCTAGCAGCATTTCTCATGCCGGGGTCAAACATCGTCTGTCTCCTCCTCGGACATCTCAAACTTGACCCGCGTAAATTCATTCCTGCCGTGGCCTCAGGCATTGTGTTTCGCCTGATTGTTATGTGGTTTGGTGGCAAGTTGTTTGAAGACCAAATTCGCTCTGCCCTCGACTGGCTCGACGCCTACCAGTGGTGGATTGTGGGAGGCCTCTTTGCCATCACGTTCTTTCAGGCTTCGCGTAGAAAGTCCCCCGGCGCCCCGACTACCTGAGGTCAACTCGCAGTTAGGATTTGCCCCATGGCTCAAACATCATTCGGCGGCTCGCCCGTCAACACAGTCGGTGACCTCCCTGTTCCAGGAAAGTCACTTCCCTCATTCACTCTCACCGCAGGAAACTTGCAAGAGTTCAGCAATGACTCTCTCGCAGGAAAGCGTGTTGTGTTCAATATCTTCCCAAGTGTCGATACACCAACATGTGCCACAAGCGTGCGTACCTTCAACGAACTTGCATCATCGCTCGACAACACAGTTGTCTATTGCGTATCTGCAGACTTGCCATTCGCGCAAGGTCGTTTCTGTGGATCTGAAGGTCTCAGCAATGTGCAGAACGCTTCATCATTCCGTACCGACTTTGGTTCAGTCTTTGGTGTTGGCCTCAATGAAGGAGCATTCGCTGGCTTGCTAGCACGTGCCGTCGTTGTTGTAGACGAAAAAGGAACAGTGCTTCACACAGAGCTTGTCTCCGACATTGCAAACGAACCGAACTACGACGCAGCAATCAACTCATTGAAGTAATACTTCTCGAAAGGGCCCGTCTCGCTTCGGCGAGGCGGGTTTTTTCATTTACAAGAATGAATCGATTCCCATTGTGAGGCCAGATGTTTGACCCACCATGCGACACGCAAGCACAACACCGGGCATGAAGCTCACACGATCATTGCTGTCATGGCGAATAACAAGTGTTTGACCAGCAGTACCCAAGATGACTTCTTGCGATGCAGTCATACCCACCATGCGAACGCCGTGCACACGAATGCCGCCAGGGCCGACTCCCCCACGTGCACCTGGCACTACTTCATGCTTTGTTGGGTCTGCTGCCCATTCATCACTCGCTGCAGCCATTCGTTGCGCAGTTGCCATTGCAGTTCCGCTTGGAGCATCTGCTTTTGCGTTGTGATGAAACTCGATGATTTCCGCAGTCTCAAAATATGGTGCAGCTTGTTCTGCAAACTTCATCATCAACACGGCACCGATCGCAAAGTTGGCGGCGATAACACAGTTGCTTCCCGTGAAGGCTTTACGAAACGACGCAATGTCGTCATCGGAAAATCCGGTAGTGCCCACCACTGCATGCATGCCATGTAGTGCAAGCCACGGAAGCGTGGTGCGTGCCGCATCTGCAATGGTGAAATCAACCACCACTTGGCAGCCGGCGTCAGCCAAAGCTTTCAAGTCAGAGGCAATCTGTACCCCATGAATAGAACCGCCGCCGCCGACAACGTCGACAGCGGCTGCTAGTTCTAATCCATCAGCGGCAACGACTGCGTCGCATACCGTGGATCCCATTCGTCCTGCGGCTCCGACAACTCCCACTTTGATCATGGGGTTCACGGTAGTCGCTCGGCTATTTAGCGACGGCGACGATTGCGATCGCGGTCTCCACCACGTTCGCCACCACCACGAGTGTCGGGACCAAGGTCACCGAACTCGGAGCGCATTTCGCTGTCAAACTCAGCCTCGAAAGAGACTTCCACTGGTCCGTCACCCCGGGGAGCACGGTCTTCACGTGGAGCACGATCTTCACGAGGGCCACGATCGTTACGGTCACGACTGCCACGATCATTGCGATCACGGCCGCCACGATCGCCACGGTCTTCACGTGGGCCACGGTCATCGCGACGCTCACGACGCTCGCCGCCGCCACCGCCGCCGCCACCTGGGATGTCTTGTCCGTCGTCATCGACAGGAGTCAAGCTGACCTTGCCCTTGTCGTCGACATCGTCAACACGAACCTTGATGGTGTCACCAAGAGTGAGTACGTCTTCCACGTTGTTCACGCGCTGACCATTACCCAACTTGCTGATGTGCACGAGGCCATCACGACCAGGAAGAATGTTCACGAATGCACCGAACTTGGTGATGCTGACAACGCGTCCGTCATAGATGGCGTTCAACTCTGCAGTTGGAGGATCAACAATTGCCAAGATGCGAGCTTTCGCATCTTCAACACGGAAGTTGTCTGGCGAACCAACGGTGACAATTCCCACTGCTCCGTCGTCGTCCACTGCGATGTCTGCACCGGTCTCTTGCTGAATGGTGTTGATGACCTTGCCCTTTGGCCCGATCACTTCGCCCACTTTGTCCAAAGGAATTGTGAAGGACACAATTTTTGGTGCGGTATCAGCAACAGTTGAACGTGGCGCATTGAGTGCTGCGTTCATGCTGTCAAGGATGGTCATACGAGCATCGCGTGCTTGCTGCAAAGCTGACGACAATACATCGGCGGGAATTCCGTCGATCTTGGTGTCAAGCTGCAACGCAGTGACGCAATCAACAGTTCCGGCAACTTTGAAGTCCATGTCACCGAATGCGTCTTCTGCACCGAGAATGTCGGTGAGCGTTAGGTATTTGCCTTCTGCATAGATGAGACCCATTGCGATGCCAGATACTGGCGCCTTGATGGGAACACCTGCATCCATCAACGACAAGCTTGATGCACAAACTGAAGCCATTGATGTTGAACCGTTTGATGACAGAACTTCGCTGACCAAACGAATTGCGTATGCAAATTCTTCTTGGCTAGGAACGACTGGCAACAACGCACGCTCTGCAAGAGCACCATGTCCGATTTCGCGACGCTTTGGAGTACCAACACGACCAGTTTCACCATTAGCCCAAGGAGCCATGTTGTAGTGGTGGATGTAACGCTTTGAATTGTCAGGACCGAGTGTGTCGAGCATCTGGTTCATGCGAGGCATGGCCAATGTGCAGACGTTCAGAACTTGAGTTTCACCGCGCTGGAACAAGCCAGTGCCGTGTGCGTTTGGCAATGTGCCAACTTCTGAAGTCACTGCACGAAGATCGCGAGGACCGCGACCGTCGATACGAATGCCGTGCTCAACTACGCGCTTACGAACAAGCTTCTTTGTGAGGCTACGAACTGCTTCTTTCACAGCTTTGTCTTGGCCGGCGAACTTGCCGTCTGGGCCACACAACTCTGAAACAGTTTCTGCAGCTGCAGCATCTGTTGCCGCATTGCGATCTGCTTTGAGGGCGATAGTGATCGCTGTTGCCAACTTAGGTGTTGCAACTTGTTCAACGGCTGCGAATACCTCTGGTGTGTAGTCAAGTACTGGTGTGTACTCAAGAGGTGTGATTGCACCCTTGGTAGCAATAACACTTGCAACGAGTTGGCGCTGAAGCTTGATGGACTCTTTGATCCACACCTTTGATGCTTCAAGACCATCTGCAATTGTTTGCTCTGACACTTTTGGAGCGCCATCTGCATAGAACTCGAATGACTTCTCTGTGCCGCCTGCTTCCACCATCATGATGGCAACATCGCCATTGTCAAGTTCACGACCTGCAACAACGATCTCGAATGTGCCGTTGTTTCCTTCGGCATATGTTGGGTGTGGCACCCATTCACCGTCTTGCGAATATGCCAAACGAACAGCACCAACTGGGCCTTCGAATGGAACGCCGCTGATCATGAGAGCAGCAGACGATGCATTGATCGCAATAACGTCGTGTGGGTTTTCCATGTCGACACCAACAACGTTGACAACAATTTGTGTCTCGTTGCGGAAGCCATCTGGGAACGCAGGACGAAGTGGGCGGTCAATCAGACGGCAAGTAAGAATTGCCTGCTCTGATGGACGTCCTTCACGACGAAAGAATGCGCCGGGAATTTTGCCGGCAGCGTATGCACGCTCTTCGACATCCACGGTGAGTGGGAAGAAATCGATGCCGTCTTTAACGCCACGAGCCGCATTAGCTGTAACGAGAACGGTGGTGCCGTCGATTGAGGCGAGAACGGCGCCCTGCGATTGTGTCGCAAGCTTTCCAGTCTCGAATGACATGGTTTTTTCGGAACCAGTAACCTGTGTTGAAACACGAATGGCGTCAGCCATGGGAACTCCCTTGTTTGTGTGTTGTTGTAGTTCCGCCTACAACCAGCCGGTTCCCAGTCGGCAACCCCGCCCCATGGCGCGAGATAATCGACTGACAACCGACAACAATAAAAATGGTGTTGGCGGAAGGTTTTGTTATCGGCGAAGGCCGAGTTGAGCAATGAGCTCGCGGTAGCGAGCAACGTCGCGGTCACGAACATAATCGAGCATGCGACGGCGGCGACCCACCAACATCAACAAACCACGACGACTGTGGTGGTCCTTCTGGTGCACCTTGAGGTGATCCGTCAGTTGATTGATGCGGTCAGTAAGTAGTGCGATTTGCACTTCTGGTGAGCCAGTGTCCGTACCATGCTTGCGGTACGTCGAGATTGTGTCGATCTTCGGTGACATGTTGAAGCCTCATATTCCTTTGTGAGAGAGGGCGCCAGCCCTAAAAACCCAGGGCGGGCATCACACGTGCGCCGGAGCCCACGAGGACCCTTTCAGGCTATGAGCCATCTCCCAGTGCCCACAACCCCCCTATGCGATTAGTCTCAACAGTGTGTTCACGGGAATTATCGAAGAAAAGGGCTCTGTTGCCGACCGAAATGGCGCTCGCTTGCGCATTACGGCAACCACAGTGCTGGAAGATGCTGCCATTGGGGCTTCCATCGCCGTCAACGGCTGTTGCCTCACCGTGGTCGAACAAGGGCCGAACTGGTGGGTGGCTGATGTCTCTGAAGAGACCTACTCACGCACCAACCTTGGCAATCTGAAGCCTGGCGACCCTGTCAACCTCGAGCGGCCCATGGTGGCTAATGGTCGCTTTGGTGGCCACATTGTTCTTGGCCATGTTGATGCGGTGGGCGAAGTCGTTGCTCCTGTGCCACAACTCGTGGTGCGCATTCCAAAAGAGCTCATGCGTTATGTCGTGGAAAAAGGCAGCTGCACAGTCGACGGCATCAGCCTCACAGTTTTCAATCTCACCGAAGACACATTTGAAGTTGCGGTCATCCCGCATACATCTGCAGTCACCACTCTTGGTCATCGCGCAGCAGGCGATGCTGTGAATATAGAAATTGATGTTCTTGCCAAACATGTTGAACGATTGATGAGCGCACGCTGAAATGGCTGACCTGTCCGACCTTCGCCAGCGCATTGATGCAATCGACGCAGCATTCGTGCAGTTACTCGCCGACCGCATGAACGTGTGCCGTGAAGTCGCAGAGATTAAAGAAACCACTGGCGCTGCCGTTATTCAGCCACAACGCGTGCGTGATGTATTGGCTAGCCGTCGTCAATGGGCAATCGATGCAGGCGTTGACGCCGACTTTGCAGAACAACTCTTTCGCACGCTGTTGTCAGAGACACATCGCATTGAAGTTGCAGAGTCACGACAAGACATCGCTCCAACGAAACAAGCTGGCGATTCTCAGCGTTCCGAACTAGACACCGTTGCGTGTCGTATCGACCACGTTGTGGTGGCCGTGGCAGATCTTGCGGCCGCTACGAAGTTTTTTTCAGGCATGGGCTTCACCACCACAGCAACCGACGATGCATCAGTAGTTAATGCTGAAGCAGGCGGGGTCACAGTGGTCCTCGTCGGAGCCGATCACAACGCAGCCGTCCACAAGCGTCTTGCCGAGCACGGCTCAGGCGTTCAACACATCGCCATTGAAGTACTCAATGCTGGTTTCACCCGCGATGCACTCGACGCAGCTGGAGTTCCACGTCTCACCGATGTAGTGGTCGATGCTGAGGGCCATGAGCAGGTGTTCACCGCCCTCGACCCAGCCACTGGGGTGCAATTGAGCTTCATCAGCCGTACTGGCCACCGGGTACCCATGAGCAGCCACAACGTTGCCGCCATGTTTGAAGCCATCTCTAACTCCACCACGGAGTAGTTGTCACGGTATTGTGATGATGCGCGGCCAAATGGGCGCCATCAGACATTTCTTGCTCGTCTGAGGGGTTCGACCGCCACTGGCATACATATCCAACGGATTCACCTGAAAGGTGCTGCCTTGTCGCGCAACTTCACACGAGAAGACATCATGTCAACTCTCCCCCTCGATCAGTCATTCATTGACCACCTGATGACATCGTCTCTTGACGACCTCATGAGTAACGCCCGCGCACTGCGTGATGCTGCACATGGAACACGCGTCACGTTTTCCCCCAAAGTATTTATTCCCCTCACCATGCTGTGCAGAGACAAATGCGGCTACTGCACATTTGCTCAGCCACCTGCTCGACTAGAAAAGCCATACCTCACTGCAGAAGACATCTTGGTTATTGCACGTCAAGGTGCGCGCAACGGTTGTCATGAAGCTCTCTTTACATTGGGTGAACGCCCCGAAGAGCGTTACGACATCGCAGCAAACTGGTTACGCGACAACGGCTACGACTCCACAGTGCATTACCTGCATGACATGGCCAAGTTAGTTCTTGACGAAACAGGCCTCTTGCCTCATGCAAACGCTGGCGCGTTGTACCACGACGAACTTGCACTACTGCGTTCAGTATCGCCGTCACAAGGGATGATGCTTGAATCACTACGTGACGATCTGGAATGTCACCGTGGCGCGCCAGACAAAGAACCACAACGCCGCATCAACACACTGTGCGAAGCCGGCGAACTTTCTATTCCATTCACAAGTGGCATCTTGGTTGGCATTGGCGAAGAGCGACGCGACCGCATTGACGCTCTTGCACTTATTGCAGCGGCGCATCAGCGATACGGACATGTACAAGAAGTCATCGTGCAAAACTTCCTGCCAAAAGCTGGCACTGCAATGCACAAAGCACGTCCGTGCCCTGAAGATGAGTACCTCTGGTCCATTGCAGTTGCACGACTCATCCTTCCTACTTCAATTCATCTTCAAGCACCACCGAACTTGTCTGACGACTTTGGCATCTTGCTCGATGCTGGCATCGACGACTGGGGCGGCGTTTCACCTGTCACCGCAGACCATGTGAACCCCGAACGTCCGTGGCCTGCACTTGATCGTTTGCGCGAAGTCTCTGAAGATCGCGGCATGGTGTTGGCGCCGCGACTCACCATTTATCCCGAGTACGCAACGAACCCCGAGAAGTGGCTAGACCCTGCACTGCACTTCCCCGTGATGGACCGTTGTGATGCTGAAGGACTTGGTCGTGACGACCCGGGCGCATTCTGGCCAGAGAAAGTCACAGCTGCAGATGTTGTACACGACGGCGCTGAAGTTGTTCTCGTTGGTCACAAGTCCACGCAGTGGTACTCAGGTTCCAATGTGAAGCCAATGACATTGATTCCGCATCCACGACCAAGCGCAACCGGACGTGTCGCTGAAATTATCGAAGGCCATCGCAACGGCCAAGAACTCGGCGAAGAAGAGGTAATTGCATTATTCGCTGCGCGTGGCCCCGAAGTGGGTTACATCGCTGACTATGCCGACGAACTTCGTTTTAACGCAGTGGGCAACAACGTGACGTGGGTGCATAACCGCAACATCAACTACACGAATGTGTGCACATACAAGTGCAAGTTCTGTGGCTTTTCCAAGGGTCCACTCAGTCTGAACCTTCGTGGTACTCCGTACTTACTCACTCTTGACGACATTGCTGATCGCGCAGTGGAGGCAGCAACACTTGGCGCAACCGAAGTAACACTGCAGGGTGGTATTCACCCTGACTTCGATGGTGACTATTACATCGACGTCACAAAGGCAGTGAAATCTGCCGTGCCCGACATGCACGTTCATGGTTTCACCGCGCTTGAAGTAACTGAAGGTGCACATCGCAACGGCGAGTCGCTTCGCGAATATTTGCAACGATTGAAAGATGCAGGCCTTGCTTCTCTTCCAGGAACAGCAGCAGAAATTCTCGATGATGAAGTGCGTGCCATTATCTGTTCAGACAAGGTGAACACTGAAGAGTGGCTGGAATGCCATCGTCAGGCCCACTCCATTGGCTTGCACTCAAACATCACCATCATGTTTGGCAGCGTGGAGAACACAGCATCATGGGCAAAGCACATGAAGGTCACGCGCGACCTGCAGAAAGAAACAGGTGGCTTCACCGAATTCATTCCGTTGCCTTTCGTGCACATGGCCTCCCCCATTTACTTGCAACGCAAAGCACGACGCGGACCAACATTCCGCGAAAACGTGCTGATGCATGCAATTGGGCGCATCTTCTATGACGGCCTCATCGACAACGTGCAAGTGAGTTGGGTGAAGATCGGCACGGCCGGCGCAGCACAACTATTGCAATCAGGCTGCAACGATCTTGGCGGCACCTTGATGGACGAAAACATCTCTCGCGCAGCAGGCGCTAATCATGGTCAGATGATGACCGAAGGTCGCTTCGGAGAAATTGTTGCACCAATGCGTCGCACCCTTGTGCAGCGTAACACCGCATACAAACATTTGTCGCCATCGCTTGGCGAATAGTTACTGCCGTTTGTAATTCTGCACCGCAACACGTGCGTGCTCAACATCTAGTTTCAATTGAGTCTTTAGTTCATCGATGCCAGCGAATTGTTTTTCGCTGCGTAAAAATGCCACGAAGGTCACTGCTGCATCTTCTCCGTATAGGTCTCCGACAAAGTCAAGCAAGTGGGCTTCCAACAGCGAGTGTTCCGCGTTGACATAGAACGTGGGACGGCGACCCAGATTAATTGCACACGCATGTTCGCTGCCATCTGGACGGCGATACAAACCGGCATACACGCCGTCGCTCGGCAAACACATGCCATTCGGTATCTCCACATTTGCTGTTGCAAAACCGATGGTGCGTCCACGTTGATCGCCTGTGACCACAGTTCCACGCACTTCTAATGCGCGACCCAACAGCCGGGTGGCAGTTTCTATTTCTCCACCGGCTAACGCACGACGAATGGCTGTGGAACTGATCGGCTCATCCACACCGTCGGCGCGAGGCACCAGAACTACTGGCTCGCACGTGAAGTCATGACGCTCGCCCATTTCACGCAACAGCGTGATGTTGCCCTGGCGCATGTGGCCGAAGTGAAAATCAGAACCAACAATGACAGCCTGAGTACGTAATGCATTAACAATCACTCGCTCCACAAAATCAACGGGTGTTTCACGAGCCTGCTCAGGCGAAAACGGAACAACCACAGTCGCATCTACGCCGGTGTCTGCCAGCAGTTCTAATTTCTGTGCGGGGTTTGTCAGCAGCCGTGGCGCAGCATCGGGACGAATGACGCTGGCAGGGTGACGGTCAAAAGTAACAACAACACTGCGAGCGCCTAGTTCGGCAGCGCGCGCTTGCACTTGTGCAATGACTGCGCAGTGCCCACGATGAACTCCGTCGTATGCGCCAATGGTGATGACAGCGCGCTCGTTTGGCCACGGCGAAACGGAAAGATCTGTTACTACAAGCACGGCATAAAACGCTATCTGCCACCAAAGACAACAGTGGGTTTAGCAATTCGCTCACGCCACAGCTCAAAGACCGCAACTAGGTCACCTTGTTCATTAGTCACTGCCCACGGTCCATCGCCGTCCCACGCCACACGCGTACGACCAAACAGCACGTCATCAATACCTGCATCGTCCAGCACATGGACAGGCATATGTCGGACCAAAGCGTTCACCGGCAACAGCACAGGCTCTTCCAACGTGCTTGCTTCATCAAGCGAATACGAGCCCGTGGTATGGCGTCGCAGAGTACGCATATGCGCGCCTCCCCCCAATGCCCTACCAAGGTCTGCTCCAAGCACTCGAATATATGTTCCAGACCCACATCGAACATTGGCGCGAATCACCAGTGGGTCATCTGTTGATTCCACAGTGAACGAGTGCACAACAATCGGGCGCGCTTCTCGTTCAACTTCAATTCCCTGCCGAGCAAGCTCGTGCAATCGCACGCCATCAACTTTAAGAGCAGACACCATTGGCGGCACTTGCAATATGTCGCCCACGAATTTTTCAGCAATGATTCGTCGTACCTCATCGATGTGTGGCGCAGACATGTCGTACGTTGCGGTGACAACACCCGAATCATCCAAAGTGTCGGTCTCTGTTCCAAACACGAACTCGCATGAATATGTTTTGTCCATGTCGCCAAGAAAACGAATGAGTCGTGTGCCATTACCCACACCCACTACAAGCAGACCTGTTGCATCAGGGTCCAATGTTCCGGCATGACCAATGCGCTTCTCGCCAAAATGTTTCCGCAATGCGTACACCGCGTCATGACTGGTCATTCCTGCTGGTTTGTCCAACAACACCAATCCATGCACCACGGGTGGCCGTTTGCGGGCCATGGCTTACTCTTCGTCGTCTGTTGACGGATTTGGCGCGATGTCTGGCTTCTTGCGCAGCAATTCCTCAATGCGTGCTGCACTGCGAATCACTTCGTCTGGACGGAAAGACAAAATGGGTGTCTTGCGAGCATGCATCTGGCGATTGATCGATGCCTGCATACGTGGTCTGAATTCATTGAGGGCCAAGATGACCCCTTCGTCACCTTCTTCTCCAAACATGGAGTCGAAATAGACGATCGCACGGTTCATTTCAGGGTCCACGTCGATAGCGGTAATGGTCACAAGGTCAAGGCGTTCATCATCAATACGAGTCAGCTCGTCGCCAATGACCTCACGCAGCACCTCGGAGAGACGTGCGGTACGGGGGTACCCATGAGATGAGCCCCCTTTGGGCTGACGGCGACCCGATCGTGGGCGTTGCTTTGACACGACCTATACGATGGCACATCCATGAGTGATTCGACGATGCCTTCACAATCGGGACCTTCTTCCATCCCTCCTTTTCGTTACTCGGCGCGCCTTGCAGCCGACATCGAATCTCGCTGGCAAGACGCCTGGGATGCACAAGGCACCTTCCATGCGCCAAATCCTGCGGGGCCGCTGAAAGATTCCGTAGCTGTCGACAATCGCCCCAAGGCATTCATTCTCGACATGTTTCCCTACCCCTCTGGTGCGGGTCTTCACGTGGGACACCCACTCGGGTACATCGGAACCGATGTCTTTGCGCGCTTCAAGCGCATGCAGGGATACAACGTTCTTCACGCTCTGGGCTACGACAGTTTTGGTCTGCCTGCCGAACAACACGCAATCACCACCGGCATTCACCCACGCGTGAACACGGAATCAAACATTGCGAACATGCGTCGTCAGTTGCGTCGTCTCGGACTTGGACATGACCCGCGACGAAGTGTCAGCACTACCGACGAATCTTTTTACAAATGGACTCAATGGATTTTCTTGCAGATTCATGGCGCTTGGTACGACACAGAGACTGAACGTGCACGACCAATCGCAGATTTGATTGCGGCATTTGAAAACGGCGATCGCCCAACTCCAGATGGTCGAGCATGGTCTGCATTGAGCGCTGGCGAACGACACGACATCGTTGACGACCATCGTCTTGCGTATTTGTCGAATGCACCTGTGAACTGGTGCCCCGGATTGGGCACCATTTTGGCAAACGAAGAAGTGACCGCCGAGGGACGCAGCGACATCGGCAACTACCCAGTGTTCAAACGCAACATGCGTCAGTGGATGATGCGCATTACGTCGTATGCAGATCGACTCCTCGACGATCTTGATCGTCTTGATTGGCCAGAGCCAATCAAATTGATGCAACGCAACTGGATTGGTCGCAGCGACGGCGCTCGCGTCTCGTTCTCTACATCAGCTGGCGACATCGAAGTGTTCACCACACGGCCCGACACATTGTTTGGTGCAACATTCATGGTGCTTTCACCTGAGCACCCACTCGTAGATGCGCTCACCACTGCAGATCAACGTTCGCAGGTCGCTGCATACCAAGCAGAGGCAGCAGCAAAAGCAGACAACGAACGTCAAGACGATTCACAGAAGAAAACTGGTGTCTTCACTGGCGCAATGGCAACTAACCCAGTTACCGGCACAGACATCCCCATCTATATCGCCGACTACGTACTCATGGGGTATGGCACCGGTGCCATCATGGCTGTACCTAGCGGTGACCAACGCGACTTCGCATTTGCACGCGCATACAACTTGCCAATCGTGGCCACACAAATGCCAACAGCGTCGTGGTTTGACGCGCGCAACATTGCACCGAGCGCGGACTGCAGTACATGGCCTGAAGCGTTTGTGGGCGACGGCGAATACATCAATTCAACGAATGATTCCGTCAGTTTGAATGGACTTACCTCAATTGTCGATGCCAAGTCACGAATGAATGCATGGTTGGCGCAACACAATCTGGGTGAACCCACCACTACATATCGTTTGCGCGACTGGCTCTTTTCACGTCAGCGCTACTGGGGTGAACCGTTCCCCATTGTGTACGACGAAGATGGTCGCGCATACGCAGTTCCTACTCAGGCGCTTCCCGTGTTGTTGCCAGAACTTGCAGATTTCAAACCGACTGCTTTGTCACCCGACGATGCAACAAGCGACCCTGTTCCTCCACTCGCACGTGTTACCGACTGGACTCGCGTAACTCTCGACCTTGGTGATGGTCCACGCGAGTATCGCCGTGAAGTGAACGTCATGCCGCAGTGGGCTGGTTCATGTTGGTACGAGATGCGCTACCTCGACCCCACCAACTCAGAAGTTTTCATCGACCATGAAGTAGAGCGCTACTGGATGGGACCAGAGCATGAAGGCCACACCGGTGGCGTGGATCTTTATGTGGGCGGTGTTGAGCATGCTGTGTTGCACTTGTTGTACGCACGCTTCTGGCACAAAGTTCTTCACGACCTTGGGCATGTCTCAAGCGAGGAACCATTTCATCGTTTGTTCAACCAGGGCTACATCCAGGCATATGCATATCGCGATGCTCGCGGCCAGACAGTTCCTGCCACTGAAGTAGAAGAGTCGGGCGACAACTACACCTGGCAGGGCGAAACGGTTATCCGTGAATACGGAAAAATGGGTAAGAGCCTCAAGAACATCGTGACTCCCGACGAGATGTACGAAGAGTTTGGCGCAGATACCTTCCGTTTGTACGAAATGGCAATGGGCCCACTCGATGCAAGCCGTCCGTGGAATACGCGCGACGTAGTTGGCATGCAACGCTTCCTGCAACGCCTATGGCGAAACATCATTGATGAATACACAGGTGACTCAATCGTTGTTGATGACGCAGCACCAGAAGAATTAGTTCGTCACCTGAATCGCACCATCGTTGGCGTGGAAGATGATTTTGCACACCTGCGCTTTAACACCGCAATCGCCAAACTCATTGAATTCAATAATGCGCTGACCCAACATGTCTCTGCACATAAGACTTCACCTATTTCGTTGGTTGAGCCTTTGGTGCAAATGTTGTCGCCCTTGTGCCCACACCTTGCCGATGAGTTGTGGTTCCGTCTCGGCCACGATTCCACAGTCACCTATGTGCCCTTCCCCGTCGCTGACCCGAGCAAGTTGATTGAAGACACAATTGAAGTTCCTGTTCAGATCAATGGCAAAGTGCGCGCACGAATCACTGTTGCGCCTACTGCATCGATTGAAGAACATCTTGAACTTGCACTGGCTCTTGAACCCATCATTGCCGCACTCGACGGTAAGACACCTCTGAAGACAATCGTGGTGCCTGGTCGCACTGTGAATCTTGTCGTCAAATAGTTCATTCACACATATTTCACTGTTGTTCCACCAGTCCATCGCTTCGGTGGGCTAAACATTGTGTGTGGCAATTAGCGAAGTAGAGATGGCAGTTCCAGCCAAGAAAACAATTGCCCTTGTGGCGCACGACAACATGAAAGATGAATTGTTGCA
>JBIKZT010000081.1:0-5500 GCA_044354565.1 Ilumatobacteraceae bacterium
CCACGAAATGTGGTTGTCATTTCTACAATTGGTCGCGCACCAAATGGCAAAGTGGATTACAAGAGGCTCAAGCAACACGCAATGGATGAACTTGGGATCAAGTGACCACTTCTGACGCACTACGTGCGCGGCTGGCCAATGGCGAGTCCGTGCTGATGCCAGGGGTGTGGGACCCATTGTCCGCATTGCTAGCGGAGCGCGCCGGTTTCTCTACTGTTTTCCTCTCGGGATTCGCAGTGGCTGGCACCATGTTGGGTGTTCCCGATATCGGCATTCTTGGTCAGCAAGATGTAGCCGACACGGCTCGACGTGTGTGTGCTGCAGTCCCTGCCGTGTCTGTAGTTGTTGACGCTGATACTGGGTACGGCGATAACGATGTGGTTGCTGAAACAACTGCACTGTGGGAGGAAGCAAACGCTGCTGCAATGTTTCTTGAAGATCAGGTGTGGCCAAAACGATGCGGTCATATGGATGGCAAAGAAGTTGTTGAACCTGCCGAGTGGTTACACAAGTTACAAATAGTTTTGCGTGAACGAGATGATCTGTTTCTCACAGCACGAACCGATGCGCGTGCTGTCAATGGATTACATGATGCAATTGAACGCGCAAAGATGGCGCGAGACATCGGAGTCGACGCAGTGTTCGTGGAGGCTCCTCAATCGGTAGAAGAAATGCAACAGATAGCCGACGCGTTGCCAGATGTTGTACTGGTGGCGAACATGGTGGAGAAGGGTAAGACCCCGTTACTCACACCATCTGAGTTGGCAGAACTCGGATTCCGCATGATCGTCTCTCCGTTGTCTGGGCTCTTGGCGGTCTCTAAGGCTTTGGGGGATGCCTATGGCGTTCTCCGAGAACAGGGCAGCATGCGAGACCATCAGGACCTTCTCACCCCATTCAATGACTTCACAGACATCGTTGGACTCCCTAAATACCTCGCTGACGACATCGCTAGCCGATAGAGTTTCATTCAGCATTAGGAGAGACCAATTGGTCCGGCAACCGGGGTGACAACCGCACGGTGCCTCCTCATCGAGAGATGAGGGATGTGGTCCCGCAGCCAGCGGGGCAACAGGGCGTTGTCTCCTGAGCGACATATTCGCAATCAACAAGGAAACAACATGGCAACTGTGTATCGCCACGACGAAACTCCCTATCCCGCATCTGGGGGCTGGATGCAGGGCGACCCAGTTGGTCATCGTTTGTTTCATACCTTTGCAACCACTCGACCTTTTTCTCTAGAAGGCGGCGAGTCATTGCACAACGTCACTATCGCCTACGAGACGTTGGGAACGTTGAATGCAGATGCATCGAATGCGATCTTGGTGTGTCACGCATGGACTGGCGATAGTCATGTGGCGGGCTCTGCCGGTAAAGGTCACCCCACGAACGGTTGGTGGGATGGTGTTGTTGGTCCAGGAAAAGCAATCGACACAAATAAGTATTTCGTTGTTTGCTCGAACGTGCTCGGTGGATGCCAAGGGTCAACTGGCCCATCGTCGCCGCATCCAGAAGATGGCAAACCGTACGCGCTTCGTTTTCCTGTTGTCACCATTAGAGACATGGTCCGTGCTCAGGCTTTATTAGCCGACGCATTAGGTATCAAGACATGGCGAGCCGTAGTTGGGGGATCGATGGGTGGCATGCAGGCACTTGAGTGGGCCATCACATTTCCTACTCGTGTGCAGGCACTTATCGCGATAGCTACTTGTGCAGAAGCAAGTGCACAACAGATTGCTTGGGGCTCCATTGGTCGTCGCGCATTGATAATGGATGCGGCCTATAACGACGGAAACTATTACGACGCTGGCCCTGATGGTGGACCATGGAATGGTTTTGCAATCGCACGCATGATTGCGCAAGTGACATTTCGTACTGACACAAGATTCAGTGAAAAGTTCGGTCGCGAGTTGCGGGATCAGAATTTTAACGCAAGCGGCACAGATCTTTTCTCTCGGTTTGAGGTGGAGGGCTATCTCGATCATCACGGTGATCGTTTAGTACGCCGATTTGATGCCAACAGTTATCTTTACATTGGAAAAGCTATGGATTTACATGACGTGGGTCGTGGGCGTGGTGGTCTAGATGACGCACTTGCACGCATCAAGGCTCCGACGCTGACTGTAAGTATCGACTCAGACATTTTGTATCCGGCTTACCAGCAGGAAATCATTCAGTCGAGGCTCAAAAATGCAGATACGCGAAATCGGCATGCGGAAATTATGAGCAATGAGGGACACGACGGTTTCCTTATCGAAGTCACTGCTGTTGGCGCTGAAATTCGTCAATTTCTCACCGAGACGGACTAAATCAGGGTCGAGAGTCAGGCACGGCCTCGAATGGCGTGAAAGAATAAACAGGTGATTTCCTCTGTCATCTTTGCCGCCAATAGCACCACAATAAATGTGGTTGGCGTCCTTCTTGTATTGCTTGGAATCCTTTTGTTCGTCACAACTATTGCTTTCTGGCGCGCCGCTGTTGAAGACCCTTCGGTGCTGGCGCCGTTGGAAGTGATGGCAGATAGAAAGTTTGCGCGCGCAAACGAAGAACGACGAGTCGACATGTTGAATAGCGTCCGTTCAGATGGTGCTGCGCCTATCGAATATCACATTGCGCCACCAGTATTGATGCGTGAACCTGTGTCTGAGCCGGAACAGCCATTTCGCGACCCGTATCCACATGACGACGACGCAGTGGACTTGGTGCCTGGATTTATTGACCCGCTACTACATCAGCAAAACAAGGAGTAAGGACTATGGCCGGATTTGATCCAAACGAAATGATCGCTCGATTTAAGGATCGTGCAATTGCAGTACGAAAGAGGCCCTTGCCACCAATTGCAGGCGAAGAGCGTCAACTCTTCATTGCAAATGCGGAAACCGACTTCCGCGACTTTGCAATCATTGGCGATGCAACGGCAACTATTGAAGATGGTGTTTTGACCTTGCGTATAGATCTCAATCCACCCACCAAGTGACAAACACTCTCCAGCGAATCTCGTCGTCAGTGCGCGGGCGTGATGATGTACACGTCTTGGCGGCTCTGCTGGCTGTCACTGCATGGGGTATCGGCCCCATTCTCACTAAGGCAATGACCGTCAGTACGCCTTCAATAGTTTTCTATCGCATGTTGTTAGGTATGCCGTTGATGCATTTCATGGCAATCCTCATGGGTGGTGGCGTCACTAAAGAGTTGATGAAGAGGACTGCTGTCCCTGGTGTCTTGTTCGCATTCTCTTTCATTGCCGGGTTTGCTTCTATGAAGATGACCTCTATCGCTAACGCCACGCTCATCACCACAATTCAGCCGGTATTGATTTTGTTTGTGGCACCAAAGATGTTCGGCGAGAAGATTCGCCAGAAACAATTGTTTTACTCAGTGTGTGCAATGGCAGGCGTTCTTGCAGTTGTGCTCGCAGCCGCATCAACTAGCGGTGCGAATCTTTCTGGCGACCTAATGGCCGTTGCCAATGTTGTGTTGTGGACGGCATATTTTGTCTTGGCGAAGCAGACACGAATGGCAGGCGTGCACTCGTGGTCATTTCTGGCAGCAATCTTCACCTGGGCAGCGGTTGTCATCCTTCCATTTGGTTTGATCACTAGTAATGACCTCACTGCAATGACAACGAACGACTGGTACTGGGTTGTGGGTATGACGATCATCCCAGGCGTGGTCGGCCATGGAATGATGACATGGTCTCAAAGTCATATCGATGTCACGTTGGCTTCATTGCTTGGTCTATTGAGCCCCGTTATCTCCACTGGCCTGGCCTGGGCAATCTTTAGCCAAGCCCTCACGGTGTGGCAGTTGGTCGGGGCGGCCGTTGTCTTGGGTTCCTTGGCCTTCTTGGTGCAGGAACAAAGGGGTACGCCAGGGGTGGCGATAGACCAAGAGGGTTAGCGCCTGGTTGCGCAATCTGCCCACCTCGCTAGGATGAGGTCTACATACGCGGACGTGGCTCAGTTGGTAGAGCATCACCTTGCCAAGGTGAGGGTCGCGAGTTCGAATCTCGTCGTCCGCTCCAATAGACATTTGGCCCCCAGCCATTTTGGGGGCCTTTGTCGTATCTGAGGGGGTACAACATGGCCGTCCAATTCGGTGTCCATCTGGGGGCGCAAAACGCTTCAGTCGCAGACCTGCGTGCACTGTGGAAGTGGTTAGACACCTCGGGTGTTGACTGGATTTCCCTGTGGGATCATCTGTACGAGGCGCCACCTGCAGGTGGCACGCAACCCCACTTTGAGGCATTCTCCATGTTGGGAGCACTAGCTGCCGATACAACACATGCACGACTTGGTTGCTTGGTGTTCTGTTCGCAGTACCGCAACATCGGAGTTCTCATGAAGGGTGCTATTTCGGTCGACCATCTATCTGGTGGTCGATTTGAATTGGGAATGGGAAGCGGTTGGCACGACCAAGAAGCACTGGCGTTTGGAATTGATTTTCCATCGCAAGGCGATCGTTTCAAAGTTCTCGAAGGACAATTACAGGCCATCAACAAATGGCGAAACGGTGAGCGTGTTACACAGAGTTCACCCGGCGTCGAACTGCGTGACGCATCGATGGTGCCAACTGCAATGGGTGCATTGCCGTTGTGGCTTGGTGGGCTCGGACCGAAGCAGACATTGCGTATGGCAGGTGCATATGCAAATGGATGGAATGCTGCATATGCGAGCCCTGCACAATACAAAGAGTTGAATGGTATCTTGGATGACTGGTGTGAGAAAGCGGGACGTAAACCCACAGATGTTGAACGCAGCATCAATCTGTCTTTCGGCCTCAGCAACGAAGACATCGGCGTCGTCACTCAGCAGTTACACGAACAGTGGGGAGCAGCTTCAGAGCGCATTATCGCTGGTTCGTTGCTTGGCCGTCCTGAAGACGCTATGGAACAAGTTGCTCCGTTTGTTGAGGCTGGTGCACAACTGATCAACATCGCGATTCGTCCACCATGGAATCAAGAAATTTTGGCTGAGTACATCGAGACCATTGTCCCGATGATGAAAAAGGAATGGGGTACGGTTCTGTAAGAACCGAGGTTGCATGGATTTTGAAACTGTTTTGTATGAGGTGGCCGATGGTGTTGCCACCATCACTCTGAATCGCCCGCAAGCAATGAACGCATGGACTCCGCAATTGAGTGACGAGTTGTCGTTAGCCATGGGTGCTGCCGATGCAAACGACGATGTGCGTGCAGTGGTGCTCACTGGCGCAGGAAAAGCATTTTGTGTTGGCGCTGACCTCAGTGATGGTGAAGAGGGTTTCAGGGCGGGCCAGCAGAGCCGTCGCGAAGGCCCACGTTGCATGCCGTACAAAGTACGAAAGCCCGTCATTGCGGCCATTAACGGGCATGCGGTCGGAGTTGGCATCACTTACCCAATGCTGTGCGATATCCGCATTGTTTCTGAATCAGCCAAGATTCAATACGCCATGGTTCGTCGTGGCATTTTGCCTGAATTGGGTTCGCATGTTCTTCTGCCTCGCGTCATCGGGTTCTCTC
>JBIKZT010000028.1:0-14997 GCA_044354565.1 Ilumatobacteraceae bacterium
AAGTAGCGGGTACCCACGGCAATGTCTGCGTTTGCAGATGCAGTGACGACACCGAATCCCATTACTGGCAGTCGACCCCAACCATCTTCGGTGGGGAAGAATCCCCAGTAGTCAAGAAAGTCGCCGCTGAGTGCGTAACTCACATTGTTGGAAGTGAGTGCAAACTCCTGCAGTGCCAGTGCAACTTCACCGTCTTGCAGTGAAGGTACAGAGGTCTCTACAAAACGATGTTTTGTAATGTTGGTGCGATCAATCTCGAAATGCATGGCTTCCCCTTTGATATAGAACTTAGGACTCCCCAGGGGTCCTGGGGTAGTCCGTTCGGAACATCATCTATTCTCGGGGGAGTATGTCCATTCCCCTAAAAATAGGGAAAGATAGTGCTGTTCCATCAAGGGGGATTTATGACTAACAAGTATGGCTTCGAAGGCAAGATTGGTCGCTACGTAAAGGATTCCGAGCCGTGGTTCTCCACGCCGGCTCACCCGGGCGATGATGCACCAAACGTCATCTTTGTTTTGCTCGATGACACGGGGTTTGCTCAGATGGGTTGCTTCGGTTCGGATATCGACACACCGAACATTGATGCCCTTGCTGCTAATGGATTGCAGTTCACTAACTTTCACGTAACTCCATTGTGCTCGCCTACTCGTGCCGCACTTCTTAGCGGTCGCGCCAACCATGCCGTTGGTATGCGCACGGTGTCGAACTTCATCACTGGTTTTCCAAACCAACTCGGTCATATTTCAAATTATGCAGCAACAATCGCTGAAGTTTTAGGTGATGCCGGTTATGGAACATTCGTCTGCGGTAAATGGCACTTGGCCCCAATGGAACAGTGCTCGGCAGCTGGCCCATTTGATCAGTGGCCACTCGCTCGTGGTTTCAATCGTTTCTACGGATTCCTCGATGGCGAAACTGACCAGTTCTATCCAGAGCTCGTTGCAGACAATCACCCGATTGATCCACCTGCAGGTCCAGAAGACGGCTACCACTTGTCGGAAGACTTGGTTGATCAAGCTCTGAAAATCATTGCTGACTTTAAAGGTGTGCGCCCTGACCGACCATTCTTTGGGTACATGCCATTTGGTGCAACACATGCTCCTCACCAAGCGCCTGCCGCGTATATGGAAAAGTACCGAGGTAAATTTGACGAAGGCTGGGACGTCATTCGTGAACGTTGGTTCAAGAAGCAGATTGCTACTGGTGTTATTCCTCCAGATACTGAACTTTCACCACGCAACCCTGGCGTTCAGCCGTGGAATGAACTGTCTGAAAACGAACGGCGCCTAGCTGCGCGTTTGCAGGAAGCTTTTGCTGCTTTCTTGGATCACACCGACGATCAGATTGGACGCCTCGTTGAAGGTCTTCGCAAATTAGGTCAATTGGATAACACCATTTTGGTTGTGCATGCAGACAATGGCGCGTCTCAAGAGGGTGGCCCGTTTGGCGTTATGCATGAAATGAAATTCTTCAACGGCATATTCGAAACGCCAGACCAAGCCATTGCGAACATTGACACAATTGGTGGACCGAACAGCCATACGAACTATCCGTGGGGCTGGGCGCAAGTGGGCAACACTCCGTACCGCTGGTACAAGCAGAACACGCACGAAGGTGGTGTGCACGTACCAATGGTGATGCATTGGCCAAATGGAATTGCGAAAGAACAACGCGGAACAAAGCGCGACCAGTTCGTGTTTGTGGCCGACATTGTTCCAACTGTGTATGACATCTTGGGTGTCACGCCACCTAGCGTTCGCAAGGGTCTTGAACAAATGCCAGTTACTGGACACTCATTCAAGTCTTTCTTGAACGATGCTTCTGCACCGGCAACAAACACCATTCAGTATTTTGAGAACGGCGGAAGCTTGGCCATTGTGGCAGGTGAATGGAAAGCAGTTCTCAAACACACATCGGGTCAGCCCTACGCAAACGAAAAGTGGGAGTTGTACCACATTGCAAAAGATCGCTCGGAAACGAATGACCTTGCCGAAAAGGATCCCGCAAAGCTTGATGAGATGGTTGCGCATTGGTGGGAACAAGCCGAGATACATGGTGTATTGCCACTTGACGACCGCGGTGTTGAACTCTTTGGTGCACGGTACAGAAAGAATTCGCCACACCCAGAAGATCGTCGGTACGTATATCGACCACCTATGTCGCCAATGCCTAGTCAGGCAAGTGGTGGTTTAGGCGGACGTAACGTCGACCTGATCGCCACCGTCACTTACAAGAAGGGCGACGAGGGAGTGTTGTACGCAACTGGCTCCCAAAACTCAGGTGTGTCTGTCTTTGTTCAAAATGATCGCCTTGTTCTTGACTACAACGCATTTGGAGATCACGCCATTGTCGAGTCTTCTTCTGTAATCCCTGACGGAGATCACGAATTCCGCGTGAAATTGCGACGTGGTGATGGCATGTCGGGAGCATTAGAGATTGAGATTGATGGCGTATCTGCAGGTTCTGTTCAAGTCCCTCTCTATATGCGAATGATTTCTTCACTCGGACCAAGTGTGGGTTACGACCACGGTTCGGCTGTCTCTACCCGTTATGCAGCGCCTTACGAGTACACAGGTGAACTTCACGAGGTAGTTCTCGAGTCGAGTCGAGCAAAGTCTGATGTGGCTACAGCTGAGGCAAAAGCGGAGATGAACCGCCAATAGTCAACGTTTCGCTATCTGCGTAACGCTTCGTCATTTGCAGGACTACCGTGGATAGCGGAGGTCTTGTGGTGTCTGGGAAAAGGCGAGTAGTAGTAATTGGCGGGGGAATCGCTGGTGTATCTATTGCTGGCGAACTGAGCCACGATCATGACGTTGTCCTGATTGAAGCTGAAGAGACTCTTGCACATCACACCACTGGACGATCAGCAGCAGTATTGCTCCCTGGGTACGGCAACAAGGTTGTACGAGAACTAACGCAACGAAGTATTGCGCTGTATGCACAGCGTTCCGAAAAGTACGAAGTTGAATTGCTGGAGCCTCGTGCTTTCCTGCAAATTGCTGGTGCAGATCGCTCCGATGTATTGCGTGAAATTGTTGAAAAGACCCCGACAATGCACATGATTGACGTTGAAGACGCATTCACATTGTGTCCGTATTTGCAGCGTGATGCAGTTGCCGCTGCTGCGATTGATGAAACAGGTTCTGCTATTGATGTTGCATCGTTGCACCAAACGTATGTGCGTGAGATTGCGGCCAATGGTGGAGTGATAGTGAAAAACAAACGCGTTAATGCGATTGCACTTGGAAATACTTGTGTGGTGTCTTCAGGAGAAGAATCATGGGAATGTGATCTTGTAGTGAATGCTGCGGGCGCATGGGGAGATGTGGTCGCTGCGATGGCTCATTGCAAGCCAGTAGGTCTCATGCCATTGCGCCGCACTATTTTCACCGCCAAGGTTGACCCAGCTCTTGGTCGTGGGCCAATGGTATTTGGAACACCCGAGGCGTATTACTTCGGTCTCGACCACGGCGTTCTTCTTGGGTCACCTGCAGATGAGACATTGTCGGAACCTTGTGATGCACGCCCAGAAGAGATTGATGTGGCACAGGCCATTGAGTCAGTGAATGAAGTAACTACTTTCAATATCCGTTCGATAGATACGGCATGGGCTGGCTTACGAACGTTTGCGCCCGACCGGTCACCTGTTGTTGGGTCGCGAGTAGATGAGCCGAATTTCTTTTGGTTCTGTGGCCAAGGTGGGTACGGCATACAGATGGGGCCTGGCCTTGCTGAGTACGGAGCTCTCCTGGCGCGAGGTCTCGTTCCCGAAGAGCATGGTGCAGCACAGGTAGATGTTGATCGGGTGTCTCCAAACCGTTTTCCATAGGGCGACACAGGTAAAGCCAAGGTGAACGCCAGGTTGACATAGGTGTGACCTTGGTCATAGATTCGTTCTACACCAAGTGTTCGGGGGAATTCATGGAGCAATCAGTCGCGGCATTAATGCAGCAGGTCTTGCCAGAGATATCAAATGTGTCAATTGAAGGCTTTGAGCAAATCGCCGGCGGATTCTCGCGAGAAACATTCAAATGCGATGCACGAGTGACGCGCAACGGCAGTGAGGAGGTGCTTCCGCTTATCTTGCGTAAAGATCCGCCAGACGTAGAAGCAATTTTGCACACCGATCGTTCGGTTGAACACAACCTCATTGAGTCTTTGCGTCTACGCACCACCATTCCTGTTAGTCGTAGTTACGGATACGAAATGGATCCAGCTCCGTTCGGACATCCGGCGATGCTTCTTGAGCGAGCAACTGGCAGTGGCCAAACTTCCGCACTTTTCAATGGCGGCGCAGATGAAGACCAGGCTGAATCGGTCATCAAACATCTATGTGAGGTCCTTGTTGAACTGCATAGTTGCTCAATCGACAAGATTGATCCCGATGGCGCACTGACTGATCCGTTTCACCGAGGCATAGATATCAAGTCATGGGATGCATTCATGGATTCAACTATTGAGTTTTTCGAATCGTCGTATACATCGTTGAATTACGACCCGATGCTAATGATTGCTCTCGATGCCGTGTACACATTGCGTCGCAACAAGCCTCGGCCAATGCCGCTGGCTATTGTTCACGGCGACTTCAACCCAGCAAACTTCTTATATGAGAACGGCCAAGTGTCTGCGCTCATCGACTGGGAAGCAAGCCGGGTTGGTGACCCACGTGAAGATCTTGGATGGATGGTCCTTATGGATGTTGTGAGTGACGCGCATGTCATGGACTACCCCAAGAAAGAGGGGGGCTTCCTTGCGTATTACAACAAGCTCACTGGCAATGACATCACACCCGAAGAACTTGGATATTTCACTCTCTTTGGAACGATGCAGATTGCAGTGCCAGTTCAGCAATTCGTTTCGCGCCGCGTGAACAAGGAGTACATGTTGCTCCTTCCGTATTACGTAGCACAATCAAGCATTCCCGCGTTTCCTCTAATGTCGAAACTCATGGGATACGAGGGGGTACCGGCATGATGACCAGTCCAACAGTCGATGACCTTCTTGAAGGTTTTATCGTCGCACTACAAAATGAAATCATGCCGCATGTCGGTAGCCCAAAGGCCTACACAATGTGCCAAATGTTGCAGTCACTCATTCAAGAGGTGCGTCAAGTTATGCCGGTATATGACACGTATGTTGCCGAGGAACACAACGGAATGACCAGAGTGTTGCGCGAGACAGCGGCAGTGTTGGGAAGTGTCAATGGCCCAGAAGCAGATCGCATTCGGGAACGTGCAGCCACTTTGGGCTCCAAAGCTGATGTGCCAATGCCACCTGACCAAGAACCAATTCGTGCCGCACATCGCGAACTTGGGTATGCCCTGCAAGATTGCATTACAGACCTAGACGTATTGCAACGTGCAGGACACTCTGAAGCAGACGCAGCGTTACAAGTTATTCGTGGTCACCTCATGGGTCGCATTGTTCGAGACACGGAAACAATTACTGCAGGTGCAGGTATGGCCGGACGCGGATAACGCGTTATTGCATTACTGAAGTCATTGCGTCGAGAGAAACGCGCAATGTCATCACATAGCTTGAGCCTGCTTCGCAGCCTTGCAGTTGTGATGCTGCAGCTGTAGCCGCTTCTTCTGAGTCAGCCACTAGGAACTGCACTGTGTCCCATCGGCGTTCATCTCCAATGATGGTGCCTTCTGCTGTGTAGTTTGCCGCACCAGGAATTGCAGCAAATGCTGCTGTGCGGTCTGGGGTTTGGCGCACAACCATGACAACAATCTTAGAAAGGGCACCATCGGGGCGGCCGTTCTTGTCGATTGCTTCATTCTCTGGGCGACAACAAACAATAATTGTTCGCTGCATACCCGCAGCTTTGTGTACGTGCTTCTCGCCGAAGTCTGGGCGCGATTGCATATCGATGAAAGACTTTCGCGTTGCGTAACGAACAACTGCAATACGATCCCAGTCTTCGGTACCGACGTGATTCTTTAGAACGTCACCGGCAAACACAATGTCTGCACCAATCTTGTTCAAAACTTTTGCTGGGTTGTAGCGGTCGTCTGCTTCGCGTCCACTGATTGCCTTGTCCACGCCAGCATCATCTAGGTACTGCGCAACCTCGTGGTACTTCATGAGGTTCACCATGTAGATAGGGCCGTCTTCCTCAGGTGGGCGAGTAGCAAGGAACATTCCGTATTCCTTGTTGATTTTGCCGTAGTTGTGCTTAATGCGTGGTGTCTCAGACATGGTGTACCCCTTGTTGGTCGTACCCTCAGGATAATAGGCACTGGTCTGGCTCGACAGATGAAAGAGAATAGAAAGTACTCGCACATATCTAGACCCTGGCGTGGGGTTGGAATAGTTTTAGGGAAGTTCTAATGAAGGGAATTGCCAGGGTGGCTGCGACACAACAACGGTTGATATCTGACATGCGCGGGGTGCGTTACGGCGAAGTTCTCGCTGTATTCATTAAGGGCGACGAGATTCAAGCTGAGGTTTATGGCACACAGATGCTGAATGATTGCCCAGCAGAATTGTGGGACACGTTGGATGCCAACGCAATCAAAGAGGAGATGGGTGCATTCGCTGTGAAGTTGAACGGCCCACGGCATTGGATGCTGGACGGACTTGGTTCGAAAGTTGCACCTGTTGAACCAATTCTCAAGGACTTCAATGGTCTGACTATGCGCCGGATTGCCCTTATTGAATTTGGTAAAGGCGAATCACCAGCAACTGTGCCATACATGGAACGCCATGTAAACCGTGGTGCAGTGTTCTTTTGGGACGCTGGCTCGGTTGTATACGAGTTAGTGAATCCAGAAGGTAAGGCGTATGTAATGCAGGCGTATTGCATTGGCGTAGACCCAACAATCAATCAAGACAACTTGGCAACTTTAGGGGAGCGACTTTCGCTACCTGAAGGATGGACCTATCGTTCTCGAATACTCGATAGAGAATTAGTGGTGGATACCACTGACCATATTGCAACCGTTTTGCAAGACGAATTTGAAAACACCTACACCACACCCGACTAAGGAATTTTTCATGATTGAGACAAATACGCCAGACCCAGATGCACTTGAAAACATCTTTGACAACGCAACAGCTGATGCAGCTGCGAGTGCCAGTGCAGATCGGCGCGCCATTTTGCAAGCAGAGAATGAGATTGCCAAGAAATACTGGGGAAGTTTTCAGCCGCGCATTGTTCTGACATTTTTAGCTTTTGCTATTTGCTGGAGTGTGGTGTTGTACCTTGGACTTACTGGAGCAGTTTCACTCTGGGTCGGCCTTGTTCTGAACACA
This sequence comes from Ilumatobacteraceae bacterium, assembly GCA_044354565.1. Taxonomy (GTDB): domain Bacteria; phylum Actinomycetota; class Acidimicrobiia; order Acidimicrobiales; family Ilumatobacteraceae; genus UBA2093. Next base: position 7,267 of record JBIKZT010000028.1, read on the forward strand.
TTTTTTGCTGCGACCTTCTATATGCCAATGCATGAAGCCGTGCATAAAAACATTTGGGGTAAAGCAACCCGTGCTCGTTGGGGTGAAGACCTCATCGGCAGTCTCTGCTCCATTCCGTTACTAATCCCATTTACGTCTCATCGTGGCGGGCACATGCGTCATCACGCCTATACGAACGATCCAAAGCGGGACCCGGATCATTTCTCGGATGGCTCAAAACGCGAACTGTTGGTGAAGATGCTGGGAATAACGATGGTGAATATGTTCCTGCCGTTCTTCGCTCTTGTACCGAAGACGAGAGTTGTTTTACCAAAGTCGATGCTCGGAATTTTTGATATTGCGGGTGGCAGCAAAAAGGAAGGTCTCGCTCAAGTGAGATTTTGGCTAATTACTCATGTCGTTTTGATCGGCTCAATGTTTTTTGGCTTAGGTTGGCAAGCACTTGCTCTGTGGTACATCCCAGCACGTTTGCAATTCGCGTATCTCATCTTTGTGTTTGCGTGGTACCCACACCACCCAGCCGGTGAGACAACTCGTTACCGCCATACGCGAATAGCTGTGTTTCGCGGTTCAGGGCTCATCATTCGTGGTCATGATCATCACGCCATGCACCACATGTTTCCGCGCGTACCCCATTACCGTTTGCGTGCACTGTGGAATGACGTTGCGCAAGACATGGTGGCAAAAGGTGTTCGAGCCGAAGGTAGGGCTACTGCTGCTACAACTCCTGTTGTTTGGTAACTAAGTCTCAATAAGGCTGGACTATTGGCATGGATAGTCGTACGGTGGTAACAGGTACTTATTTTGACGAACAACGACATCATCTCCTTGGATCCCAAGGATTTTCACACAGCCATTGCAGCTACTAGTAGAGCATTCTGGCCAGACCCAATGTTCGGATTTTTTGCACGAAACAGTTTGCACGAGCATCACATGCTTCCCAACTTTGTAACAGCAGTAATGGGAGACGCATTGCGTCACGGACATGTCGATGCGATTGTTCGTAATGGTCGAGTTGTTGCGACAGCATCGTGGCTTGCACCGGGGAATGCACCGCGTCCTTGGCAACAAGAACTTCGCGTATCAATCGGTTCTGCGCGGGGACTGATTAAAGGGCGCAATCGAATAAAGGGAATCAAACTTCTGGATGCCATGGCAAAGAAACATCCCGAAGATCCGCATTGGTATTTGGGCCTCTTGGGTGTCGACCCTGCATTTCAAGGCAAGGGCTTAGGCGGCACATTGCTCACACACCGCCTTGAAGAGTGTGATGCGTCGCACATGCCTGCGTATCTAGAAACTCAGAAACCTGAAAACCTTCCGTTCTATGAACGGTTTGGATTTAAGGTTCGTGATGAAATCTCTGATGATGGATGTCCAACTCTTTGGACAATGTGGCGCGACTCCAAATAATTCTGTGCCCTAGACGATGGGCTCGCGAAGATGGACTGCCTCAACTGGCTTCTTCTTGCTGCGCACGCGAAGGTTCAGTACTTCAACGAACACAGAGAAGGTCATTGATGCGTAGATGTAACCCTTCGGAATTTTCTCACCGAATCCCTCGGCAAGAAGTGTGACGCCAATAAGAAGCAAAAATGCAAGCGCCAGAATCTTCACGGACGGATGCGCATTCACGAATGTGTAGATGGCCTTAGACGCAATAAGCATGATGCCAACTGCAGTGAGAATCGCGATCACCATGACGGGAACATAGGTGGTCATTCCTACCGCTGTGATGACTGAGTCAATAGAGAACACCAAGTCGAGCACGAGCACTTGTCCAATGACTGCAGCAATTGTGGGTGCAGTCTTTGTAGATGTTGCACCTTCCTCGCCCTCTAATTTGTGGTGGATTTCTTTTGTTGCTTTATAGATAAGGAATAGACCGCCGGCAAGAAGGATGAGTTCCTTTCCGCTGAAACCAACGGAGCCAATTGAGAACAATTCTTTCTTCAGTGTGATGATCCAGCCAACTGCAAGAAGAAGGATTACTCGCATGCCGCCCGCTGCGAGTAAACCAATCTTGCGGGCTTTGTCTTGGTCTTCTGGCGGAAGCTTGGAGGCGAGAATTGAAATAAACACGACATTGTCGACTCCGAGAACAATTTCAAGTGTGAGAAGTGCTGCGAGGGCACTCCAAGCGGCGGGGTCAGATATCCATTCCATCAAAAGAAATTAGCAAGTCGTTTGCAGTCTTTGCAGTCTTTGCGGTCGCGAAGCGTTACCGATCTGGATTAGTGAAGATACTCAGGGCGAAATCTCTGAACTCTGGGCTCACTTTTGACGGTGCACCTGAATCGAACGGTGGTTGCGGGTCATATTCGATTGCAAGTTGAATCAATTTCGCCATTTCCGCACCTTCCAGGGCGGCTACGAGGGAGAGCCCCATGTCTATCCCTGAGGAAACACCCGCCGCAGTAATTATCTTTCCCTCTTTGATTACTCGTTGTTCGGTTGGAAGTGCTCCAAGATTACGGAGTCTGTCATAAGAGGCCCAATGGGTGGTTGCGTTGAGTCCTTTCAGAACTCCGGCGTGCGCTAGGTAGATAGAGCCGGTGCAAACGCTTGTTGTCCAGGTTGTTGTGGGATGAATCTTCTTGACGAATTGAACTACGTCATTTGAGGAATCGATGTCTCGGTCCGCGAATCCACCTGGCACTACCAAAACATCGAGCGATTCAATTTCATCAAATGAGTGAGTTGCATTGAGTGCCAGCCTCCCGGTGTGGTCTGCTACTAGTCCTTTTTCTGCGGCCGCAAAAAAGACGTCAAGGCCAGGAACATCAACCAGTGTCTGAAATGGACCCACAATGTCTAAGGCAGTGAATTTAGGGTAGAGGACAAGTCCAACAGTTTTCATAGTTCCTCATTGTATCGATGCAAGGCCAATGAGACAGTGTGGGACTCTTTACGAGTGCTGTGAAATGGCGTCAAGAATCTGAGCAACACGGATGGAATCTATGGTTGGCACAATCCAGCCTTCACCACCGCTCACCACTTGGCTGACATTCTCTACCATCTCAACAAAAGCATTCGTGACAGGGAACTCTTCACGCACATCGTTAACTAGCAAAGAACTGGCTTCATTCCAAGTTGTAAAGGATTCGCCTGTATCGGTGCTGATCTGTCCGTGGCTGCCCCGAACAATGAACTGTTGATTACTTGGTAACGCAAAAGAACTCACTGCATGTGCTGTGAGTTCATTGTTGATGCGAACTGTTACATCAGTTGTTAGATCGATACCTGTTGGTCCGAGTGTTCGTGCAAGTTCGGTAATGGTTAGGTCAGTAGCACCCTGAGTCAGCGCGACCCATGCATGGGCTTGATAACAACCCACATCAAGCAATGCGCCACCACCCATTGATGGATTCAAGCGATAGTTGTCTGTCATCTCAGACGTGAACGTAAATGCAGTTTCGATGTGTTCGATGTCCCCAATTGCTCCGCTGGAGACAAGCTGAACCATGCGTGCAAAACGTGGATGCCATCGGCCCCAGACTGCTTCAATGAGAAGGCGACCGTTGCGGGCCGCGCAATCGAACATCGCTTCTGTTTCTGCAGCATTTAACCCAAGTGGCTTCTCGCACAGAACATGCTTGCCGGCCTCTAGAGACTTTGTTACCCACTCAATATGCTGGCTGTTCGACAAGCTGATGTACACAGCGTCCACGTGTTCGTCTGCCAAGAGCGCGTCATAGGTTGCATGAACTCGTTCTGGTTCAAGTGTTGCGGAGCGTGCTTCATCGCGACTAGCAACTGCATACAAGTGGGCGCCGCGCGACGAATGGACAGCGGGAGCGAGGCCTCGACTGGCAACAAAACCAGCACCAAGGAAACCCCAGTTCACCGACACGTGTTACGACCGACGAAGCGAAGGGGAAATAGGCAACGCATTTTGGACTGCAGATTGTTCAGCAGCCTGCATGATGGCTACAACATTGCGGGATTGCAGTGCATTGACTTCCATCGGTGTTCCGTTGTTGATGAACTCGACGATGGAACGATGGAAAGCATGTGGCTCGAGGGGCTGCAACGGCGCGATGCGCGAAGAACCATCAATGTGATGAACAGTGAGGATTGCGGGTAAGTCGGCAACAGCAGGTTCGCCAGCAGGATCCCAGTCGCCGATTATTGCTCCCTGAGTTCCCAATACATAAAACTTTGGCTTGCGTGCGGCAGCAAGATCGGAATGAACGAATGTGGCTTGCTTGCCGGTGGTGAATGTAACGGTTACGTGCGCGTGGTCTGCATTGGTGGCGTGCGTCCACACGCGCTTGTGGTTTTGTCCACTCACGTGTGCAACATCGTCAGGCATGATGTTCAGAATTTGATCGAGGAAATGGCTTCCCCAGTCGAAAATTGCGCCACCAGAGACTTCGGCATTCGAGTGCCAATAATCGCAGGGCCGTGAATACCCACCCACAAAACTGTCGTAGTGGAACACATCACCAATTTCACCCGAGCGAATAATCTCGCGCATGGTGACAAAGTCATCGTCAAATCTGCGATTCTGATACACCACAAGCATGAGGTCTTTGCTTGAAGCGAGTGCGATCAGTTCGTCGCATTGGTCGGCAGCAAGGGCCATTGGTTTTTCCAGAACAACATGAATGCCGCGTGACAACGATTCGCGAGCCCACTGATAATGACTGTTAGGCGGTGTTGAGATAACGACTAGATCAAGAAGGCCGGAATTCAGCATCTCTGTCGCGTCGCTAAACGCTGTTGCCTGTGGCGCAAGCTCTAGGGCTGCTGTGACACGGTCTGGATTCGTATCGCAAACGGCCGACAATTCGAGACCGTTGGTGTTTTGAACTGCGAGGTTATGTTCATGTCCGATTGCACCATACGCAAGGAGTCCGACGCGGATAGTGCCGTTTTTCATTGCTTCAGACTTTATCGGCTGCCCCGAGTGGTGCAGAAACTCGAACCATGTCCCTAGTGTCACACTGAGTCAATGTCAGTGTTGTTCTGAGGGTGTCCTAGTGGCGTTCTTGCTAATGGTGAGTAGTTGGCGGCGCAACATGATGCCATCGCCCGGGCCAAGGACGAGTTTTTCAATTAATGAACCAAAAGGAAGCGCGATGTGAGAGCGCATGCGTGTCACTAGTCGAGTTCCTTGTGGATCATCACGTAACTCATAGGCAAGCGTGAAATGCAACCGAGGCGACTTTTTGCCCATTGACTGAATCTCGAGCACAAAGTGACGCGGGGCATCGACAATTGCTGCAGTGAACGAAATGGGCCCAGATGGGATCTTGTCTCCCGATTTCACTGATTGCCATTCATCATGAATAGAGGTTGCGCTCTTTCGCCCGAGGTTGTCGAGCCAGTCGTAGCTGTACCAGCCAGCTCGCCCGAAGCCCATTTGACGAATCCAAGGAAACACATCCTGTGGGGGAGCGCTGATAGTGATTGACCGTGTTGCAATCAATGTTGCGTTACTGCACAAGTCATCTCCTACAACAACACTGTTGATCTCGTCTGTTGTTGCGCCCCAAAACTGAAACATCATGATGTTGTTGTGGGTGGTTTTTCGTTGCGAGTATCAGATGGCCATGCGCGCGCGACAAGCCAAACAGCACAAATCCCGCACAGTGTCCAAGCGAGGGTGCGTACAAGGTTTGCAGTCATCAGCCGATCATGCAGGTCTTTATCGAAGCCGTCTGCAAGTTTTCCGTGAGCCGGTGCTGACCAGAAGCCACTAATGACAAGTGCGATTGCCATGCCTACTCCATTGAGGAATGCAGGCACTCGAAGAGTGCGTTGCTGACCAGAAAGAGCAAGCAACAAAATTCCCACCAATGTGAGACCTTCGGTAAGCCAAGGTAAGAAAAGTAGTTTTCCGATTCGATTGACATGTTCCGATTGAAACGCAACGTACGTTGACTCGCCGACATGTGCAAACAATGGGTAGTGAACAGTATGAATGGTCCAAATAAGTCCGACCATAAAGAGTGATGAAGCGAGGTGGATTATCAGTAGTGGACGAACGTATCGCTGAAGAGCAGACATATTGTGAGGGTACCAATGTTCATGCCGGCTCACTAATTTTTGCTACTACGGATACAGAAGCAGCGCATGAAGAACGCCTATTGTGGCTCAGTGTCAATTATGTCTTCCATTGCGACAGGATAACACTCCACGTCAAACAGGTGTGGCCGTTTCTTAGTCCTCTGGGAAGGGGATGGTGTGCACGAGGATGATCTTCAGCACTCCGTTGTCCTTGCGCACGAGACACGTTGTGGGAGCAGTAATGGTTGCTGTTTGACCATCAAGCACATACGTTTGGTCAAGCATGCAGGTCACAATTGAAACATCGCCAGCGTTGTCAACATGAATGTCTGAAATGACAGATTTGCTTGACTGAAAGATACCAATGAGCGGTGTCCACGTTGCAATCGCCGCGTCTTTTCCTCGAAGCCATTTCTTGCCGATTTCATCGACGATAATTACATCATCTGAGAAGAACTCAAAGAATGGGTCAGGTTGTAGACGATCGAATGTTGCAAACGCGTCGATGACGATCTGGGCTTGTGGTGGTGTAGTCATTTGTGAGTAATCCTTTTGCTTAGGCGAGTTTTGTCATTTGACGAGAAATCACAGATCCGGCAAGCATGAATTGTCCACCTTTAATGAATTGCGGCAGCCATTCTGCGCTTGCCATCTGTGCTTCACGTGCTGCCTCGGCAGCTGCTGCGTTAGCAAATCCGCTGAATTGAATGAGTCCGCCGATTTGGCCAAATATCACCATGCCTAAATTGGCTGTGACTCCAGAAATCTTTTCATTTAGTTCGGCCGTCGCCATTGACCATTCAAGTGTTTTCATCCAGTCTGCACCTTGTGCAAGTTGTGACTGAACCAAACTGACAACTGCTCCCGCAGGAACTGTTGCAGCAAATGTTCCACCTTTGAGATACCGAATAATCGTGTCGAGCTCTAGGGCGCGAACATGTGGATTAAACCTTTGGCTTGCCTCCATTACAGCTTTGCTTGCGGCGAGCTTTGCATTCGCCTCTGCCCGGTCCGACAAGTTTTCGTATGGAGCTGTGAAAATGACAGTTCCATTTTTGTAGCCGCTGCCACCGATCCAGAAAGTTGCGTCGACGCCAGCATCTTGCACTGCTTTTTTCATATCGTGCAGGATTGGCACGATTTTCGCCATCTCGCCTTGTGTTTCGATTGTTCTGTTGAAAAGGTACATGTTGCTCCTGAAGGAAATGAGAGTGTTCTCGGGAGCAAAGGTAACGATGGCACCTTGTCTGCACCTTGTCGTTACCTTGTCGTTACCTTGTCGTTACCTTGTCAGTTACTCAGACAACCAATCATCGTTTCCAACTGAACGGTTTAGGTGTGACTTACTAGCAAGTACTCTGACGGAGGTGCCGCTAGAGATTCAATTAACAGGGCGTGTCTCTATTCGTAAGGGTGATTTGCTAATGCCAAGCGCAGCTATGGCGGGCGCGCTTGGTCGAATGATTTTGGTGCGATTGTCATTCGCTAATGGGCCCATATCGCGAGACGCTCTTATTGATGCATTGTGGGAAGAACGTATTCCTGAGTCGGTTGAATCAGTTTTGAATGCAACGTGTAGTCGTCTTCGTAAAGGTCTTACCGAGATTGGTTTAGATGGGAAAACGATTCTGACGTCAAACCATGGAAACGTAGAAATTCAATGGCCATCTGGAGCGCACATTGACCTTCATTCAGGTGTTGTTGCGCTTGAAATTG
>JBIKZT010000004.1:0-41166 GCA_044354565.1 Ilumatobacteraceae bacterium
ATGAGGAACGGGATTGCAGACTTCACGGTGTCGCTTGTAGCGCCCGACCAGTTGAGCATGTGCGCTGATTGTGTTGCCGCACCAAGCACCGCAGTAGTAACGAGGCCAAGACCAGCAAGCACAACTGGACGCTGTGGTTGGCGAACGCCCGCAGTAACAGGTGCAATGTCGGCAAGCACACCGAGTGCAATGACGACAAACACGATTGTCATTGGTTGACCAAAGACCCATCCGAGATGATCGTCAATGGCCTTATTGCCGCCGAACGCAACTTTGGCGTGCGTGTGATCGACATACAAATAAATGATGGTTCCGATTGCAACTGGCAAGGTGAGTAGTGATGCAACCGAACCGACAAGAGCACCCCATGAAAAAGCAGGAACGATGTCCAATGTCATGCCAGGAGCACGTGCGGTGAGAACACTTGTTGCAACAGAAAGACTTCCGGCGAGGATGCCCGCCGCTGCAAGCGCAACGCCCAAGAGATACAGGTCTACAAGATTGGCCTCTCCGCCGCCTGGGCCACCATTACCAATGATTGCAATAGCAACCATGAGTGAGCCAAAGAGCCACGACCAGAAACTGAGTTGCGCTAGTCGCGGAAATGCGATGGCGCGAGAACCAAGTTGAAGAGGAACAATCGCTAACGCGATACCCAAGAAGAGAGGTGCAAGGAGTCCCAGGACAAGATCAAATCGATATAGCGAGATGAGCTGAATCGCTGCATCACCGTCGAAGATGTCCATCTGTGCCGGCGACATGCGCTCAAGACCGAACACTGCGCCGATGATTGATGTAGATACCGCAGTGAATAAAGCGCAACCGATGAATAGTCGACCAATCTTTTTGTGGTCGCTGCTAGTCATCCATTTGCCTAGGGCAATGACAAAAGAAGAGCCGAAGCCCTGTGCCTGTGTCGATGCGCCGACTGGATTGTCGATGGTGGTCATTTTCGGATGGTCTCCCAGAGACACCCCTTCAATTTTTCCAAACCGTGGGGGTGCGTACGCCTAGATGTAACACTCCAACACTAACCACCGACCCCTATGTATCAGTAACTCCCTCACCAAGTCAGACTTAGTGCAATTGCGCATTTAACGCAGCAGCACGTCCACGGTGAGGGCCACAAACAGGACCGAGATATACGTGATGGAGAACGAAAACAGCTTCATTGCTGCCGCTGGGGTATTAACTCGAGTTAGTGCAATTGTGCCCCACAAAAAGGCTGCACCCACGGCCCCCGCAGAGATGCCATAAATCCAGCCCATATCTGCAACCGGGATGATCGCCATGCTGCAGGCCACCAAGGCCACCGTGTATCGGATCATGGCTGCCACGACCTTTTTGGGCTCGACAACAACAGGCAACATCGGGACATTGGCAGCCCGATATTCCTCGCTATGGCGAATCGCTAGAGCCCAAAAATGAGGGGGTGTCCACAGGAAAATCAGGAGAAAAAGGAGCCACGGCGTCCAGGCAAGGGAATTCGTGACCGCGGCCCAGCCCACCAAGACGGGCACGGCCCCGGCCGCCCCACCGATGACGATGTTCTGCTTACTGGTGCGCTTGAGCCATAGCGAGTACACAAAGACGTAAAACAGGGTTGCCGAGAGCGCGAGGCAGGCCGAGAGGAAGTTTGCCCCTGCCCACAGAATGGCAAATGCAATGATTTCAAGGGAAATAGCGAAAATTAGTGCGTTGCGTGGAGAAATTAACCCTGTCACGAGTGGACGCGTCTTGGTCCGATCCATCAGCGCATCAATGTCGCGATCCACGTACATATTGATGGCATTGGCACCACCAGCAGCGAGTGCCCCGCCTACAAAAGTGACCACCATGAGCCACACCCCGGGCCAAGCACCTGCGGCCACGACCATGGTGGGAATAGTAGTAATCAACAAAAGCTCAATAATTCTGGGCTTTGTGAGCGCAATGTACCCAGCAACAACAGTGGTGGGGGCGCGGCCGGATTCATGGCCACCACGACGCGCTAAACGCGAAGGAACCATGGGGCGGACATTGAGGGGCACCCTGACATCGTAGGTTGAGCAAGCAATAACGACCAATCCCCAGCAGAATGTTCTCGTGTCATTCACCACATCTACGACTGTCGCACAATCCCAGATTGCCGAGCCCGACCTCACCGAGAAGGTCGATGAAGTTGTCGACCTCGATACGCCCTGGATTGTGCTCGTGTGGAATGACCCCATAAACCTCATGTCGTATGTCTCTTTCATCTTTCAGAAACTCTTCGGATACTCAAAAGAGAAAGCCGATCTGTTGATGCTGGACGTTCACGAAAAAGGCCGAGCTGTTGTGTCCACGGGGTCACGCGAGCACGCCGAAATGGATGTCTTTCGACTTCATGAACATGGTCTTTGGGCCACGATGCAGCAGGACTCATGAGACGTAAACGCCCCGATGGGCCAATCATCGTGCGTGATGACGGCACCTTCACCATCAATCTGCAAGACCATGAGCGCGAGACCATGCTCGATTTAGTAGCGCAACTGGAAACCGTGCTCAGCAGTGGTCCCGACGATGAACGTCTTCGTCGGTTGTACCCAACGGCGTACAACGAGAACCCAGAACATGACGCTGAATATCAAGGATTCATGCGCGATGAACTCACGCAATCGCGCGCCGCCTCCATTGCCACTGTGCGCGAGATGTTGAGCAGCGATTCGCCCGTGACCGAGAACCAATTGGGGGCATTCATGATGGTTCTCAATAACTTGCGACTCATTCTTGGCACCCTTCTCGACGTCAACGAAGACGACGATGAACCAGATGAGACTGATCCGCTCTACGGCCAATGGCAGTTATATGGCTATTTGGGATGGCTTTTGGAGTGGGTCATATCTTCTTTGACCGGAGAGTGAGGGAACACTCGTCCCACGGCGTATTGTCAAGTATCTGCTGATAGCGTTTTATTGCTCTCAACCGGAGTCGTCCAAGCCCCCATCGTCTAGTGGCCTAGGACACCACCCTTTCAAGGTGGCGGCACGGGTTCGAATCCCGTTGGGGGTGCTAAATAGACCTGTGGTCAAACACAAGGTCCCGTGGTGAAGCTGGAGTTCACGCCGGCCTGTCAAGCCGGAGGTCGCGGGTTCGAGTCCCGTCGGGACCGCCATCTTTGGCGGTATTACCGTCATAGAGATGGTGGCAATAGCCATCATCACCAGGTTCGGCTTAGGCCGAATCGCCAATGGTCGAGTAGCTCAGTTGGCAGAGCACACGCCTGAAAAGCGTGGGGTCACCGGATCGACGCCGGTCTCGACCACCATTTGTGTCGCGCGTATGCGCACTGTTTTACTTCGCGTCGTCGCGAAGTCGTACCAAAGTTTCTTGCGCCACTGTTGCTACATGTGTTCCGTCTTGTGCAAACACATAACCGAATGCAAGTCCTCTGCCATTGAGATACGCATGGCAATTCATTTCGTACAAATGCCATTGGCTCGCATCAACATCTCTATGAAACCAAACGGTGTGGTCAAGACTTGCGGAGAAAAACGCATTCTCCGTATTCCATTTTGCACGCAATTCAGGAACAGCACGAATAACTGCACCTGTTGGCAAATCATCTGACAAGTACGCCAATGCACATCGTTGTAAAAGTTGATTACTGCCGAAATCTTCTGTTGTTCGGTACCACGCCATCAAGCGGCCGGCGCCATCTCTTCCATCTGCCGACACAAAGTCCATTGGTATGTCACGTTGTTCGAAATATTCTGACCACGTATCCGCAGCGGGTAACGAATCTGGTAACGGAATATTTGACGGCATGGCAACAACAGTTACTTCTGGAGAATCTTCTGGCGCTTGATAACTCGCTTCAAGGTTCAAGATGGCACCGTTTGCTTGACGCGCCACAACACGACGTGTCACGAAACTACGACCGTTGCGAATGCGATCCACTTCATAACGAACTGTCTCTGTGTTGTCACCACGACGAATGAAATATGCGCGTAGTGAATGCGGCAGGAATTCGCCTTCCACAGTTTGTGATGCTGCATTCAATGCTTGCGTCACAATGTGGCCACCATAAAGTCCACCCCATGGGTATGGGTGACCGTCTCCTACAAAAACATCACCGCCGTGCGGCGTGACTTCAAAAAGTTGTGTCAGTTTCACTTGACGCGAATAATGACAAGAACGTCTTCAGTGATATGGCTTTCGATTTCAAAATCGCCGGCCTTGTCTGCCGTAAAAGAAATAATGCTGGCTTCACCCATTTTGGTTTCACCAGGCGAGAGGTCATACCCATGAAGGTGGAATTCATCATCGGCATTTGGATTAGACAATGTCACTTGCACATTTGCACCAAGCGTTACTTCTTCAATGCGGTCTGGAGAAGAGTCGGTTCCGACAATGACTGAAACCTCTGTAGGTGCAGCCATTTTTGAGTCTGTTGGGTTAGTCGGTGACGCTGCACTTGGCATTGTGGTATCTGGTGTGGATTCACTACTGGAGCACGCACCTAGTGACAACACCAATGCGAACGGTGTTACAACTCTAAAAAATGTCTTCATGACTCCATTGTTTCATACAGAGACAAAAACACAACTTCTATGAGCCGAATGCGTACCCGAGGTCTGGCGCAGTGAGCAAAGGAACGTAAGGGATGTCTGCCTCTGCAGCCATCGCAGCACACGTTCCACCACGGTCAACAATTACGGTGATGAAGACTGGAACAGCGCCAAACTCTCGCACTGCTTCGACGGCCTCGAAAATACTGGTGCCGCGGGTCACCGTGTCTTCAGTGATGATGACGTGGTCACCTACTTGCAAAGCGCCGGCAATCCGGCCCTTCATGCCGTGGTCTTTTTCTTCCTTGCGCACGCTGAAACTACGAAGCGATATTCCTTTCGTAGCAGCCACCGCAGCAATGCCATACGCAACAGGGTCTGCACCCATAGTGAGACCACCTATTGCTTGAGCGTCAGTAGGGAAAAGTTCTAATGCAGCTTCCGCTACTGCAAGTACACCGTCTGGCCGACACATTGTTTGCTTTGTGTCGAGGAACCATTCACTTTTGCGCCCCGACTTCAACGTGAAGTCGCCTGTTTTCAGTGAGTACTGAAAGACATGGTCTCGCAATGTTGCCAATACAGGTGACAACGCCGGCAAACCTTCTGGTGTGTGTTCAAACTTGCGCGACATTGAAATTGACCCTACTTCTCTTGCACACTGCAAGTACTTCTGTCTTCTTTAGTAATGATAGTTTTATGAAACAACTTTTATCCGTATAAGGGCTCAAATAAGCCATTACCCTGAGATTAACGCCCTATGCCAACTACGAAAAACACCCCGAAGAAAAAAACAAGAGCAACTACACCACGCATGTCTAAGACACATAAAGATGCGTTGGCAAATGGTCGTGTTGAAGGTCGTGTCATTCGTGAATATCTCGAAATTGTTGAAGCAACAAAACCTCGACGTGGGCGCCGCCGCACGTCTGAATCCATTTCCAAACGTCTCGCTGTTATCGCTGCAGAACTGAAGACAACTGATCCAGTGACAAAAGTTCGTCTAATTCAGGAACGTCTCGACTTACGTACAGAGCTTGCGTCAATGAAATCAAAAAACGAAGTAGCTGCTGCAGAAACAAAATTCATCGAGGTCGCCGCATCTTTCAGTGAGCGTAATGACATCACATTCGATGCATGGCGTGAGTTTGGTGTTAGCGCTGCAGTGCTGAAAAAAGCTGGAATTACTCACTAATTAGCGAGTAGCGCATCTACTGCGCGGCCGGCGTGTCGTAACACACGGCTCAAATCAAATGCTGCTGCAAGTTGTGCCTGTGTAAGTTTCACTTGTGCATCAGCAGCAAGAACATCTTGGAACGATGTTTCCGTTTGTATTGCAGTAGCGGCGGCAGCTTGCACAATTCGATACGCATCGTCACGTGTCATGCCATGTTCCACAAGTGCCAACAGCACGGACTGTGAAAAGACAACACCGTGCAGTGCATTCAGATTCTTTGTCATTTGTACATCGTCGACTTCAAGATTCTCTAGTAAGCGAACCATTCGACGCGTCATGTACAGCGCAAGCGAAGTGGAGTCTGGAAGAACAATTCGTTCAGCAGATGAATGCGAAATATCACGCTCGTGCCAGAGTGCGACATCTTGCAGACCTACTTGTGCATTTGCGCGCAAGACGCGCGACAGCCCCGTGATGGTCTCAGCCGAGATGGGGTTGCGCTTGTGGGGCATTGCGCTCGACCCTTTTTGCCCTTTGGCAAACCCTTCACGTACCTCATTTACCTCGGTGCGTTGAAGGTGACGAAGTTCTACGGCAATGGACTCAAGCGTGGTTCCCACTGATGCACATGCATACAAATACTCAGCATGGCGGTCTCGGGCAACAACTTGCGTAGCTGGAACTGGCACAAGCGACAGGCGCTGACCCACTTGTGCTTCCACTTCAGGTTCGATATTTGAATACGTGCCGACTGCGCCGGACAACTTACACACAGCGATGCCTGTTCTGGCAGCCAGAATTCGTTCGCGATCGCGTTGTAACTGAGTGCCCCACAAAGCGACCTTTGCACCAAATGTTGTGGGCTCTGCGTGGACTCCATGTGTGCGGCCAATCATTGCCGTATTGCGATGCAGTACCGCCATGTTGGTAACAACATCAATAAGTTCGTTGAGTGCATCATGAATAAGAGTGGCACCATCGCGCAAGGCCCAACAGAGGCCCGTATCTACAACATCGGTGCTTGTCAGCCCGTAGTGAATCCATGAACCAGCTGGTGCACCAATGCGTTGCTGCAAAACATCTACGAATGCAGCAACATCATGATTTGTAATTGCTTCACGCGCTTCCACCTCTGCAACAAACGCTGCGTCAATCACTGGAGCATTACGACGGCATTCCTCGGCAATACTTTTAGGAACAACACCACTTGATGCCAACGCATCAGTGACGGACAACTCGATCTCGAGCCAACGTGCCATTTTCGCTTCTTCAGAAAAGAGCGCATCAGTCTCAGGTGTGGAATACCGCTGAATCATCAACGCACCACCATTGCATCTCGCGAAGGCCCAGTGCCCACCATTGTGACGGGGATGCCAGTTTCGCGTTCCACAATTGCGACTAGTGCTTGCGCGCTTGCAGGAAGTGCATCAAACGATGTGATGCCTTCAGTGCTGCATTTCCAGCCAGGCAATGTTTCATACACAGGTTCTACTTGCGCCAAACGCTCCACAGTGTCTGGGTAGTTCTTCACAACTTCGCCGTTGATGCGATAACCGACACATACTTTGACTTCATCGAATGTATCCAACACATCGAGCTTGGTCATTGCAAATTCAGTCAATGAATTCAATCTCATTGCATGGCGCAACATGACAGTGTCGAGCCAACCACAACGACGACGACGACCAGTGACAGTGCCAAACTCACGACCGATTTCAACCAACGCTTCACCTAATGCGTCTGTGAGTTCTGATGGGAAGGGCCCCATACCAACGCGTGTTGTGTATGCCTTTGCAATTCCTACAACGCGATCAATGTGACGTGGCCCAAGGCCACTACCTACCGCTGCTCCACCCGACGTGGGGTTTGAAGAAGTTACGAATGGATATGTTCCATGATCGACATCGAGGAACGTTGCTTGTGCGCCTTCAAGCAAAATGTTCTCTCCACGCTCGCGCGCATCGTGCAACAAGTTCACTGTGTCTGCAACATATGGAGCCAAGCGCGCCGCATACGCAACAAACTCGCTCACCACTTGTTCAACATCAAATGTGTCGCCACCGATGTCGCTTACTTCACGTCGTGCTGCAATCGCACGTTCACGAACCTTTGCTTCAAATGTTTGTGCGTTTAAGACTTCACCAACACGAATACCTGAACGCTTCACTTTGTCTACGTATGCCGGCCCAATACCTTTGAGTGTTGTGCCAATCTTTGAATCGCCACGACCAGCTTCAAGTGCAGCATCAATTGCCTGGTGCCATGGGAAAATCAGATGTGCAAGGCTGCTCACTTTGAGACGCTTTGTTGAGATGCCACGGGATTCGAGCGAATCGATTTCTTTGAACAATGTGGGCAGGTCAACGACAACACCATTGCCAATCACTGGGGTCACCGTGTCATAAAAAACACCACTAGGGGTGAGTTGCAAGGCATATTTCTGATCACCAATAACAACGGTGTGACCAGCATTATGGCCACCTTGATAACGAGCGACAATCTGGTGAGAAGCGGCGAGGAGGTCAATGACTTTGGCCTTGCCTTCATCGCCCCACTGGGTACCTACAACAACGGTGATGGCCATGCAACGCTCCTCCTTCGGAACGTGAACTAACTCTACTCGGTCAAAACGAAACTCAGCCCATATCAATAGGTCTCAACAGGTAGGTTTTTCTGTGTGAGCCCCATCCTTCGTCGTCAAACTTGGTCCCAAATGACCGCAACTGAACGAGATGCTCTGTGCCAGCGCGGCCTCGCCGAGATCTTCAACTCCGATTTACGTGAATCCATAGGCTCTCTCATCGAAGATGTGCGCGTGCGTGGCGACCAAGCCGTCTGTGATGCCCTACAGAAGTTCGATGGCATCACTATTTCCCCATCTCAATTGCGCGTCTCAGCAGACGAAATTGCCGCTGCATCTATTGACCCAGCACTCGAGAACGCCATCATCGATGCCATCTCGCACCTTCGAGCCTTCAATGACCAACTGCTGGAACGTTCAGGCGATTGGCAGATGGAAATTGAAAATGGTCTGATCGCCGGAGAAAAGGTCTCACCCATCTCAAGTGTGGGTCTGTTCGTACCAAGCGGCAAAGCGAGTTATCCATCTGTCGCGTATCAGTTGGGAGTTCCCGCAGTAGTCGCCGGAGTTCCCAACATTGTTTTGGTTGTGCCACCCATCCCTGGGGGCAACGGAGAAGTTGATCCTGCAGTTCTTGTGATTTGTCGTCTACTTGGCATCACGCAGGTCTTTCGTATCAATGGCCCTGCCGGAATCGCTGCACTTGGTTTTGGTACCGAATCAATTCCAAAAGTTCGCAAAGTTGTTGGCCCAGGAAGTCCTGCTGTCACATTGGCACAAGTGGAAATGCAACGCCATGGACTTGCAACGATGATGCTGCTCGGCCCCACCGAGAGTCTTGTTGTTGCAGATCACACTGCGCACGTAGGCAAACTTGCTTCTGACCTTCTTATAGAAGCAGAACACGGCACAGACTCTTCAGTTGTTTTTGTGTGCACGTCTGAAGACATCATTGATGCGGTCGAGAATGAACTGCAGATTCAAATTGGCGATTTACCCGCGAACCGTGCAGCAGCATGTCGAGCATCGCTTGGTGACAATGGCGGCGCCATTCTTGTCGCCTCATTGGCTGAAGCTATTGAAGTAGCCAACGTGTACGCACCTGAACATTGTCAAGTTGCAGTTTCTGCACAACACGAAGAGACGGTTGTCGACGGAATAATCAATGCCGGCGAGATCTTGATTGGGCAACACACGCCGTTCAGCGCAGGCAACTTTGTTATCGGTGTTCCTGCGTCATTACCAACAAGCGGATTTGCGCATGTTTCATCTGGCATCACAGTGAATGCATTTCTCAAGCACACAGCAATCGCTAAGGCAAATGAAACCGCATTGCGTCGTATGGCGCCAACGGTGATTGCATTGTCGGACCACGAGGGTTTCCCAGCTCACGGAAACGCAATCCGTCGTCGCTTTCCTGAGTAACGAACCTCTTCTTACTTACTTTGTAAGTGGGAAAGTCTCAATGAATTGAAGCATGTCGGCCGCAATCTCTGGTCCGAGATCTTCTTGAATGAAGTGACTAGCCCGATACACCTTGTGTTCAATTCCTGGCAATTGCGTACCTGGAATTCCCTCACGGTATTGCTTGCCCATTTCTAAATATGTGTGAGGGCAATGGTCTCCCCAGATGGTGAGAACTGGTTTCGAGAATGTTTTAAAGACTTCCCATGCAGCGTCGCCCTTCAGGCGTTCTTTGTCGTCTACAGAAATGGGAACCAACATTGGGAATCTGCGCGCACCAGCTGAGTATTCATGCGAAGGGTACGGCGCGTCGTACGCAGCAAGTGCATCTGGTGTCAATTCTGTAAGACACCAACCTGGCACGATTTTCGAAGGAACCATTTCGCTTACTTCTTGCGCATACAAACGCCACGCCAAGAAATAGAAGAACGGTCCCGCTTCAACAATTGCATGCACCTTGTCTGCGATGATTCTGTTCTCCGAGTCGACGGTGTCTCGCCAGTCAATCCCCATTGCATCTTTCACCATCTGCGGATCAAGTGGTTGTTGCGCCGTTGCAAATTGAACACCTGGACCTGAGCGCGGAAGTCCCGTATTTGAAAACACGACGCGCGCAAAACGATCAGGTATCTCTGCAATGACTCTGCCGCCAATCAACCCGCCCCAATCTTGCCCAAAGAATGTGACATTGGTGAGCCCCAGTTTTTCCACCAATTCACGTACCCACGCAACATGGTTGCTATACGAATACGCAAGTTCATCTGTTGGTTTATCTGAGCGACCAAACCCAATGAGGTCAGGAACAATGACGCGATAACCCGCATCAACAAATGGAGTCACCATTTTGCGATACAGAAAGCCCCACATTGGTTCTCCGTGCAGTAGCAATACTGTTTCTTTTGCATTTGGATTGCCAGCATCTACATACGCCATCTGCAATCCCGGCCCCACCGTTACTTCGTGGTGTGGCCAGTCGTATCCCTGCACGTTTGCAAAACAACTTGGTGGAGTGCGAAGTACTTCACCAATAGTTGGGACATCACGACGATCAGGCAGGCTCATGCCATCACTGTAAGTCGCTTTTCAGACGTATCGAATAACACAGACCATTCAGAGCGAGCCGGCCATCACGACTAATTCGCCGTTCAGTTCGTCTACTCTGATTGCCCCATCGTCAGCGACTGATCCTTCCAAAATCAGAACCGCAGATTTGTCAGCAACCTCACGCTGGATGAGTCGCTTTAGTGGTCGGGCGCCAAAGCTGGCGTCGAAGCCACGCGTTGCCAACCACAAACGCGCCGCAGGAGTGACCTGAAGCGTGATGCGGCGATCAGCCATGCGTTGCACCAGATGCTCGAGTTGAATCTCCACAATCTGGCCAAGATCTTCTTCGGTCAAAGAACGGAAGCGAACAATCTCATCGATACGGTTCACGAATTCTGGGCGGAAATATTCGATGGGATCACCGGGCAAGTTGCTTGTCATGATGAGAACCACATTGGTGAAATCAACTGTGCGACCTTGACCATCTGTGAGGCGACCATCGTCGAGAAGTTGTAACAGCACGTTGAATACATCGGGATGACCTTTTTCAATCTCATCTAGTAACACGACGCAGTACGGACGACGACGCACGAGTTCTGTGAGTTGTCCGCCTTGGTCGTAGCCCACATAGCCCGGTGGTGCACCAATAAGACGACTCACAGAATGCTTCTCCATGTACTCGGCCATGTCGATGCGCACCATTGCTTTTTCATCGTCGAACAAATACTCAGCAAGTGCTCGTGCAAGTTCTGTTTTACCCACACCAGTGGGGCCGAGAAACATAAAAGAACCAATTGGTTTGTTTGGGTCAGACAATCCGGCGCGACTACGACGAATTGCGTTAGACACAGCAACCACTGCTTCGTCTTGACCGATGACTCTCTGATGCAGGTGTGCTTCAAGGTTGACCAATTTGTGCATTTCGCCTTCAAGCAATTTGCTCACAGGCACGCCAGTCCATTTAGAAACTACTTCCGCAATATCTTCTGCGTCAACTTCTTCCTTCAGCATGCGCTGTGTGGACTGCAACTTGTCTAAGTGTTGTGTTGCCTGATCAATACGGCGGTCAACTTCTGGAATGCGCCCGTAGCGAATCTCAGCCGCCACAGAAAGATCGGTTTCTCTTTCAACAGAAGAGCGCAAGTTTTCAAGTTCCTCTTTCAAGGTGCGAATCGCAGAAATTGCTTCTCGCTCCGACTCCCAATGCTTCTTCATAATGTCGACTTCAGCCTGAAGACCATTGAGTTCTTCCACAAGCGCATTCAGACGTTCGCGAGAAGCAACATCAGTTTCTTTTTCTAATGCAACTCGTTCAATCTCTAACTGCAGAATGCGGCGTTGCACAATGTCGATCTCTGTAGGAAGAGAATCTATTTCAATGCGTAATTTGCTAGCGGCCTCATCCATAAGGTCAATCGCTTTGTCTGGCAAGAACCTATTTGTGAGATACCGATTAGACAGCACAGCTGCGCTCACCAGAGCAGAGTCTTGGATACGCACACCATGATGCACTTCGTACCGCTCTTTTAAGCCACGCAAAATTGCAATGGTGTCGGCAACTGTTGGTTCGCCCACGTACACCTGCTGGAAGCGTCGTTCTAATGCAGGGTCTTTCTCTACATACTTGCGATATTCATCGAGTGTGGTAGCACCCACCATGCGCAATTCGCCACGAGCCAACATGGGTTTAATCATGTTGCCGGCATCCATCGCACCTTCTGCACCACCAGCACCCACAAGCATGTGCATCTCGTCTACGAAGGTGATGACCTGACCATCGGCATCTGTGATTTCTTTCAGCACTGCTTTAAAGCGCTCTTCGAATTCACCGCGATACTTTGCGCCAGCCAACATTGCACTGATGTCGAGAGACACCAAACGCTTTTCTTTCAAACCTTCAGGAACATCACCATCTGCAATACGGCGCGCCAAACCTTCAACAATGGCGGTCTTTCCGACACCTGGTTCACCAATTAGCACTGGGTTGTTTTTTGTGCGGCGCGACAACACTTGAATAACACGACGGATTTCTTCATCACGACCGATGACTGGGTCAATCTTGCCCGCGCGTGCGCGTGCAGTGAGGTCAACTCCATATTTTTCGAGTGCAGCAAATTGTGATTCTGGATCGGGGGTAGTGACTCGGTGTGAACCACGTACTTCTTTCAACGCAACAAGCATTTCTTCGGTTCCGATGCCCACACGCTTATGCATTGCAAGAACAAGATGCTCTACAGACAAGTAGTCATCGTGCAAGTCGCGTCGGATGGTGTCTGCGTCTTCTAATACAGTGCCGAGCTCACGATTCATACGCGGTTCTGCACCACCAGTTGCGCGCGGAAGAGATGCGATGGCATCGTCGGCTTTGCTACGAAGCATGCCAGGAGCAATGCCTAGTTTCTGAAGTAACGAAGGAACAATGGTGTCTGTTTGACTCACAAGTGCGCGCAGCACATGGTCTGGAGTTACTTCGGGGTTTCCGTTGGCGCGCGTTTGGTCGCCAGCAGCAGCAATTGCTTCTGTTGTTTTAGTTGTCCATTTTTTAGGATCAATTGCCATAGGAATTCCTCAATTAACGATTCGGGTCAAAGATGCTGGGACGCTCGCCAAAACGTGCAACTGTTTGACGCAGTGGCACAAGCGCGCCACCGCGGTTTTCGATTTCGCGAATGGCATGCATAAGGCCTTGGCGCAGTTGTTCAACTTCGCTTCGCAGTCTCACAACTTCTTGTTCAAGAGACATGACATGACGAATGCCTTCAAGATTCATTCCGGTAGCAGCAAGATCTGCAATACGACGCAAGCGTTCAATGTCGGCATCGCTGTACCGACGGTTACCACCGTTTGTACGAGCCGGCGTCAATAAGCCACGGCGCTCATAGATACGCAAAGTTTGCGGATGCATGCCCGCTAATTCAGCAGCCACCGAAATGACATACACAGCTTGAATTCGATCTGTACTCATGACTGTGCCTTTCTGCGTGGTGATGACAAGACTTCATGCAGTGCTTCCACTGCTGTGCGTTCGTCGGAAGACAAAGTGGTGGGCACGGCAACATCGACAGTGACAATGAGGTCACCTGTATTTTTAGCTGTTTCAATACCCTTGGATTTCACACGATGACGTGAGCCCGATTGAGTACCGGGCTTCAACTTCAGCGATACCTCTGTGCCCTCGAGTGTGGGTACGGAAATAGTTGCGCCAAGAACGGCCTCGGTAAACGACACTGGAACGCGAGTAAGCAAATTCAGACCTTCGCGCGCGAACAATGGGTGCGGTGTGACAACACATTCGACAAACAAATCACCAGCGGGACCGCCGTTACGACCAGGAGTACCACGGCCCTTCAAGCGAATCTTTTGTCCGTTATCGACGCCAGCAGGAATACGAACATTTACTTCACGTGGACGTCGCTCGATTCCAGAGCCACGACATGTGGAACATGGAAACTCAATTGTGGAACCCGCGCCACCGCATAAGCGACATGGCTGAGAAAAAGAAAACATTCCTTGATTGTCTGCAACGCTGCCGCGGCCACCACAAGAACTGCAGGTTTTAGGAGATGTTCCTGGTCGTGCACCAGAACCTGAACACGAACTGCATTGTGCATCTGCAGTGAGATGCAACGACGTTGTGATGCCATGAGCAGCATCAACGAAATCGAGAGTGAGAGTTGTTGCAATATCTTTGCCACGCTGTGGACCAGCACTTGATGCGCCGCGACGGCCACCAGAGCGCCCAAACATTTGACCAAGAATGTCGCCTAAGCCATCGCCACCCATATCGAAAGAGAAATTCTGTGCACCGCCCGGGCCGCCCATGCCGCCCATTGGTCCCATACGACGCACTTCGTCATACTCGGTGCGCTTAGTTTCGTCACCTACAACGTCATATGCCGCAGAAATATCTTTGAATTTGTTCTCTGCGGCAGTGTCACCTGGATTTGCATCGGGGTGATACTGACGGGCGAGACGTCGATATGCCTTGGTGATTTCTTTATCGGTGGCGTCTTTCGACACACCGAGAACTGCGTAGTAGTCCTTTTCAAACCACTCGCGTTGGGCAGCCAAGACTTACCCCTTCACCTTCACCATGGCTGCGCGCAAGACGCGGCCTTTCCACTCGTAACCAGTGCGCAACACTTCAACGACGACAGACTCCCCACCGTCGCCCTCTTCATGAACCACTGCTTCAGCATTAGCTGGGTCGAATGGCTTATCAAGAAGATCGAGAGCAACAAGGCCTTGCTTTTCCAATGTGGCAATGAGTGCTGACCAGATTGGTTCAACACCTTCTACCCCATGGGTATAGGCAGCTTCACACGCATCGAGTACAGGAAGCATCGCTTCCACAAGGCGACCAGTGGCACGATTTGTTTCGTCGGATAACTGTGTGTTGACGCGCTTC
Organism: Ilumatobacteraceae bacterium; assembly: GCA_044354565.1. Classification (GTDB taxonomy): domain Bacteria; phylum Actinomycetota; class Acidimicrobiia; order Acidimicrobiales; family Ilumatobacteraceae; genus UBA2093. Next base: position 15,204 of record JBIKZT010000004.1, read on the forward strand.
TTGTAGTTCTCAAAATCTGCTTGCAAACGAAGTGCAATGTCTTTGAACTGATCACGTTCTGCAACCAGAGCATTGATGTCGTGCTCGATTAGTTCAGATGCATCGTCTGGAACGACATCATCGAGTGATGGCGTGGACAGCACACTGTCGTCTGGCGACTCGAGTGGCTGTTCCGAACTTTCGTCTGACATGTCTTACTGCTCGTCCACGATTTCAGCATCAACGATGTCGTCATCGTTGGTTGCTGACGCACCAGAAGCAGATGTTCCGGCTGCATCACTGTCACGTGCTGCTGCTTCATAAAGCTTTTGAGTGAAAGCCTGGCTGACACCCATAAGTGTTTCGGTAGCTGATTTGATCTTGTCAATGTCGTTTCCGGCAATAGCGGTCTTCAGTTCAGCAAGAGGGCCTTCAACTGCTTGCTTTTCATCAGCAGCGACTTGGTCTCCTTGCTCACGCAAAACCTTTTCGGTTTGATACACAAGCGAGTCGGCATTGTTGCGCACTTCGGCTTCATCACGACGACGCTTGTCGTCTTCTGCGTGAGCCTCTGCATCGCGAATCATCTCTTCGATCTTGTCTTTGCTGAGAGAAGACGAGCTGGTGATGACAAGCGAGTTGTCCTTACCAGTGGCACGGTCTTTTGCAGATACCTGCACAATGCCGTTGGCATCAATATCGAAAGTGACTTCGATTTGTGGAGTACCACGTGTTGCCGCAGGCAGGTCGGCCAATGTGAATGTGCCCAATGACTGGTTGTAGCTAGCCATTTCGCGCTCACCCTGCAGAACGTTGATTTCTACAGATGGTTGATTGTCTTCAGCTGTAGTGAACACTTCGGTACGACGCGTTGGGATAGTGGTGTTGCGCTCGATGAGTTTGGTCATCACGCCGCCCTTGGTTTCAATACCCAAAGACAGTGGAGTCACGTCGAGGAGAAGAACATCCTTTACATCGCCCTTCAGAACACCAGCCTGAATTGCCGCACCAACAGCAACTACTTCGTCTGGGTTTACAGACTTGTTTGGCTCTTTTCCGGTGAGGCTCTGCACAAGGTCTTGCACTGCTGGCATACGAGTTGAACCACCAACAAGGATGACGTGATTGATCTGTGCAGTAGTGAGGCCGGCGTCTTTAATGACCGAATCGAACTTCACGCGGCAACGCTCTACAAGATCTGCTGTCATCTCTTGAAACTTTGAACGAGTGAGTTGCTCGTCGAGGTGCAATGGGCCTTCAGCAGTTGCTGTAATGAACGGCAAGTTGATCTGCGTCTGTTGTGTTTGCGACAACTCAATCTTTGCTTTTTCAGCAGCTTCCTTGAGGCGCTGTACTGCCATACGATCTTGTGCCAAGTCGATGCCGTGTGCGCTCTTGAACTGCTGTGTCAACCAATCAATGATGCGTTGGTCCCAGTCGTCACCACCGAGGACTTTGTCGCCATCGGTGCTGCGTACTTCAAACACGCCGTCACCAATTTCAAGAACTGAAACGTCGAATGTTCCGCCACCAAGGTCGAATACCAAAATGATTTCGTCTTGCGAAGACTTTTCCAATCCGTAGGCAAGTGCTGCAGCGGTTGGTTCGTTAATGATGCGCAACACATTGAGACCAGCAATAGCGCCAGCTTCTTTTGTGGCAGTACGTTCTGCGTCGCCCCAATAAGCAGGAACAGTAATAACTGCATCGGTAACAGTGTCGCCAAGGTATGCCTCTGCATCACGCTTCAACTTCATAAGTGTGCGCGCACTGATTTCTTGCGCCGTGTACTTCTTGCCGTCAATGTCAGGCGATGTCCATGACTTACCCATCTCGCGCTTCACGCTGCGAAATGTGCGATCTGGGTTAGTGATGGCTTGACGCTTTGCGACTTCACCAACGAGAACTTCGCCGGACTTTGAGAAGGCCACGATGGATGGTGTGGTGCGTGCGCCTTCTGCGTTCGGAATAACTACTGGTTCGCCTGCTTCAAGAACTGACACAACTGAGTTGGTGGTTCCAAGGTCGATGCCGACTGCTTTTGCCATGGTGATGACTCCTCTTGTATGTGCTCTGACGGGGGGCATCAGAGCGGGGGTACTGTCAGAATAAGGGGGCTCAGCCTAGATAACAACTTCCGTAGCAGAAAAGTTGATACAACTACACTCAACTTTTGAGATGAGCCTTGTTTCGCCGTGCCAATGGGTTCGGCATACGATGAGAACGTGCTCGGAAAACTTGTCCTCCTACGCCACGGCCAAAGTACGTGGAACGAACTGAACCTCTTTACTGGCTGGCACGATGTGCCCCTCTCGGCCCAGGGCCTAGAAGAGGCCGCAGCAGCCGGCGCCGTTATGGCCGAGGCGGGGCTGCGTTTTGATGTGGCCCATACCTCTTTATTAACCCGCGCCGTCATGACCTGCCACCTTGCCCTGAATGGCATGGGCCAGGTGTGGCTCCCCGTGCAACGGCACTGGAAATGGAACGAGCGCCATTACGGGGCTTTGCAAGGTCTCGACAAGAAGGCCACCACTGAGCAGCACGGCGAGGCACAAACCAAGGTGTGGCGTCGCAGTTTCGATGTGCCGCCACCACCCGTTGATAGCAGTAGCCCCGAACACCCCGCCACAGATTCTCGATACCGCTTTATTGATCCGGCGTTATTGCCCGCCACTGAATGCCTCAAAGATGTGGTGGAGCGCGTTGTCCCCCATTTCCATGAGACAGTTGTCCCCCAACTTCGGGCTGGAATGAATGTCCTGATTGCAGCACACGGCAACTCACTTCGAGCGCTGGTGATGGCGCTTGAGGGCATCTCGGAAGCAGACATCGCAGAGCTCAATATCCCAACAGGAGTGCCCCGTTTGTATGCGCTATCTGACTCACTCCAGATTGAAAATGTCTCGTATCTCGGTGACCAGGAAAAGATTCGTGCTGCTATTGAAGGTGTTGCGAACCAAGCAAAGTCGCATTAGTCACAGTGATAAATGTGCCCTCCAAATAGGCGTACACTTATGCACATGGCAAGCACAAAAACCTCAGTTGATCACCTTCGCAACATTGCATTGTTCTCCGAATGCTCTCCAAAAGAACTTGGTCTCGTAGTGAAAAGTTCCTCCGAGCGAGTTCTCAAAGCCGGCACCATCATCATGGACCAAGGACAAACTGGTCGCGAGGCCTATGTCATCTTGGAAGGTTCCGCCACTGTAAAGCGCAACGGCAAAAAGATTGGCACTGCAAAAGCTGGCTCTGTTGTCGGCGAGTTGTCTCTGCTCGACCATGGCCCACGCACAGCAGCAGTCATTGCCGACACCGACGTGCGTCTCCTTGTTGTTTCCGAGCGTGCCCTCAAGGGTGCCATTGAAAACATCCCAGCAATCTCTCGCAAGTTGCTCAAGGCTTTGGCCACCCGAGTACGCGAACTTGACCGCGCCCACTACGGCTGATTTCACATCTTTTAGGTCCATAACCCTTTGACGGGTCGGGTTCTTAGCCCCTGCGACCACTAGCGTTATGGACGCATGAGTAGCAACGCGTCTCCCACCACCGAGAAGGGCCCCAAGCGCCTTCGCCCCTACCAAATGTCGATAGCCATCGGCATAGGCATGGGTACCTTCACTTTGTTATCGGGCATCGTTCCGCAGTTCACAAAGTGGCACGCAACCTCTGAAGTCACACGTGAAGTGTTCGAAGGAATCCCTGGTCCGTTGCAGGCTGCCTTCTACACAATCCTTCCCGCCATGTTGGTGTGGGGTTCATTCCAGTTCGCCAATCGCATTCGCAACTGGGAACGTGGTGCACCTGATCGCCGACGCACAACACCAAAGAACGCAAAGCGTCGTCTTGCTGATTATCGTGCCGGCGTCTACATGCGTACGTTGTTGCGCGATAGTGCTGCGGGCCTCATGCACTCCATGATGTATTTCGGTTTCCTTGTTCTTCTCGGAGTCACCACCGTTCTTGAGTTGGACCACCAATTACCCGAGTCACTGAAGTTCCTCCACGGCGGCGTGTACCAGGGCTATGTATTTGTTGGTGATTTCGCCGGACTCGTATTCACCATTGGTGTCGTGTGGGCCATCATTCGTCGCTACGTGCAGCAGCCGTATCGCATTCGCATAAAAACGAAGAAAGAGCACGGCATCATCCTTGGTGTGATGTTGGCTATTGGCCTCACCGGTTTCGGCGCAGAAATGTTCCGCATCGCCGTATCTACCGTCGGTGGCAAAGACATGTCGTTTGAGAGTTGGTCCTTTATTGGTTACCCACTCTCACAGTTGGTCGACGGATCTTCGCTCAACGCATTAGAGAATTGGCATCAGGCAATGTGGGTCGCCCACGTTGTTTCATTCATTGCCTTCTTGGCTTTGTTGCCAATCACCATGTTGCGCCACATCTTTACTTCACCGTTAAACATGTACCTCAAAGACCGCGATCGCCCGAAGGGTGCAATGCGTGCAATGCCTAACCTCACCGAGACTTCTCTCGAGAGTTTTGGCGCTGCAGTGGTTGAAGATTTCACGTGGAAGCAATTGCTTGATACCGATGCCTGCACTATGTGTGGTCGCTGCACAAGCGTGTGCCCTGCGCATGCAACAGGTAAGCCACTTGACCCTCGCGAGATTGTTCTAAAGACCGGCGAAGTAATGGCTGCAACAGCTACTCACGCAGCTGGCGGAATGGTTTCTCCACCACTCTCCGTTGATTCAGAAATCACCATTGGTGCGAATTCGTTGTTTGAACGAATCACTGCAGAAGAAGTGTGGGCGTGCACTACATGTAAAGCATGCGACGAGATTTGTCCCGTACATATTGAAATTCTCGACAAGATCCTCGACATGCGTCGTTACTTGTCACTCATGGAAAGCAATTTCCCTGCGGAGCTTGGCAACGCATACCGCGCCATGGAAAACCAAGGAAACCCTTGGGGCATGAACCAGGATGATCGTGCCGATTGGGCCAAAGACTTGAACGTCGATGTTGTCGACCCAGGTGCTGCTTTCAATCACGAGTACTTGTACTGGGTGGGCTGTGCCGGTTCCTTCGATGACAAGAACAAGAAAGTCACGCAAGCAATGGCCAAGTTGCTCGAGCGCGCAGACATTGATGTTGCCATTCTGGGACCAAGCGAAATGTGCACAGGTGACTCTGCTCGTCGTTCTGGTAACGAATACCTCTTCCAGATGCTCGCAATTCCAAACATTGAAATGCTGAACGGCATGGGAGTGCGCAAGATCATTACGCAATGCCCGCACTGCTTCAACACGTTGAAGAACGAGTACCCGCAATTGGGTGGCAACTACGAAGTGGTTCACCACAGTGAGTTCCTCGAACACCTTATTGATACGGGCAAGCTCGATATCCGTAATGCATCACTCGAAGATCGCATCACGTATCACGACTCGTGCTACTTGGGTCGCCACAACGACGTGTACTCAGCACCTCGAAAGATTGTTGGTTCCATCAAGGGCGTACAAATTGTTGAGATGCCACGCAACGGAACAAAAGGTATGTGCTGCGGCGCTGGTGGTGCTCGCATGTGGATGGAAGAGTCAATTGGTACCAAAGTCAATGACGAACGTGCTCAAGAGGCAATCAGTACTGGCGCAAGTCGCGTCGCAACTGCATGCCCCTTCTGCTACATCATGCTCGACGATGGCGTGAAGGCTGCTGGTGCTGAAGAAGACACCGTGAAAGTTGCAGACATTGCAATTCACCTCATGGATGCATTGGAAAACGGTGAGCGCCGTTTAGCCGAACAGAGTGCACCGTTAGCTGCTAGCCCCGGCGAATAGCAAACGCCGCTATTTCGGTGGCGTATACGTAGACAAGAAATTGCCAAGACGGCCGATTGCCTCTGTGAGGTCTTTAGCCCACGGCAACGTCACAATGCGAACGTGATCAGTCGTTGGCCAGTTAAAACCAGTTCCCTGTACGAGCAGTACTTTTTCAGCGCGCAAAAAATCCAGCACAAAACGACGATCATCTGCAATTGGATACACCTGCGGGTCGAGCTTTGGAAACACATACAAAGCACCTTTGGGTTCAACCACTGACACTCCGGGAATAGCGCGCAGTGCGGTAACTGCTGCGTCGCGTTGTGCAAGAAGACGACCGCCAGGAAGGATGAGATCTTTAATGCTCTGGCGACCACCAAGTGCAGTTTGAATGGCGTGTTGTGCAGGAACATTTGAGCAGAGGCGCATATTTGTGAGCATGTTGATGCCTTCGATATAGCTCTCTGCATGCTTACGCGGTCCAGTCACCATCATCCATCCGGAACGGAAACCAGCAAGACGATACGCCTTTGATAATCCGTTGAATGTAAAAACCAAACAATCTGGTGCGACCGCAGCAAAGGTGTGGTGCACTGCATCGTCATACAAAATCTTGTCGTAAATTTCGTCTGCAAAAACAAGGAGATTGTGCTCAATTGCAAGATCTGCTATTTCGCGAAGCACTTTCTTGCTATACACAGCACCTGTTGGGTTATTGGGGTTAATCACCACAATCGCACGTGTACGACTTGTGATTTTTGAACGCAGGTCATCCAAGTTTGGATTCCATTCATCGTCTTCATCACATAGGTAATGCACGGGATTACCGCCAGCAAGGCTGGTGCTTGCAGTCCACAACGGATAATCAGGTGCAGGAATAAGAACTTCATCGCCTTCATCGAGCAGTGCGTTCAGTGAAAGTTGAATCAATTCGCTCACGCCATTGCCAAGCCAAATGTCGTCAGGATTCGTGATGTCGATTCCGCGATCCTGATAGTGCTGCACAACTGCGGTGCGTGCAGAGCGGATGCCTTGCGAATCTGAGTAACCCTGAGACTCTTGTAAGTGACGCGTGACGTCTACCAAGATTTCTGGCGGTGCTTCAAAACCAAACGGGTACGGATTACCAATGTTCAGCTTCATGATGCGATGGCCCTGATCTTCAAGGCGTTTCGCTTCTTCTAGTACAGGCCCTCGGATGTCGTAGAGAACATGCTCTAACTTTGCCGATTGCTTAATCTCTTTCGCCATGAGTTACTGAAAGTTCTCGAAATAGCGCGACGGTGTTGGCCCGCGCTGTCCTTGGTACTTCGAACCTTTAGCGCCAGAGCCATACGGCTTTTCTGCCGGTGATGTCATCTTGATGAAACTGATCTGGCCAATCTTCATGCCGGGATACAAAGTGATCGGAAGGTTTGCAAGATTTGCCAACTCCAAAGTGACGTGCCCGTCAAAGCCAGCATCGATAAAACCTGCAGTGGAGTGAATCACAAGACCAAGACGTCCAAGCGAGCTCTTACCTTCTACGCGAGCAACCAAATCTGTAGGGACTGCAACACGCTCAAGTGTGGAACCCAATACGAATTCCCCTGGGTGCAACATAAATGACTCACCCTCGGCCACCTCTACCAATTCAGTGAGATCGGTGAGATCTTTCTTCACATCAAGAACCGCCGCGGTGTGGTTACGAAATACACGAAAAAGATTCGAGACTTTCACGTCGATGCTGCTGGGTTGCACGCAAGTTTCGTCGAATGGTTCGATAATGATGCGGCCATTGTTGATCTCGGCACGAAGGTCTCTGTCTGAAAGAATCATAGGTCAAACCCTAGCCAAAGAGGCCCAACTGACCCCGATGAATTCAATGAGGAAGGGCTATTTCGGAGCCTTGTAGCGATAAACAGCCAAGACAGCCTCGACAGAAACCTTGTTCCACTCGTCCAGGCTGACAAGATCTGAGTTCATCTCAGCAATGACCCGGCCATTGAGTTGACCAATCCCCCAATAGGCAAGCGCCAGGGCATCAACATCCTTAGAAATCCAGCCTCGTTCCTGACCAAAAGACATCACTCGGGCAAGAGCGAGAGCCACTTCATGGTTGATTTCGTTAATAGCTTTGGCAATAACCTCGCTGGACTGCGCAGCACCCATGACATTTTCTCGAATGGAACGAATCGGAACTCTCTCAGGGCTGTAGACCAGCGCAAAGACTTTTCGGACGGCGCTCTCGAACTCTTCTCGAGTTTCCGACATGGCAGCTGCCATCTCAAACGGCACCATCATCTCTGCATAGCTGAGACGGTAACGCTCAATTTGTGCGGCCTCGACCAATGCATCACGATTTTTGAAGAAGTGATACACCGATGGTTCCTTCACTCCGACTGCAGTAGCAATTGCGCTCACGCGCACAGAACTTTCGCCTCCATACGCGATTGCGGCCATAGTGGCTTCAATGAGTTGTTGCCGTGTATTTGGTTTTTCGCTCATAGATGAATTGTACAACTAAAAGTAATAAGTTTTCACCGTCTGCGGTAGACAAGGGTAACAACAGGTGATGAAACTCGGCTTTACGTCGTGTGCGCCAAGCCTGGTTTACGACGACCCACCATGCCAAAGTCCAATGAATTGTCACTTTGACCAAGTACTAACTCGCGAGACAATGCGCTCCTCGTTGAAGAGTTCTTCTCTCTGCCCTTGCGATTAGCAATAGTTGGCTTAAAACCTTTCGGATACTCAACTGTCACTTTGTATCTACCTGAAGGAAGATCCGTGAACTTGTACTTACCTTTCTTGTCAGTGAACTGAGGTCCAACTTCGCTGCCATTTATATCGACCACAACTTCACCCGATGCAGTACGAAGCGTCACCTTTACGCCAGGAATTCCACGGTCTGCTTTGCTTTGGTATCCATCTCCATTGACATCGCGCCACACTCGGTCACCAATCGTTACCATCGGCGTACGCAGAGGCATGATGGTCGGAATGAGCATGCTTCTTGCAGTGAGCACGCCAGATGGAATTTTCCAGTCGGTTGCAATCTGATACGGAACTGGCTGGGTCACTTCACCTATGAAGCCTTTACGGTGCACAAAAGTAACTTTTCCAGTCTTTGGATCAACCGTGTACGTGCCATCTGCAGTTTTGATTTTCATCAAAGTACATGCAGGATGTGCTTGACCCGTTGTAAGCACATCTTTTGCGGCAACCGTATTGATTGGACACAGGCGAATTGATGTGGGCACAAGAGATGCTTTTCCGGTTTGGCCGGCGACAACGACGCCTGCCGAGTCGTTCAGCCATGGAGTTAATACAACAGTTTTCCCTTCTTTTGCCTTGCCAGTGTCGAGCGTGGCTGCAGGAATAGGCGGCGGGAGAATAGTGGGTGTGATTGTTGCATTTACTGTGCGGCCATAAATGTCGGCCACTTGGTACGTGATTGGCGTAGCCGTACCGGTGAACGTTGGCAACGGATCAAAAATCACGCGGCCATCTGAGTAAGCGGTATAGGTTCCCTCGTTAGCAACAACAACTGTTGTCTTGTCGCAATTGTTTGGCGTCTGGCCTGCGCCGCAGAGTCTGAGAGTAGACGGAGATGCAACAGCGAGAGAACTGAACGAGTCATTACTCAATGGCGTATATGTCTGATTGATGTCGAGCGGGCTGGTTTGAGCATCATTTGCTGCAATTGGCGGTGGCGGCACGATTGGTGTCAAAGTGCTCGACGCGGTTTGGCCAACTGCGTCAGTGACGCGATATGTCACTGGTGTCTTGGTGCCAACAGTGATTTCGGGGTCAGCAACAAATGTGGCAACTCCGGTTGTTTGGTCAATTGTCCATGTTCCTTCACCATCAATCACCACTGTTGTTCCACACAGCGAAGTAGCAGGGTCGACTAGGCACGGACCATTCGTAGCACCAGATTGCAATTGTGCACCGCTTGCCAATGCAGATGCGCCGATGACATTAGTGAATGAAATGGTGCCTCCTGGCAATACGACTTTCGTTTCGGGAAGCGCTACTGGTGCGTTTGGTCGTGATACCGATGGATTAAGAGTGGCATCCACAAAGCGACCATAAATATCTTCAGCCTGATACGGCAATGGAGCGGCATCACCAAAGAAGGTAGGCAACGGATCAAACGTGACAGTGCCATCAGAATTAACTGTGTATGTGCCTTCATTTGGTACAACAACACTGGATTGCGAGCAACCATTTGGAGTTTCTGTGGCAGCACAGAGCTTGAGGCTTGTGGCTCGTACTGGCGCCAACGAATCAAACGAGTCGTTGCTAAATGGTGTCAATGATTGATTTGTATCAAATGGGCCAGACGAGAAGTCGTCGGTTGCAGACGGCGGCGGCGGCACGATGGGTCTCAAGGTGCTTGTTGCAGTTTGGCCAGCAAAGTCAGTAACGCGATATGTCACCGGAGTTCTTGGTCCAGTGGCGATTCCGGCTTCAGCAACAAACGTGGCAACGCCAGTTGTGCGATCAATCGTCCAAGTCCCCTCGCCATCAATAACTACGGTGGTTCCGCACAAAGTTGTAGCAGGGTCGACCAAACATGGACCATTAGTAGCTCCGGTTTGTAATTGCACACCACTAGCTAAAGCAGACGTGCCAATCACATTGGTAAATACTGCAGTTCCGCTTGGAACAACTACGCGCGTCTCTGGAGTTGCAATTGGTGGTGGAGGTGGCAAAACAGTTGGTCTGATATCAGCGTCTGCAGTGCGGCCCAGTACGTCTGTGACTTGATACGTAACGGGTGTTGCAACAGGCCCAACAAATGTTGGTAACGGATCAAACGTGACAGTGCCATCAGGGTTCACTGTGTACGTGCCTTCACCAGGAACCGTCACCGAAGACTTCGTGCAGCTATTCGGGGTTTCCGCGGTCACGGGTGGAGATGCAGCAGTATCAGCCAGGCCGCACAACTTCACCGATGAAGGAGCCCACTGTGCAGATGGGATGTCGTTTGTCAAAACAGCGATTGTTTGGTTTGTGTCATACGGTCCCGTCTTGGTGTCATCAACAACAGTGATGGCGGGCGCAGTGACAGTCGGGGTAATCGTGGTGTTCACAAAGCGATTCAACGAATCTTTCGCTTGATACGTAACGGGCGTAGCAACGGTTCCCGTAAACGTTGGCAACGGATCAAACGTGACAGTGCCATCAGGGTTCACTGTGTATGTACCTTCACCAGGAACCATCAGCGAAGTCTGCGTGCAATTGTTTGGTGTCTGCACAGGATCAATGCCGCACAACTTCACCGATGACGCCAACAATGGGAAATCTGTCGCTCCCCGCGTGTCGTTCGCGAGCAGCGTGTAGGTCTGATTCTTGTCGTAGTCGTCAGTGATTGCATCAGGAGTTGCTGTCGGCGCTGGCGGCGGAAGAATCGTTGGTGTGATGGTCTCATCCACGAAACGATTCAAAGAATCCTTTGCCTGATACGTCACTGGTGTGGCAACCTGACCAACAAACGTTGGCAACGGATCAAACGAGACAGTGCCATCAGGGTTGACTGTGTACGTACCCTCACCAGGGACAGCGAGTGAAGTCTGCGTGCAATTGTTTGGAGTTTGCACAGGGCTGACGCCGCACAACTTCACCGATGATGCCAACAATGGGAAATCAGCAGCACCGGCTCTGTCATTATCAAGTGGTGTGTATGTCTGGTTCGTGTCGTAGTCAGTCGTAATCGCATCTGGTTCTGCAGTTGGCAACGGCGGCGGAAGAATCGTCGGGGTGATCGTGGTATTCACAAAACGGTCAAGAGAGTCTTTGGCCTGATATTTCACTGATGTGGCAACCTGTCCAACAAACGTTGGCAACGGATTAAACGAGACAGTGCCATCAGGGTTCACTGTGTACGTACCTTCACCCGGAACAGTGAGCGAAGTCTGCGTGCAATTGTTTGGAGTTTGTACAGGGTCGATGCCGCATAACTTCAGGCTTGAGACAACAAGTGGGAAATCTGTGGCGCCTGCAGGGTCATTCGCTAACGGCGTATACGTCTGGTTCGTGTCATAGTCAGTCGTAATCGCATCAGGTAATGCCCTTGGCAATGGCGGCGGAAGAATCGTCGGAGTAATGGTCTCATCCACAAAACGATTCAAAGAATCCTTCGCCTGATACGTAACAGGCGTGGCAACCTCGCCAACAAACGTTGGCAATGGATTGAATGTGACAGTGCCATCAGGGTTCACTGTGTACGTACCTTCACCAGGGACAGTGAGTGAAGTCTGCGTACAGTTATTTGGGATTTCGGCCTCGTCGACACCGACCGTTGCAGTGTCATCAATGCCACACAACTTCACCGACGTTGCCAACAACGGGAATGACGTGGCGCCTGCAGGATCATTCGCTAACGGCGTATACGTCTGGTTCGTGTCATAGTCCGTCGTAATCGCATCAGGTTGTGCAGTTGGCAACGGCGGCGGAAGAATCGTCGGAGTAATGGTCTCATCCACAAAACGATTCAAAGAATCCTTCGCCTGATACGTAACAGGCGTGGCAACCTGACCCACAAACGTTGGCAATGGATTAAACGTGACAGTGCCATCAGGGTTGACCGTGTACGTACCTTCACCAGGAACCGTGAGAGAAGTCTGTGTGCAATTATTTGGTGTTTGTAATGGGTCAATTCCGCACAACTTGAGGCTTGACGCAACGAATGGGAAATCTGCAGCGCCCGGCGTGTCATTACCAAGCGGCGTGTAGGTCTGGTTCTTGTCGTAGTCGTCGGTGATTGCATCAGGTTCTGCAGTTGGTATCGGTGGTGGAAGAATCGTTGGCGAAATTGTGGTGTTCACATAACGGTCAAGAGAGTCTTTGGCCTGATACTTCACGGGGGTCGCAACTTGGCCAACAAACGTTGGCAACGGATTAAACGTGACAGTGCCATCACCATTGACCGTGTATGTGCCTTCACCTGGAACAGTGAGTGATGTCTGCGTGCAATTGTTTGGAGTTTGCGCGGGATCAATACCGCACAACTTCACCGACGATGACAACAATGGGAAATCAGCAGCGCCAGTTGTGTCGTTGCCAAGTGGTGTGTATGTCTGGTTTGTGTCGTAATCAGTGGTAATTGCATCAGGAGACGCTGTTGGCAACGGTGGTGGAAGAACGGTGGGAGTGATCGTGGTATTCACAAAACGATCAAGAGAATCTTTGGCCTGATACTTCACTGATGTGGCAACCTGGCCCACAAACGTTGGCAAAGGATCAAATGTGACAGTGCCGTCAGGGTTCACCGTGTACGTGCCTTCCCCAGGAACCGTGAGAGAAGTCTGTGTGCAATTATTTGGTGTTTGTAATGGGTCAATTCCGCACAACTTGAGGCTTGACGCAACGAATGGGAAATCTGCAGCGCCCGGCGTGTCATTACCAAGCGGCGTGTATGTCTGATCCGTGTCGTACGCCCGCGTTAAAGCATCAGGACTTGCAGTTGGCAACGGCGGTGGACCAACAGTTGGTGTAATTGTTGCATCTTCGGTACGACCCAAAATGTCTGTCACCTGATACGTCACTGGCGTTTGTGCTTGCCCAGTAAACGAAGGCAACGGATTAAACGTGACAGTGCCATCAGGGTTGACTGTGTACGTACCCTCGCCAGGAACAGTCACAGAGGTTTTGTCACAACTATTAGGTGTTTGCAATGGATCAAGTCCACACAACTTCACTGAGGATGCAACCCACTGCGCACCAGGCGTGTCGTTTGTTAATACGGGTATCACTTGGTTCGTGTCATACAAACCGCTGCTGGTGTCGTTGACCACATTGATTGGCGGTGGAGTAACTGTCGGAGTAATGGTTGCACTATCAATTTGTCCGAGTGTGTCGGCGACTTGATATGTCACAGGCCTGGTAACAGTGCCCGCAAAAGTATCTAACGGATTAAACGTCACAGTGCCATCAGGGTTCACTGTGTACGTACCCTCGCCAGGAACCGTCACAGAAGTCTGCGTGCAACTATTTGGTGTTTGTAATGGGTCAATGCCACACAACTTCACAGTAGATGCAACGAGTGGCGCACTTGAATGGCCAGGATCATCATTGTCGAGTATGTCAATCACTTGGTTTGTGTCATATGGACCAGTTGAAGTGTCGTTCTCTAGTTCTGGTGCTGGAGGAACTACAGGGGTCAGGGTGCTCGTTGCTGTTTGGCCAGCAATGTCTGTAATGCGATATGTCACTGAGGTCCTGGTCCCAGACGCAATCGATGGCGATGCCGCAAAAGTGGCTACACCGGTTATCTGGTCAATGGTCCAGGTTCCTTCTCCGGGAATATTGACCGACGTGCCACACAAGTCTGTCGCAGGGTCTACAAGACACGGACCATTAGTAGAACCCGACTGCAAACCAGTACCTGCACCAAGCCCACTTGCACCAATCACCGTTGTATAAGTTGCCGTGGCTCCTGGCAAAACCGATTGTGTTTCCGGCGTCGCACTTGGAGCAGTTGGTGGGTCAACTCTCGGAGTAATGGTCGCGCTAACAAAACGGTTAAGCGAATCATTTGCCTGATATGTCACTGGTGTAGCAACAGTCCCCGTAAACGTTGGCAACGGATTAAACGTAACAGTGCCATCTTCGTTCACTATGTATGTACCTTCGCCAGGAACCGTGAGAGATGTCTTTGAACAATCGTTCGGAATTTCCGCTGCTACAGGTGGCGTGGCCGCCGCATCTGCAAGACCACACAATTTCACCGATGATGCCAACAATGGAAAATCAGCTACGCCCGGTGTGTCATTGGCGAGTGGTGAATACGGCTGGTTCTTGTCATAAGAATCGCGTATCGCATCAGGTGATGCTGTTGGTATTGGTGGCAAACCAATAGTTGGCGTAATCGTTGTATTCACATATCGATCCAGCGAATCATTTGCCTGGTATCGCACAGGTGTTTGCACTGGGCCAGTAAATGTTGGCAACGGATCAAACGAGACAGTGCCATCACTATTCACTGTGTACGTACCTTCACCTGGGACCGTGAGCGACGTCTGTGAACAGGTATTCGGGGACTCGGCCTCATCTATTTGGATTGTTGCTGGATCATCGAGACCACACAACTTCATAGAAGTTGCTAACAATGGGAAATCAGTAGCACCCGCAGTGTCATTACCAAGTGGTGTGTATGTCTGGTTCGTGTCATAGTCGGTTGTTATCGCATCAGGTGATGCCAAAGGAGTCGGAGGCGGACCAACAGTTGGCGTAATCGTTGTGTTAACAAAACGATCCAATGAGTCTTTCGCCTGATACCTAACAGGTGTTTGTACCTGGCCAGTAAACGATGGCAACGGGTCAAACGTGACAGTTCCATCACTATTCACGGTGTACGTACCTTCGCCAGAAACCGTGAGCGACGTCTGCGTGCAATTATTTGGAGTTTCAGCAGGATCAAGACCGCACAATTTCACTGATGACGCCAACAGTGGGAAATCAGTAGCACCATTAGTGTCATTACTAAGTGGCGTGTATGTGTGGTTCGTATCGTAATCACGCGTCAACGCATCAGCCGTGGCCTGCGGTACCGGTGGCGGACCAACGGTTGGTGTAATCGTTGAGTTCACATACCGAAATTGAGAATCGTTGGCCTGATACCGCACAGGGGTTTGTACCTGGCCAGTGAACGTTGGTAACGGATCAAACGTGACAGTGCCATCACTATTCACCGTGTATGTACCTTCACCAGGAACCGTCACCGAAGACTGAGAACAAGTATCTGGAGTCTCTGCAGTCACTGGTGGCGTGGCCGTTGCATCAGCAAGACCACACAACTTCACAGACGATGCCAACAATGGGAAATCTGCCGCTCCTGCTGTGTCGTTACCTAGTGGTGTGTATGTGTGGTTCGTGTCGTAATCACGCGTCAACGCATCAGCCGCAGCTTGTGGTACTGGTGGTGGACCAACAGTAGGCGCAATCGTTGTGTTCACATACCTAAGAAGAGAATCGTTGGCTTGATACCGCACAGGTGTTTGAACCTGGCCAGTGAACGTTGGTAACGGGTCAAACGTGACCGTGCCATCAGAGTTGACCGTGTATGTACCTTCGCCAGGAACCGTCACCGAAGTCTTCGTACAATTGTTTGGAGTCTCTGCAACCACGACAGGATCTGCAGAGGGATCAGCAAGACCACATAATTTCACTGATGATGCCAACAATGGGAAATCAGCCGCTCCAGCTGTGTCATTACCCAGTGGCGTGTATGTGTGGTTTGTGTCGTAATCACGTGTCAAAACATCGGCCGTGGCTTGTGGTGTTGGCGGTGGACCAACAGTTGGCGTGATCGTTGAATTCACAAAACGATCCAATGAATCTTTTGCCTGATATCTCACAGGGGTTTGCACCTGGCCGGTGAACGTTGGTAACGGGTCAAACGTGACAGTGCCATCAGAGTTGACGGTGTATGTACCTTCGCCAGGAACCGTCACCGAAGTCTTCGTACAATTGTTTGGAGTCTCTGCAACCACAGGTGGCGTAGCTGTTGCATCAGCAAGACCACATAACTTCACAGACGATGCATCAATCGGAAAATCTGTTGCACCAGCAGTGTCATTACCCAGTGGCGTGTATATATGGTTCGTGTCATATCCGCGTGTTAACGCATCGGCCGTGGCTTGTGGTAGCGGTGGCGGACCTACCGTGGGCGTCAGAGTCGAATTCACATACCTATCAAGTGAATCTTTTACTTGATATGTCACCGGAGTCTGTGCTTGGCCAGTAAAAGATGGCAGTGGATCGAATGTAACTTCGCCAGTGCTGGTATTTAGTGTGTACGTTCCTTCACCGGGAACAACCACTGTTGTCTGCGTACAACCATTTGGTGTCTCTGCCGGAATCGCCGGAGTTGCTGTGTTGTCTGCCAGACCACAGAGTTTGATACTTGATACATCAAATGGAAACGACGATGAGCCAGCGGTATCTCCATCTAACGGAGACAGTGTCTGGTTAACGTCATAGTCGCCAGTCGAAGTATTTGCGCGTGCAATCGGAAGCGGTGGCGTTCCAACGCTTGGCGTGATGTTTGCACTTGCCGTTTCTCCGAGGGCGTCAGATATTTGATATGGCCGCGAGGACGCTGTGCCATAGAAAGTTGGCAATGGGTCAAAGGTGACGGTGCCATCGCTATTTACTGTGTACGTACCTTCACCAGGAATTGTCAGAGTGGTCTTGGTGCAGCTATTCGGACTTTCGGACTCATTGGTATCTGATGTCGCCGGATTATCAATTCCGCACAGTTTTAAAGTTGTGGGAGCAAGTGGTGAACCACCTGGAGCGTCATTCAATAGCGGGCTAATGATTTGCGTCACGTCGTAATCATCAGACGAAGTGTCGTTTGCTGCTGTTGGCCGTGATACCACCGTTGGCGTATAGGTGGAAGATGCCACCTGGCCTGATCCGTCTGCCACCTGGTAGGTCACTGGTGTTGCGGTACCCACCCAGTCGGTTGCTGGCGTGAATGTAACGACACCAGTTGAAGTGTTCAAGGTGTACACACCACCTGTTACCGAAACGGTGGTGGCTGAACACGAAGAGGGCGTTTCGCCAGAAGCACACAGTTTCACAGTTGGCACAGAGAAAACTCCGACACCAGGAGCATCATTCGTTAAGACATCTTTTGACTGCGTGATGTTGACATAATCACTCGTTGTGTCTGCACTAGCTGTTGGTGACGGAGTAACCGTTGGTGTGATGGTTGCGGTCCGTGCACGATCTTGAGTGTCAGAAATCTGATACTGAACAGGTGTTGCGGTGCCCACGTAATTTGGCAAAGGATCAAAAGTCACTGTGCCATTGCTATTGACGGTATAGGTACCTTCATTCGGAACCGTGAGCGAGGTTTTGTCACATACAAAGGGACCAGAACCATAGCCACACAGGAATAGTTTCGAATTATCAGCTGGAACTCCATCTTCGAAACTGTCGTTTACCAATGGCGAGATGATCTGATTGATATCTTGCGCATTTGTTGATGTGTCATTCACAGCACTCGGAATAGCGTCAGATGCAATAATGAACGAATAGTCCTCAACTTCGCCAGAAGATACTTTCCCTGTTGGAGTTGGCACTGCGTCGTAGCTCAGTCGGATACGAGCATAAGTAAGTCCCGCAACAATGTCTGACGGCACTGTCCAACTTAATGTCGCACTTGTTGCTCCAGCCGCTGGATTCGTCGCGCACGTTCGTTCAGCCAGCGACATCGTGCCATCTCTGTTGAAGTCAATCCATCCGCACAACTTTGCCGTTCGTTCCACACCAGACAAAGAAACAGGAAGACTATACGTAGTGCCAGCATCTGCATCACCGAGTGCCGCCAAAGATGACACTCCATCTTCGTTAGCTGGTATCGCTGCGCCAGCACTCACAGCATCGGCGTTCGTCGTGCCGTAGAGCACGTTTAAGTTGTCTGCTGTTACAACTGAACCAAGTTTGAGGTGGCCAACCACATGGCTAGCAGCGGGTGAGTCATAGCCAACTGGCAACTGACCAAAGTCTTCAACAACGCTTGCAACAATGTTCCACTGATCTTCGTTACCCCACCCAGTTCCGTTCGAGTTGTAGTTAAGAGCAAACTTCACTTCTGTGACCGTGCCGTTTACTTGCAAAGAGCCACAACCTGCAGGAATGCTGTTCGTGCAACGGGTTCCCGGGGAAGGATCTACGACGCCCACATATGTGCCGCCAACTACTTGAAGGTTTGTACCAGACAACATTGTGAGCGAGACATCTGGCGTTACTAATTCAAGTTCCGACCACGATTTGGCTCCCCCGTCTGCGCCACCCCATCCCGCAAATGAGATAACTGGATTCAACGTTGGCTCAGAAAATGTCATCGTGACAAAGCCTCGATTGAGACACTTCGACAACGTTGTACCCATTGTGTACAACGTGCAATTCGTGTCACCTGAGGTGGTGCCAGGTTCAAGACTGGCGATGAATGCTCCCGGGTCAGTAATTAGTCCGGTCTTCGTGAAGTTAGAAGTAGTTCCACCACGTTGGCTCAACGATTCAGACGCCTCGAACATACACACATACGGACCACTAACGGCCACACTGTAGGTCACGCCATTGGGTAGCGCCCTTTGACGTTCAGAGTTTGCGTATCTACTGCCAGTACAACTTGTATTGTTCGACGGTGATCCAGCCACCCACGACCACGCAGTACTGGTAGTTCTGTTGTTGCCGCTAAACGATGCAGCGTCATTTCCTGCATAGTCCTGAATTGCAGCGTTACTCGTTACAGAATTTGATGTTGGAGCCGCATATGTCACTGACACCAACTCTCCACTGGGTACCGACGATGCAAGAGTCAAGACGACGGTCGAACCACTGACTAATGCGGCGCTAACGGTGACGGGGTCATTACCTACGAATACTGTGTACCTACTCGAATCTGCAGTTACAGAACCTAAGGTTTCATTGAATGTCAAAGTAACCGTTGTGCCAGAGGCGGAAATGGTGCTGAGCGTAGGGGGCGTCACGTCTGGTCCAGCTGTAGAGAAGTTGGAGACCGCAGCGTTGCTCAGAGAAATCGAATCGTTTCCTGAAGAGTCTTGAACCGCTGAGTTTGATGCAAGGTCATTCGGCGTCGGGGCGTTGTATGACACCGTGACTGTTTTTCCGAATTCAACCGCGGTTCCCATTGTGAGTTGAACAGTGTTTCCCGAGATAGCAACCGCACTTGGCTGAAAATCGACACCATCGATAGTCACCGTGTACGCCGAAGCAGGAGCAGTCGTTGAAATTAATGTTTCGTCGTATGTCAGTGTTAGCAATGTGCCGGCGGTATTTGTAACAGCTGACGTAAATATTGGAGCACGTAAGTCGGGTGCTACTGATGAATTATTGGTCGCGCCGACGTCCGTTACCGACAACATGTCATTGCCTGTGGCATCTTGTATTGCTGCGTTACTTGGTGATGAGTCATCAGCGGGTGCCGTGTACGACACTGTGACAGTCTGATTTGACGTGATAGTGACACCAGACAAGCTGGCAGTGATTTTGTTTGACGGGCAACTTCTGTTGAATCCAGAGATAGTCACCGGAGACCCATTCACGGTGATTATGAAAGCTGAGTTCTCTGAAATAGTGCAACTAATGGATTCGCTGAAGGTGATATCTATCAATGTTCCTGACGACAAAACAGTGGCTGTCGAAATGGTCGGGCGCAAGGTGTCAACAGTTGAGCTATTAGTTACTGATCTTGCCGCAAAAGAATCTGCATCGTTTCCTGTAGTGTCCTGCACAGCAGGATTTGTAATCGCAGAGTTTGATGTAGGTGCCGTATATGCAACAGTCAATACTTTGTCGTTCGCCACTGCAGAGGCCAACGTTAAGACCACGGTTGCATTAGTACCTGGTGCGGAGACAGATGAGATAGTTACCGGAGTACCAGCTACTGTCACCACAAAGTCATCCGTAGTTGCTGTAGTTGACCTAATTGTTTCGTTGTACGTCAAAGTTAAGGTAGTGCCATTAGTGCCGAGGATGGCAGTACTAAGGACAGGTCCGGTCTGGTCAACAGTTGAACCGTTCGTGACAGTTGTTGCTGAAAATGATGCGGCATCGTTACCCGTCGTGTCTTGAATTGCAGCATTCGTAGTGCCCGCATCGACTGCAGGTGCGCTATACGCAACCGTCACAGCCTTGCCACTTCCAACAGCAGTCGCAAGAGTGAGCACAACTGTTGATGTGGAGCCACTGGCCGCAACTGATGAGACTGTCACTGGTGATCCATTTACCAGAACAGTAAAAGTGCTCGCCGCAGCTCGCGGATCACGGAGGGTTTCGTTGTAGTTAAGAGTAAGTGTGAGCCCATTCGCAGCAAGGCTCGCTGAACTCAAGACTGGCGACGTTTGGTCGACTGTAGAACCATTGCTCACCGATGCTGCAGTCAATGACGGCGCATCGTTACCTGTGAGGTCTTGAATGGCCGTGTTCGTCGTGGCGTTATTTACAGTCGGCGCTTCGTAAGCGACTGTGACAGTTCTGCCACTGCCTATAACAGAGCCCAGCGTAAGAACTACCGACCTATTTCCTGTTGTGGTATTTGGACCCGCGGCTACAGAGGAAACTGAGATTGGTGAACCGTTTGACAGAACAGTGAAACTCCCGGCAAGTGGCAGTGAGGTTTTGTGCAAATTCTCGTTGTACGTGACTGTCAGACTTAAACCGTTAGCAGCAAGCGAACTTGTGGAATACACAGGTGGCGTTTGGTCAACACCGGAACTGTTCGTCACAGAAGTCGCAGAGAACGACAGAGCATCATTTCCTATCGTGTCCTGAATTGCGGCATTTGTCGGAGCAGCATCAGCCGTTGGTGCACTGTACGCAACGGTGACAGCCTTGCCACTCCCTACAGGTGACTCAAGCGTCAGTATCGCTGTCCATGCATTACCATTCGCTGCAACCGATGACACAGTTACTGGTGAACCATCAACCATGACGGTAAAAGCACTGGCGGGCGCTCGCGGATCACGAACAATCTCGCCATAGTTGAGTGTCAGTGTGCGCCCGTCAGCACCAAGGCTTCCCCAACTAAATACTGGTCCCGTCTGGTCAACACTGGAACTATTCGTCAAAGTTTTTGCAGTAAAGGAAAGTGCATCATTGCCTGCTACGTCTTGAATCGCATTATTAGCCGTTGTTCCATCCGTTGTCGGTGCGGCATACGCAACAGTGACTACCTTTCCTTGTCCTACTGGTGACGCCAAAGTGAGCACGACCGTCTTTGTGCCAGAAGCCGTTGCTACAGAAGACACTGCAATCGGCTCACCACCATTTGTCACCGTGAATGCGCTCGCTAGCGCCGTCGTTGTTGAGAGATTCTCGTTATATGTAAGCGTGATTGTTGTACCAGCTGAGGTGTTTGCAACGGACGCATATATGGGAGCTGTCCGATCAACCAACGAACCATTGGTCACACTTGTTGTAGAAAACGACAACGCATCCATGCCTAAAGCATCTTGAATCGCCAAGTTGGACGGCGAGTCAGTACTCGCAGGAGCTGCGTATGCAACTGTGACAGTTTGACCTTGAATGACTACTTCACTCATCGTCAACTGAACTGTGGAGCCACTCACAGTTACCGCAGAAACAGTTGCCGGTTGACCGCCAACAACAACAGTGAATTGGGTAGTGGGCGCCGTTGTGCTATTCAACTCTTCGTTGTAGGTCAAGATCAAAGTTGTTCCAGCAGAGTCGATGGCCGCTGACTGCAGTACCGGTGGGACACCAATTGGTGTGACAGGTGAAGAAGCGGCAGACGACGACGTTGATGTTTTATCGCCATTCAGTGCAACAGACGTAAAGGTGTAGCTCGATCCATTTAGAAGTCCAGTGACGGTACAACTCCCCGATGCTCCTGTAATCGTGCATGTCTTGCTGTTGTCTTCCACAGTGGTGACTAGGTAGCCACTCGGTGTGACCCCAGATGTGGGTGCCGTGGCAGTAACCGTCGCTCGCGCATCGCCTGCTACCGCAGTAGGTGTGCCAGGAGTGTTCGGCGCGAGGAAAACTGAGTACACCTTTTTAACGAATGGTGTGCTGGCAGTACCGGCCAAGATAAAGCCGTCGGACAGCACAATCGCTTCATTAACAGTGCCGCCGGTTGCATTGTCGTATACAAATGTGCTGTCAAGTGTGCCATTTGTATTGAATCGTTTCAGGTTTCCGCTAAATGATCCACCGACAATTACTTTGCCGTCACTTTGAACTGCAACTGTGAGCGCGCCATTAGGAAGCGCAGCTGTTGCTGCATTTGTATTGAATGTCGTGTCCTCAACGCCTGTTGCCGAGAACTTTTTGACTTTGCCTGTGAAGTTTCCGACTACATAAATGTTGTTAGAACTATCAGTAGCAACGGCTGTTGGTGCGGCATCTAGTTTCCCCGACACGTTTGTGGCAAACGTAGTTTCAGCTGTAGTGGTGGTGCCCGATGATGAGAATCTCTTCAGGTATCCCATTCCAGATGGGCCGACAACATAAATGTTGTTGTTGCTGTCGAGTGCCATTGCCGCTGACGTAGTCGTAAGAGAGTTTTGGGTGAAGGTCGAATCTTCAATTCCGGTATTGGTTAATCCACCTAGTCGCCGTGAGCTGTTGAAGGGTATCGATAGGAAAAGGACTCGATCTTGTGCCGCCTGGTAAGCAACCGAAGGGATCGTGGCGTTTGCTCCGCCGACTCCCACCCTCGGATTCGTGGCTCCAGAGTTCGAGTTAAAGGTGGCATCTACAGTTCCTGTAGATGAGATTCGGCGCACGCCTATTCGGCTTCCCACAATGACTCGACTGAGGCTGTCGATGGCGAGTGAGTAGGGTTCATCGCCCGGACTTGCCGTCCACGTCACAGTTCCGTTACTGGCAATTTTTTTGACGGTTGTGCCGTACCCCACGTAGATATTGCCGTTGGTATCGGTGGCAAGAGCATTAACTGCTCCAAAAGAAGTACCAACCGCAGAGTTAAATGTGGTCTCTAATGATCCAGGACCCTGAGCCCACACGCGGTTTGGTGTGAGAAATAGGTTCATCGCAGATAACGCGAGGACACCTATTAATAAGGTGCTACCAAACTTGCGCAGACGACGGCTCATGCGCCAACCCCAAGGGGGCTCGACACTTCGTCAACGAGTGCTTTGGATATCCACAACATCACCTATTTATGATAGGGCTACCTGTGGATAATTAGTTATTTGTGATTTTTGTTCAATTAGGGTTCGAGAACAACCCAGCCTCGGCTCTGTAATTCAGCCGCCAAAACCTCGGTTGGCACTGATTTCAGGGATTTCTCCACCGCTGTGGCCTTTGGCTTCATTGATGGGGCCGGCACCACCGGGGTGGGTACGGCATCTGCTGATTCGGCAATTTCGGCCCATTCTTGGAGCTGGGCAATAAACGCATCGGCCTCGTCCCGGGTGAACTTGCCCCCCGCTTGGCGTTGGTTGAACCCCAATGGACCACGGGCGTCCCTGAAATCTGAATGCCCCGCTGCGTGGAGCAGCTCTAGCAATTCGCGAACTTGTTTTGCTGATGCCGGCGGTCCGCCAGGTTGTCCAAAGGCCATGGTGCGAGAGTACTCGCAGCGTCTCTCAACGTATGAGACTGGCCAACGACCAAGCAGCCGCAAGTGCACCAACTGCAGCCATCAGAACACTTCGCGCAACAGGTGCCTTGGCCAAATCCCCTTCGGACTTTGCGGTTGGTGGCGGTTTGATGAGGGCCAAAATATTGCCCACGGCTAACGCCCCGCCCAATGCAAGTACCAAATACGCAAGAAGGTTTTCTCCGAGGAACATCTCCTCAGGTTAGGCGTGGCAGACTCACCACATGGGATTTCATCATGTCGCACTTGCCACCAAAGACCTAGCTGCCACCCACAAGTTCTATACAGAAGTGATGGGCTTTTCTTTGGTGAAGACAATCATCGGACCAGTTCCAGGTTCTCCCGATGGCTGGGCTCGTCACGTTTTCTACGACACCGGCTCACAAGGCATGATCGCATTTTGGGATATTCATGATGTGCAATGGAAAGACGGCTACCCCACTGACATCAACAAGGCAGTTGGACTTCCTGGTTGGGTGAATCACTTTGCATACTTTGCGGGCAGTCGGGAATTTCTTGATGAACGCCGCAAGAACTGGACCGCGCACGGACACATGGTGGCAGAAGTAGATCACGAGTTTTGCGTGAGCATCTACACAGCAGACCCAGATGGCAACACGGTGGAGTTTTGTCTCGACACACGTGAATTTACAGACGAAGAAAAAATAGAAGCATTGACATTGATGCTGTCTGAAAAACCACCAATGGACAAAGATGCCAAGGTAACTATTCATCCGCCTACAAATGAGGCGTTAGTTCACTAGATCACTCTGGGTCGTCAACGAACTGGGTGTATGCCTTGTTGAAGAGCAGACTCAAGTTTCCGGTTGGACCAGAACGATGCTTCTGCACCAACACTTCAGCAGTACCACGATCATTTAATCCGGCTTCTGCGTTCGCGGCCTCTTCGCGATACAAGAACATAACGACGTCGGCGTCTTGTTCAAGTGCACCAGATTCACGAAGGTCTGACAACACTGGACGACGATCTTGTCGTTGTTCAATACCACGACTCAACTGACTGAGAGCAACAACCGGAATCTTGAATTCACGCGCAAGAAGTTTTAACCCACGACTGATCTCAGCCACTTCTAATTGACGAGACTCGTTGTCGCCGCCGCCCATGAGTTGCAAATAGTCAATAACAACCATTGCTGGTGGGCCGTCTGCAGCATTAACGCGACGAAGCTTTTGACGAATCTGCATCACCGTAATGCGCGACGTGTCATCGATGTATAAAGGAATTTCTAAACGATGAATTGCGTTCGTAATCTTTGTCCAGTCGGCATCTTGCAAGTTGCCGGTACGCAATCGTTCAGAATCCACTTGCGCTTCTGCCGACAAAATACGTTGCGTCAATTCTGTGTTGGACATTTCCAAAGAGAAAAACAGCACCGGCTGGTTTGTGGTGCGTGCAGCTGTTACCGCCATACCAAGTGCAAAAGCACTCTTACCCATGGCTGGTCGAGCACCGACAATGTTTAATGTTCCTGGCTGAAAGCCCGACAATAACTTGTCAAGTTTGGTGTAACCACTGCGTACACCGGTAATTTCCGACTTTGAGTCATAACGACTTTCAAGAATTGGAATAACAATGCCGGTGAGGTCGTGCAGTTTTTGTAAGGAATCAGTGATCTGTTCATCGCCGATGTCGAAAACTATTTGTTCTGCTTTATCGATTGCGATCTTGATATCGGCAGGCGCTGAATACCCAATGTCTGCTATCTCACTTGCACCCTTGATGAGCCGGCGCAAAATAGAAGTGTCGCGAACAATGGTGATATAACGGCCAGCGCTACTGATGGATGGTGTGGCATTTTGTAAATCTTGAAGAAAACCAAGTCCACCTAATTCGTCGAGCAAGTTACTTTTGCGCAACTCATCTGCAACCGTGACCACGTCGACTGCTTCAGCTGCTGCAGTGAGCGAACGGATTGCTGCATACACGTGTCCGTGTGCGGGCTTGTAGAAGTCTTCAGGAACTAATTGCTTTTCACTTGCAAGACCAATGGGCTCTTCGTTGAGCAACATTGCACCCAACAACGATGCTTCCGCATCGAGGTTGTGTGGAGGTACGCGACTGTCGGTACGCGTT
>JBIKZT010000082.1:0-5356 GCA_044354565.1 Ilumatobacteraceae bacterium
CCAGAGTCGATAGCGACCGCGGAGTCTTTGATGCTTCGGTGCATCTGAAAGGCGTGACGAATAGTGGAGGTCGCTTTATGGTTCTGGCTTATGAACGGGTATCGCGCGAGGTCTCTTCTGATGCATTGATCACGGTTTCCCTCATGAGCCCGACCTCTCGTGGCACTATCTCGATGCTTGATGGTGAAGTTTCCGTGAGCATGAACATGTTGTCCACGCAAGCAGATATAGATGGGATGAGAGAATCTGTGCGAGAACTTGTTCGAATTTGTCATTCACCTAGTGTTCAGCGCACAACGAGAAGCATTGTGGTGGATGATCGGGGTGCGCACCTTCAAGACCTAGAGGGATTGGGAGGGGTTGAACTTGATCAATGGATAAGAGGTCATCTCTCATTTGTCTCTCATGCTTCGTCGTCGTGCTCTTCTGCGATTGATGCCGATGGTGGATTGCGTGGATTTACCAATGTCACCATTGCGGATGCGTCCGGGTTGCCAACGGTTCCGTCGGAGACTCCCGCTGCATCTGTCACAATAGAAGCAACGCGAATCGGTCGTTCATTAGGGGAGAAATTGGCATGAGTTACACACTGGGATTACATGAGTTGAGTAACGGTTGTCATGCGTACTTGCAGCCTGACGGCGGTTGGGGCTGGTCCAATGCGGGTCTCATTGTGGGAGACGGTGCATCGTTGTTGGTTGACACGTTGTTTGATCTGAAGATCACTCAGAAAATGCTCGACAAGATGGCGCACGCGACGGAGAAGGCCCCAATCTCGACTGTTGTGAACACGCATGCGAATGGTGATCACTGCTACGGCAATCAATTGCTAGCAGGGAAAGAGATCATTGCTTCTGCCGCGACTGCACACGAGATGTCGGAAGTGCCGCCAGCAATGTTGGCCGCTCTCAATAGTGCACCTGGTGATGTTGGCGATCTGTTTAGGCATTTCTTCGGCGAATTTGATTTTGAAGGAATCGAACCAACTTTGCCCACCAAGACTTTTACTGGCAAACATTCTGTAACAGTGGGTGGCCGAGTGGTGGAATTGGTGGAAGTTGGCCCCGCGCACACGGCGGGTGACACTTTGGTGTTTGTGCCCGATGCTCGCACTGTGTACACCGGTGACATTTTGTTTATTGGTGGTACTCCCATTGTGTGGGCAGGCCCGCTCGACAACTGGATCGCGGCGTGTGATCTCATTTGCTCATCCGATGTTGAGCACATTGTTCCCGGACATGGACCACTCACAGACAAAGCCGGTGTTACAGCTATCCGTGATTACTTGGCCTACGTGCAAGACGAAGCTACCGAGCGTTTCAACGGGGGAATGGATGCCTGGGATGCAGCCAGAGATATTGCTCTGAATGGTTTCGCTGAATGGGGCGAGTTTGGTCGACTAGCAGTAAATGTCGACACGGTGTACAGAACCTTGAGCGGTGCGCACAAAAGTCCAGATGTAGTGGAACAATTCAGGCGGATGTATGCGATGGAGCAGAAGGCTCAGTAACTTCTCGCATCTTGCGCCGTACAACCACAACCCATGCAACGAGAGCAGTGAGTGCAAAGAAAAACCACTGCACTGCATACGACAAATGCGTGCCTTCATTGAGGTCTGGTAATGCCACAGGCGCTGGCCACGCTTGAGTAGGTTTCGGCACTTCATCTCGCAATTGAATGAATAATGGTTGAGTCTCTACACCTAACCGTTCGGCAATAAGGGGTATGTCGAAACGTTGAAACTCGCGCACAGCGGTATCAGTTGAATCGATTGCGCCAAGAGTGCCGCGCGATTGGGAAT
Organism: Ilumatobacteraceae bacterium; assembly: GCA_044354565.1. Classification (GTDB taxonomy): domain Bacteria; phylum Actinomycetota; class Acidimicrobiia; order Acidimicrobiales; family Ilumatobacteraceae; genus UBA2093. The sequence goes on from JBIKZT010000082.1 coordinate 1,802, forward strand.
CGCGTATGTAGCCCAGCACTTTTAGTGGCGTTGTTGGCAGAGTGGGAAGCGGCATAGACAGCTGCATGAAGCCTCTGTTGATGAGGAAAGTTTCATTGTTGGTAGTGCGAAATGGAACGAGAACGTCGTATCCGGCAGTTCCATTTTGAGAACGATTGATGACCGTGACAATTTTGTCTGTCATGTAGGAGCCGCTGAGTTGCACTCGGCGCCACTCGATGGACTCGATGTCCGAACTAGTCGAGACAATGTTTTCGATGTTCTCTACTGGTTCATTCGAGTGCGCTGTGAGTGTGGCGTTGAAGGACTTTTTCTGATCTAGACGTGATAGTTGCCAGAAAGCCAGATTCACCATGAGAACAATGAGAGCAAGAACGCCGAGGTGAACCACAATCCAGCGCGGGGTGAGAAGGCGACGAATCATCGTCTTGAACGCTATCGGAAGGTGTGCTGGGGGCTACCGTAAGTGTCGTGGGACACAAGGAATACAACGAACAAACCATTGATGCAGACTTTTGGAAAGAGGTATTTGGCGCGCCTGTGATGGCGAGTGAGCCTAAGCGTATTGGTGAAGGCCAAGTGGGGATGAACCTGCGGTACTCACTGCAGTCGGACGACGCAAACGTTCCAGCCTCAGTTGTAGTCAAACTTGCATCGCCTGATCCCATCAGCCGTGCAACAGGAATCTCACTTCGCAATTACGAGCGCGAAGTGAAGTTCTACAACGAGATTGCAAACACTCTCGATGTTCGCAAACCACACTGTTACTTTGCCGACTGGCACGAAGAGGCAGGAGACATTGCCATCGTGCTTGAAGACATGACTCCTTGTGAACAAGGCGACCAGATTCGTGGATGTGGAATTGATGAGGCTCGCATTTCGGTGACGGAACTCAGCAAATTGCATGGACCGCGCTGGGGTGATGCATCGCTTTCGAAAATTGACTGGTTACAACGCCGCGATGCAGACGATGCGGCCCGACTTGAGGGACTGTATGCCATGGTGAAGCCCGGCTTCTTGGCGGTTCATGGCGAAGCCATTCGACGCGAATGCGGTGAAGAAGGAATTGCATTCATTGAGACACTCGGAACGATGATGACTCGCTATGTGAATGCCAAGGACGAGCCGTTCACAGTCACTCATGGCGACTATCGCCTCGACAACTTATTGTTTGCCACCCCAGCCGGGGGAGTTGCTTGTGCTGTTGTGGATTGGCAAACACCTGGTCACGGTAACGGTGTTGCCGACCTTGCTTATTTCATCGGCGCTGGATTATTGCCAGAAGACCGACGCGCGCATGAATGGGAACTGGTCGATCTGTACATTGCTGGGCTGGAATCGTATGGTCATGAAATAGACCATGAATGGATACGTAATCACTACAGGCGCGAGGCAATTTCGGGCGTCATTATGGCAGTCATCGCTTCACAGATTGTGGGGCGCACCGACCGCGGCGACAAGATGTTTGAGGCAATGGGTACGCGTCACGTGCTTCAGGGTTTAGAGAACGATTCGTTCTCGCTTCTATAAAGTTCGATTCTCAACTAAGCGCTTGACCAGAGCGTCAAGTTGAACTGTTTCTTCTTCTACGAGTGCAGAGATATTGAAATCATCGCTCGGCAGTTGTTCTACGGCCTCTTGCCAGTTGGTCAAGTTTTTTCCCAGTACAACTGAAAGCGCTCGCGTCAGGCTTCCGGTGGGATCGGCATCGTACGACTGGAGAAGAGACTCAACGTCGGCTTTGCTCAATCTGTACATAGAGCAACAGTAGGTGGCTCCAACTCCGCCCGCTGGAACATGCACAAAGTATCGCTGCTTTCTTCCACTTACAACATGACTGTGCTGGGGCCTTGTGGGGCTTGCTACGGTATTTCTTGTACACACCTGTGTGCTCAAGGGGGCTTGAAATGACTGTTTGGAACTACGGACTCATGTGGAAGGGGATTGCGGCAGCAGATCCACAGAGGCCAGCGCAGATATTTGGTGACACGGTTTATTCGTGGGGTGATTTTCATCGTCGAGCAAATGCGCTCGCACACGACATGAAGCAGGCTGGACTCAGCCATCAAGCAAAGGTTGCGCATTATTTGTTCAACTGCCCGGAATACCTAGAGACCACATTTGGATCTTTCTTAGGCGGGTACGTGCCAGTGAATACCAACTACAGATATGGGCCTGAAGAGATTCTGTATTTGTTTGACAACTCCGATGCAGAAGCAGTGGTGTTCCATGCAGTATTCGCAGATTTGTGTGCACAAGTTCGTGACCGTTTGCCGAAGGTAAAGCGGTGGTACATGGTGTCAGATGAATCTGGTGCTGCCCTTCCAGAGTGGGCATTGAACTACAACGACGTGGTATCGAAAGATGTGGCTGACGTTGTGCCAAGTAAACCATTGTCTGAAGACGACATGTTGTTTCTTTACACCGGCGGCACTACAGGAATGCCAAAAGGCGTGATGTGGAGACAAGAGGACTTGCTTGCAGTTCTGGGTCGTGGCGGAAATGCAATCTCTGGTGTTGCGCCTGCTGAATCGGTTGACGAAATCATCGCTCGCATTCAGCCTGGATGGGTATCAAACCGAGCACTCGTGGCTTGCCCGCTAATGCATGGCACCGGTCAATTCTCTGCATTCATCACACTGGCGCTTGGCGGATGCATCATCACCATGCCTAATAGAAACTTTGACCCTGCAAAGTTATGGGACACGGTTGAAAGAGATCAGGTGAATTCCATTGTAATTGTGGGCCAGGCTTTTGCTGGCCCGATGCTCGAATCGCTCGATGAGAATGTTGGGCGCTGGAATTTATCAAGTGTCGTGCAGATGGGTTCATCTGGTGTTATGTGGAGTCAAGAGAACAAGAACGCGTTGCTTGAGCACATTCCACAAATGTTCATTACTGACAGTTTTGGTTCATCCGAAGCTGTAGGTATGGGAATGTCGGTAGCTGCCAAAGGTGCTGCGCCAAAGACCGCACAGTTTGCACTTGGTCCAAACTGTGTCGTGTTTACAGAGGAAGGCGAGCGGGTGCAGCCAGGTTCAGGTGAACGCGGTCTTGTAGCGGTGGGCGGGGCGATTCCCGTTGGCTATTACAAAGACGAAGTGAAGTCTGCACAAACATTTCGCATGTTTGAGGGTCGGCGTTGGACAGTTCCTGGTGACTGGGCAGAAGTAAACGAAGACGGAACTTTGCATCTTCTTGGTCGTGGCTCTGTCTGTATCAATACCGGCGGAGAAAAAGTCTTCCCTGAAGAAGTCGAAGAAGTATTGAAGACACATGAGTCGGTACGAGATGCAGTTGCGGTCGGTATTCCCGACAAGCGCTTCATGGAAACCATTTGTGCTGTTGTGGAAGCAGAGCCTGGCTTTGAACCCACCCTTGATGAATTATCTGCGCATGTAAAGACCCGATTGGCCGCATACAAGGCGCCACGAAATGTGGTTGTCATTTCTACAATTGGTCGCGCACCAAATGGCAAAGTGGATTACAAGAGGCTCAAGCAACACGCAATGGATGAACTTGGGATCAAGTGACCACTTCTGACGCACTACGTGC
>JBIKZT010000083.1:0-5352 GCA_044354565.1 Ilumatobacteraceae bacterium
AGCTATGGCGGGCGCGCTTGGTCGAATGATTTTGGTGCGATTGTCATTCACTAATGGGCCCATATCGCGAGACGCTCTTATTGATGCATTGTGGGAAGAACGTATTCCTGAGTCGGTTGAATCAGTTTTGAATGCAACGTGTAGTCGTCTTCGTAAAGGTCTTACCGAGATTGGTTTAGATGGGAAAACGATTCTGACGTCAAACCATGGAAACGTAGAAATTCAATGGCCATCTGGAGCGCACATTGACCTTCATTCAGGTGTTGTTGCGCTTGAAATTGCTGAAGCCGCTTTTAAGAAACACGATTTTCCAGAGGCTCTGCAACGAGCAACATTTGCTCATGAAATATTGCAACTAGAGACACTTCCGGGCATAGACAGAATGTGGCTGGACGAGATTCGTGATCGTCAAAGAGGTGAGTTAGAGCGGTCTCTCGTTGTGCTTACAGATGTTTGGCATCAAATGGGGGACATGAATGCAAGCTTGGGAATGGCTAAGGAACTTCTTCACATTTCTCCGTATTCACAGCCAGCATTACAAAAGGCAGTTCGAGCATATTGTTCTCTTGGCGATGTGCTCTCAGCCCACGTTGCAATGGAGAGTTTTAAAGAGCGGATTCAGCAAGACCTCGGAGTTGATGATTTTCATGAACTGGAGGACTGGTTCAAGGAAATGTTGCCAGACATGTTGATTACAGGAAATGATCTGTCGGATGCCGAGTCAAAATTCGGCACGACGAAAACAACGTCTTACTCAGTCACGCGTACTCAACAGGAACGATGGGTCTTTCCACCTGGCTGGAAGTGGTCCGTAGAGATTGGGCCGTCCATTGGCGAACCTTTGTGTGAAATGACTCATATTGGACATGTTGTATCTGGACAATTTGAGATTTTGGATGCGAACGGCTGTCTCACGAGTTATGGCCCCGGAGAAGCGTTTCACATAGTGCCGAGACATGACATGTCGGTCGTGGGCGAACACGAACTGGTGACCGACGGCTGGTAAGCCGATTTCACAATGTGACCACAAGGTAGGTCTGTTACTTTCTCGCCAACTTGATCAAAGTTGTCAAGTCATCACTCTCACAACAACATAAAGAGAAAGAAAACAATCATGGAAGAATTTAAGAATCGCCAAAGCGCAACTGCTCGGCTGAATATGGCCCTTGGTGCGTTGCATCAGGTCGCCACAGTCGCCATCGTTGCGATCATTGTGTTTGCAGATATTGCAATGGCATCAGATAGCACCAAGCGATTGGTCGCATTTATTGCGATTATGACATCTGTGACCGCGTGGATTTTCACGAGCAATGCGCTACTTGCATTTCAGAACGATGCCAAAGATCTAACTGCTGCAGAAAAGGCAACAGCTCTTGGTACAAGCGAATCAAAGCAGCCATGGATTGTGTATCAGATCTATATTCTCGCTATCACTGCTGCAACCATCGTGTTCGTCCTGAGCGCGATTTATTAAGGAAAACAATATGACAATTTCAGTTATCACAACCTGGGAGGGAACTCCCGCCGCGCTAATCCTGCTGACCGAAGGGTCACGCACCGCAGCAGCTCTTCATGTGTCTCTTGGGGCAAAGAATCCGAGACTTCTAGAGCCCATGGCCGGTGGCGACGTGACTCGTAGGCACTATGTCCTCGACTTTGATTCACTAGAAGTTTGGGTATCTTTCATGTCCGCAGTCCGAGCTAATGGATGGTGGGAAGAAACACGTAACGTCATCGCAGATGCTCATCCAAATCTTCGGATGCTTGGGCAAGCTGTCATGACTAACGCAATTGCGTAACGAAAGCAGAAGCTTTTAAGAATCTGCAACGTCGTGATTCATTTAAATTAGGACGAATACGCAGCTGTTTGGAAGTCAAAGAAAAGGCCGGACGTTCCCGCGTCAAAGAACGGAAGCATCTGGCTCATATAGCAACCTGCAACGCCGGTTGCCTTGTCGATCCAGAAGTAACTGTTGAACGCGCCCGCCCAAGTGAGTGCACCAGCAGGACATCCGTTTGGTAGTGGTTCTTCGTTGATCAAGAATGTCAAGCCCCACGACTTGGGAATGCCTGGGTAAAAATCTGCATCACTGAAAAATGCAGGATTTGCAGACTTCAATCCGGTGACGCGTATATCACCCATTTGGTTAGTCGCCATTTGAGCAACGGTTTCTGCGCCAAGTACCCGTGTACCGTCAAGTTCTCCGTCATTAAGGATCATGCGCATGAATCGCGTGTAGTCGCTCATTGTTGAGAACAAACCGCCGCCACCACTGTCAAACTCGGAAGTCTCAGCTCGTGGCATTTGAAATGACATAAAAGAAGAATCTGGTGTGCGGAGATGCATAGATGCTTTTCGCTCCAACATGTTTGGAGTACAGCTGAATCCGGTGTCAATCATTCCCAATGGTTCTAAGAGATGTTCGGCGAAGTAATCACCAAGTTTTGATTTTGTAACACGCTCGAGAATTATTCCGGCCCAATCAATGCCGATTCCGTAAAACCATCTCGTTCCTGGGTCAAACATCAGAGGAGTGTCAAGTGATGCAACACGGCCTGTGGATATTCGCGGCGCATTAGTCGCTTCAAACCACTTGTCGAGATTAGGGTCCGTGAAGTCATATGCATAGCCGGACGTGTGCGTCAATAGATTGCGTAATGTGACCTTCGATCGAGCATCTCGCAAGATTGGCTGTCCAGCATCATCAAAGCCCTCAAGCACCTGTGGCGTCGCCATCTCGGCGCAATACGTTTCTGCAGGTGCATCAAGATCAAGGCGACCCTGCTCAACTAACTGCATCACAGCTGCGCCGGTTATTGCTTTGGTCATTGACGCTATGGCGCCCACAGTGTCCGTGGTCATGACATCGCCTGTACCGAATGTTCGTTCACCGGCTGAGCCAATGTAAGTCAACCCATTTTTGTCAACCATGGCTGCAACGACGCCAGGTGCGTGGCCATTCTTTACGCCCGCCGTCAGTACATCGTCAAGTTTCTGTTTCATGTTCATGTCTACCTCTTATTTGTGACATCAATGTCACAAATAAGAGATTACTCATTCGTAGAAGGGAGGGGAATAGAGCACATTACAGAACTTATTAGGGCCTTTGGCGTACCTTGTGACAGGGAGAAAATCATGAACATAGATTTCAATAAACTATTTCCAACGGATCCTTCAATTTTCGAAGGGTTCCAATTCGTTCGGATTGTCGCGGTATTGCTTTTGTTGCTGGTTGTTGTGCGCAGTTGTATTCATTTGTTTGCATCAGATGGTGGAGCTCAGCGCATTGCGGGCATAGACACCTCTGTGGAAGGTGGAAATAACATCATTGCGATGTTCCATCAATGGGGAGCGATACAGCTAATTCTTGGCGCGCTTCTTGGTGTGCTGTTTTTTCGCTATCCAGGGCTCACTCCGTTGATCCTGCTCACGCTGGCGCTTGAACCCGTGATGCGATTTGTTGCTAGTCGCGTTATGGCCGTTACATCTACAAGGACTCCACCCGGCGCAGCACTCAATGGCGTTGCGTTTGTCATTGTGGCGTGCCTCTTTGTCGCCTCATTGATGAACTAACAAATCTCAGTATGTTGGTCACTACAGAGTGATGTCGAGTCTGAGTTCACTCCACTTGCCCGAAGGGAGATGATGCAAGGTGTGGCGGCGAATTTCGCACCACATTTCGGACCTTCCCCGCTCCCGTGGGGCTGGTGCGTAATTCCGAACCTCAGTATTGATGGGGTAGCGGGCGGGGTTTCAGTGAACGTTTGGAACGCGAATCGCCGTTTCTTGGAACGCATTTGTTAAGGAAATCCAGTTCAGATTCGTGAATCCCAACAGAGCTGAGGTCAGCTGTCGGGTACAATGCAAGGGATGAATTCCATCCAGAAAGTCGTAACGCGGAAGCGTAAAGGTGACGACGATTCTGCCTGGAAATATTGGGTAACGCGCCCCGTAACTGAGAGGCTCGCAATGGTAGAAGAGTTGCGCGCCGAGTACCACGGATGGACTAATGAACCTGAACCAAGACTTTCAAGAATTTGTCGAATTATTCGTCGCGCATGAGGTCGAATTCCTCATTGTTGGCGGATACGCACTAGCTGCGCACGGCCATCCTCGGTACACAAAGGATCTTGACGTTTGGGTGTGGATTGGTGCAGAAAATGCGTCGAGAATCATTACAGCAATAGAAGAATTCGGTTTCGGCGATCTTGGCCTCACGGCTGCTGATTTTCAAGATCCAGAAGTCATGGTGCAACTAGGTCACGAACCTCAACGAATTGACATCTTGACTTTTGCCTCTGGGCTTAACTTTTCTGATGCTTATAAGAATCGTGTGTACATACCTATTGGGAATGTCCAAGTTCCATTCATTTCAGTGGATGATCTTCGAACCAACAAATTGGCAACCGGTCGTCCGCGAGACATTGCAGACGTCGCCGACTTGCCAAATGGTGAGTAACCTCGATTTAGATGACGTGGCGTGTGTCGGCGAATTTCGCACCACATTTCGCACCATCCCCGCTCCCGTGAGGCTGGTGCGTAATTCCAAACCCCAGTATTGATGGGGTAGTGGCTGCGGTTTCAGTAAACGTTTGGAACGCCAAACACCATTTTTTGGAACGCCGGATAATGCGTTAGAAAAATACTCTTTCCTCAGAGCCAGCGTCGTTGAAAACGGTGACTCAAGAGGAGCAATACAAATCCGACCATTAGCACCAATATTGCGATTTGGAGACCAAGATTGGCATTGATCCCGGTCGTTGGTAGGGGACTGAGAGTGGCAGTTACTGCGGTCCATTGGGCTGTGCATACAACGTTTGCTGCTGGTTGTGTTGCTGTTGTTCCTGCTGCTTTGGCACCGATTGAGTTGTCGCAGTTCCAGCCTGTGAATGTGAATCCGGTTTTTGTGAGTCCGGTTCCGGACGCGATTGTGGTGGTGTCGCCTTGGTGAAGATTGGCGGCGGTTGCTGGTGTTGTTCCTGTTCCTCCACCAAGCTCATACGACAACTGATAAGTAGGAGTGGCGATGGTTGGTGTAGTGACCGCAATAGTTGTTGTGGTAACTGCAGTCCATTGGGCTGTGCACACAACGTTTGCTGCTGGTTGTATTGCTGTTGTTCCTGCTGCTTTGGCACCGATTGAGTTGTCGCAGTTCCAGCCTGTGAATGTGAATCCGGTTTTTGTGAGTCCGGTTCCAGATGCGATTGTGGTGGTGTCGCCTTGTTGAAGATTAGCGGCGGTTGTTGGGGTTGTTCCTGTTCCACCACCAAGGTCATAGGACAATTGATAAGTGGTTGTCGGGGCGGCAACGACTGCGGTCCATTGTGCGGTGCACACGACGTTTGCTGCTG
>JBIKZT010000084.1:0-5343 GCA_044354565.1 Ilumatobacteraceae bacterium
CAGCAAGCAAAGTCGCTCAACTTCTTGAATCAGAAGGCGCAGCCGAAATGGCATTGCGCGTCGCAGTGAAGTCCGGCGGATGCTCTGGCTACTCATACGACATGTACTTCGATAGCGAAATTGCTTCCGACGACATCACCCTCACATTCGGATCAGTGCGAGTCGTTGTCGACCCAGCATCTGCTCCAATGCTCGAAGGTGCAAGCTTGGACTTCAAAGACGGTCTCAACGAGGCTGGCTTTGCAATCACCAACCCAAGCGCACAGCGCTCATGCGGTTGCGGTAAGTCGTTTAGCTAATTCCTGCAGCGGCAAGTGAGTCGCGCAGTTCTTTCACATCAAACACCGCATCTAAGCGGTTGATGAGTTTCCCATTTTTGTCTGTGATGTACAGCACTGGCTCGTACGAAAGTTTGTACGCCTGCACTGCAGGTGCTGCCACTGTTGCTGATTTGTCTTTGTAAACATCTGCATGAACAAACGTGACTGCGTCACCAAGTGAAGTAGCAACTTCAATAAGCGCATCTAGCGCAGGTGCACATGTTCCCGTCTTGCAATAGGCAGGTGTGCCAATGAGATACACAACTGGTTTTCCAGATTTCAGTGCTTCTGTCAATGTTTGCGCGTGAAACGGACATGCTCCGTCAGGACTTGTACAGATGGGATCAACGCCGCGATTGTTATCCGTTGTTGGTGTATCGAACGGCGGCAACTGGTCGCCAACAAGCGGCGTGAGCACATTGCTTCGTTCTTCAATCTGAAATGAACTCTCCGTGTTTGGCGCAATGTTGAGCTTCAGCAAATAGATGCCTTCTTTTGCGACATCGAAAACAAAGGGCCAATACGGAACTGAGAGATTTTCTGCATGCTGTTGCGCAACCACTGCATCGTGCACGACGTCGCCAGTTTCGGCGTCGATTATTCGTGCGGTGAGTTGTTGAGGCAGAGAAACTTTCCCGGATGTACCGAGAACCCCACTCTTGTCGGCCAAAGAAATTGGTAGACGTACAGTTCCGGCAACAAGACCAGTGGATGGGTAACGCTTCACAATTTGTAGGTCACCCGAAGTCTCTGGAGAGAACTCAGACCATTGACCATCGCTAGAGGGGGAGGACCCACCGCATGCTGCGACGATTCCACCCAGTCCAACGGTGGCAGAGAGGGCCAAAAATCGACGGCGGCTGAAAGAGGTGGGCAGATTCATCAGAGTCAATGGTATGCCCTCGGTGCTCTGGCGTAAGGTTGGGGTATGGCAAATGCACCTCACCCCCCTTATACCCCTGTAGTTCGCGCCGGAGACTGGATCATCGTGTCTGGTCAATTGGGCATGAAAGATGGCGCATTGGTGCCAGGCGGAGTTGCTGCTCAGACTGCTCAGGCCGTCGTGAACCTGAAGGCACAATTGGCTTCAATGGGTGCAACAGTGAATGACATTGCAAAGACATTGTGTTTCCTCACCGACATGGACACATTTGCAACATTCAATGAGCAGTACGCAAAGGGTTTTGGAAATGCACGTCCAGCGCGAAGCACTATCGGTGTTGCGTCGTTGCCATTTGGCGGAGCAGTAGAGATTGAAGCATGGGCATACAAGCCACTTACTGGTGGCGCGAAGAAGTCAGCAAAGAAAGCCGCAAAGAAGTCTTCATCTAAGAAGTCTGCTGTGAAGAAAACTTCGAAGAAGAAAGCCACTGCAAATAAGGCAACCAAGAAGAGCGTTGCTAAGAAAACCGTCAAGAAGTCAGCGAAGAAGTCCGCTGCTCGAAAGAAGAAGTAGTTTCATGCCTGGTGCAATCATTCTCGTTCTGATCCTCCTTGCTTTTCCAATTGTCGTTGGACTTTCCACGGCAGCACTCGCTGGTCTCCTCGGACATCTGCTCTACAAAGATGCAGAAGTTCGCCATGAGGGCAGTGAATTGCTTGATACCAATATTTAGTAATAGACCGAGAGGTCACCACTATGACTGCTGACCTTCTTATATACAACGCTCGGTTGGTTGCAACTGTTGATGCGGATCGACGAGAACTCCCCGGAGGTTGGGTCGCAATTACCAATGGTCTTATTTCTGGCGTTGGAGCATCTACCGATGCAATGCCTGAAGCATCACAGCGTATTGATGCGAGCGGTTGCTTAGTCACTCCAGGTCTTATCAATACGCACCATCACTTGTATCAAAATCTGACGCGTGCGTATCCGCCGATGACATCGTCGCCATTATTCGGGTGGCTACAAACGTTGTATCCGTTGTGGCGTGCATTAGATGAAGAATCAGCCCATGTTTCTGCGTGGATTGGCCTTGCTGAACTTGCACTCAGTGGTTGCACCACAAGCACCGACCATTTGTATTTACACCCACGCAATGGTGGAGATTTATTGTCTGCTGAAATTGCAGCCGCAAAAGATTTAGGTATTCGCTTTCATCCAACGCGCGGTTCTATGTCGTTGTCGCAAAAAGATGGTGGATTGCCGCCCGATGATGTCGTGCAGGAAGACGATGAAATTCTTGCGCTGTCACAAGTAGCTGTTGAGCGTCATCATGATCGTTCGTTTGGTGCGATGACACGCGTTGCTTTGGCGCCGTGTTCTCCATTCAGCGTTACGAAAGATTTGATGATTCGTTCTGCCGAACTTGCAGAGAAGCTCGATGTGCGGTTGCACACACACTTTGCAGAGAATGCTGAAGACGATGATTTCTCTATCGCAACATTTGGTTGCAGGCCTTTTGAGTACTTGAAAGAAGTGGGCTGGTTGAGTAATCGCACTTGGGTGGCGCATTGTGTGATGCCGAATCATGATGAGATTCAGGCGCTGGGTTCTGCTGGTATTGGTGCAGCACATTGCCCGTCATCCAATCTCATTTTGGCATCAGGTATTTCACCAGTTGTTGATTTGCGCACAGCAGGCGTGCATGTTGGTTTAGGTGTTGATGGTTCGTCGAGTGCAGACTCTGCGTCGTTGTGGTTGGAAGCACGTCAAGCAATGTTGTTGGCAAAGTTAAAGAATGGTGCTGATGCTGCTGATGCACGTATGGCATTAGAAGTTGCAACTATTGGTGGAGCGGGTTGTCTTGGTCGCTTGGGTGAGATTGGCCAGATTGTTGTTGGTCAAGTCGGTGACATTGCAATCTGGGATCTCACCGGAATTCAGTTTGCGGGCGCGATTGCGGACCCAATAGAGGCATGGTTGCGTTGCGGTCCAACGTCTGCGCGTGACACCATCGTGCACGGGAAAGCAATTGTTCGCGATGGTGACTTGGTGAGCACCAAAGTGAACGAGATGATGACAAGCCATACGCGTCTCGCGGCCAAGATGCAACAAATCAATATCTAATGTTGCACGCATTTCTTTTATCTTTTGGCGTCATCTTTGTTGCGGAGTTAGGTGACAAGAGCCAATTGATGGCCTTGGCATTTGCCACTCGTTACAAAACAGTTCCGGTATTGATTGCTATTACTTTGGCAACAGGCATTGTGCATTTGATTTCTGTAGGAATTGGCGGGGCTTTGGGTTCTGCTCTGCCCACAGACTTCATCAACATTGTTGGTGCTCTTGCTTTTATCGGGTTTGGTCTGTGGACTCTGCGTGGTGATGAACTGACCGAAGAAGATAAAGAGAGCACGAAGGTTTCATCGAAGCATGTGATCATGGCTGTGGGTACAGTGTTTTTCTTGGCAGAGCTGGGGGATAAAACAATGCTCGCAACTGTCACTCTTGCTACGTCTGAAGGTTTAGTGGGTACATGGGCGGGCTCAACCGCAGGCATGGTTGTTGCCGATGCATTAGCCATAGTGGTGGGCAAAGCGTTGGGCGACCGTTTACAGGCAAAGACTGTGCGAATCGCATCTTCATTCGCTTTTTTTGTGTTCGCAGCACTGATGCTCGCCGAAGCACTGCGCTAATTCATCTAGCCTCACAGCATGCGTTTATTTGGTGAAGTCCTCGTGACCATGTTGGTCATTCTTGATCCTCCTGGAAACGTTCCTATCTTCTTGGCAGTTACCCAACGTCTATCCGAAAAGGAACGACACAAAGCTGCGTTCATGGCCGTGGGAACCGCTTTTTTTGTCATCTCCATGTTTGCCATTGGTGGACGCACAGTTCTCGATTATCTACATGTCTCCGTACCAGCGCTTCAAGGTGCTGGCGGTTTACTGTTGCTCTTGGTTGCATTGCAATTGTTATACGGCAATGGCAACACAGAAGATAACTATGAAGTTGCTTCGCCAGAGCAACGCACGTCTGTAGCCATGGTGCCACTTGGTACGCCATTGTTGGCAGGACCTGGAGCAATTGTTGCCACCATCGTTTTCTTTGGAAAAGCCGATGGAGCGGTGGAATGGTTCAGTGTTCTTCTAGCAATTGCATGCGCGTTGTCGGTCTCGCTAATTGCATTGCGTTTTAGCGGTGTTGTGAAGAAAGTGTTCCGACCTGCAGGTGTAGTGCTACTTGCACGCGTAGCCGGCATGTTGCTTGCTGCTATCGCTGTGCAGATGATTGCCGATTCTGTAACAGCATTCGTACGCGCCGCGTAAAACTAAGAGCCCCAGCGAGATTGGCCGAATCGATAGCCAACGCTGCGAACGGTTTGAATGAGGTTGGCGTGTTCTTCACCAAGCTTTGCTCGCAAGCGACGGATATGAACGTCTACCGTGCGCGCGCCGCCGTAATACTCATAACCCCACACGCGAGACAAGAGCATTTCACGAGTGAACACTTTGCCTGGGTTTTGAGCAAGGAACTTCAGTAACTCGTATTCCATGAAGGTGAGGTCGAGCACATTGCCATTGAAAGTTGCCTGGTAAGTCTCAAGATTCAGAACTAAGCCAGAGTGCTCCACGAGTTCTGGGCGTAAGCCACTCTCGGTAGAAGAAAACATATGACGCAAACGTGCTTCTAATTCACGTGGATGAAACGGGTTCAGACAGAAGTCGTCGAACAAATCGTCACGCAATTCAAGTTCAGCCAATTGCGCTCCGGATACCAACAGCATCACAGACTGAATGGCGTTGTCATGCTTACGCATTGCACGCACAAAAGCCCACGCTGCTTCTGGGTCTTCGTCACAAGTGACAATCGCACCCATCCAGCCGGCTTGTGGCTCGCACTTCGTTGCTTCGTCTGCACCAGATACTGCTTTCCACCGATACCCACCAAGATCGAGCGTGCGAGCAAGATCTGTAGAGGGTGTTGCGGGAAATACAACAATCATGTCTGACGTAGCCATAGCGAGAATTACAACGACTTCAGGTAGCGGTTGATTTCGTAAGGAGTCACTTGCGTCTTGTACTCGCGCCATTCATGGCGTTTGTTACGCAAGAACCATTCAAAGATATGTTCGCCTAG
>JBIKZT010000085.1:0-5331 GCA_044354565.1 Ilumatobacteraceae bacterium
GACTCCCAGTTCACTTCATTTGTGATCAACTGTGCAGGACGAAGTGTTCCTTCGCTCATGGATGCAACCCACACAAATGCACCCTCGGCAGTGAACCCGCTTACCGCTACCTGATCACCATTCAGCCATGCAGTCTGATACATCGTTGCAACATCGGCTTTAGGAAGCCCAATCGTTGTTGAAACTTTGTCTGGTGTTTCAACAGAAGAAATGGTCAATTCTTCGTATCCGACTAAAGCTAATAGTTCGCCGTCTGGACTAATTGCCGGCAAGTGCCCCATTAGTTGCAGCCATTCACCTTTGTTTTCACCTGCGTAAAAGGTGATGCCGCTCACAGGTTCACAACATGCACCGACAAAGATTTTGCAATCCTTTGGTGAGATTGCAACGGACTCAACAACCGTGAGGTCATACCCCGTGTTGTTCGAGTAAGGATCATCGCCAATTTGTTCTAGCTCACGCGATGTCGATGTAGCGGGGTCATCCCAGACTCGCACTCGATACTTGTCGGTGATGGCCGATAAACCTAATGTTGGATTTTCTTCGGATGGCGCACATCGTCCAGCATTTGCAGTCTCTTTTTCGACTCCGACATCAGTACTGTTTGAGCACGAAGCAACACAGACAAGAACACCAAAAAAGAGCAGTGCGCGTTTCACAATTTAATCTTCGCTTGGTGCTTCGGCGGCGCGTTTCTGTAGTTCGTTCACCACATTCGCATCAGCAAGTGTTGTGGTGTCACCAAGGTTCCTGCCTTCAGCAACATCGCGCAACAAACGACGCATGATCTTTCCACTGCGAGTCTTTGGTAGATCTGGTGTGAAATAAATGGTCTTTGGCTTGGCAATCGCACCAATTTCATTGGCGACGTGATTACGCAACACCTGCTCATCTACTTCCATGCCCCCCACCAAAGTGACATACGCGATGATCGCTTGGCCCGTAGTGGCATCATTTGCACCTACCACTGCTGCTTCAGCGACGCTTGGGTGTGAAACCAACGCGCTTTCTACTTCCGTTGTGGAAATTCGATGGCCCGATACGTTCATCACGTCGTCCACGCGACCCAACAACCAGAGATATCCATCGTCATCTAACTTGGCTCCGTCACCGGCAAAGTACCGACCTTCAAAGCGCGACCAATACGCATCTTTATAACGCTCTGGGTCTTTCCAAATGCCGCGCAACATGCCTGGCCATGGATGAGTAAGTGTGAGATAGCCACCACCATGGGTCACTATCTTTCCTTCATCATCCAAAAGTTCAGCACCAATGCCGGGCAATGGGAACGTAGCCGAACCAGGCTTTGTGGTTGTTGCACCAGGCAACGGGGAAATCATGATTCCACCTGTTTCTGTCTGCCACCACGTGTCAACAATTGGGCAATTACCACGCCCAATGTTTTCGTGATACCACATCCACGCTTCTGGGTTAATAGGTTCGCCCACACTGCCCAGCAATCGCAGCGATGAAAGGTCATGCTTTGCTGGTTCTTCCACGCCCCACTTCATATAGGTACGAATAGCTGTGGGCGCCGTATAGAAAATCGTGACTTTGTACTTCTCGATGATTTCCCACATGCGATCATTCGCCGGATAGTTGGGAACACCTTCGTACATCACTTGTGTTGCACCGTTACTTAATGGTCCGTACACGATGTAACTATGGCCCGTGATCCAGCCGACATCAGCCGTGCACCAGAAAATATCCTTTTCGGGATTGAGGTCGAAAACGTACTTGTGTGTGTACGTGACATGCGTGAGATAACCACCCGTGGTATGCATGATGCCCTTTGGCTTACCTGTTGTGCCTGAGGTGTACAACAAGAACAACAACTGCTCAGAATCCATTGGTTCAGCCGGGCACACCGCATCGGCTGTTGCCATTAACTCGTGATACCAGTGATCACGGCCGGCTTGCATTTCAACTGCATTGCCACCACGCTTCACCACAACAACTGCAGTGATGCTCTTTGCATTTTCCACTGCTTCATCAGCCTGTGGCTTCAGCGCGAACACTTCACCGCGGCGATAGCCACCATCTGCAGTAATCAGAACTTTTGCTTCGGCATCATTAATGCGATCTGCAAGTGCTTGTGAGGAGAAGCCGCCGAATACAACCGAGTGAGCGGCGCCGATTCGCGCACATGCCAACATGGCAACTGCGGCCTCTGGAATCATCGGAAGATAAATATTGACTCGGTCGCCTTTGGCAACACCGAGTCCTTTCAATACATTTGCGAACTTTTGTACTTCATCAAGTAACTGCGCATACGTAACCGTGCGCGTATCACCAGGTTCACCTTCAAAATGAAATGCGACCTTGTCGCCTTTGCCGGCAAGTACATGACGGTCGAGGCAGTTGTACGACACGTTGGTCTGGCCACCCAGGAACCATTTACTGAAAGGCAAATTCCATTCGCAGATGGTGTCCCACGGGCGTGACCATTCAACAAGCTCAGATGCTTGTCGCGCCCAAAAGGCCTCGTAATCGCGATCGGCCTCTTCATACAAATGAGTTCCAGCTACCAACGTGTTCTTCTTAAACGCTTCAGACGGCGGAAACTTTCTTTGTTCCCACTGCAAAGCATCAATTGTGTCGTGGTTATCTGCATCGGCCATCTGAAACCCCCTAGTGACTAACTATGAGACTACTGAAATGAACTCGCCACTCCCTAGGGCGGGCGGTAAGACTGAACGGGTGACACCGTCGAACCTTGGCCGAGATACCACCCAACAATTTGGGCCAGCCGAATGGGGAATGACAACAGCAGTGGCAATCACCTGGGGAGCATCATTCCTCTTCATCGCCATCGCCATCGACCACGTGGCAACAGGCGTTGTTCCTATCGCTCGGCTTGGTTTTGGTGCGCTGGCACTTGCATGCTTCCCCGCTGCTCGCAAGCGCATCGATCGCAAAGACATGCCACGCATCGCAATGCTCGGTTTTGTGGCAATGACTATTCCCTTTTATCTATATCCACTGGCCGAACAATCCGTCTCGTCCTCCATCACCGGCATGATCAATGGCTCTATCCCTATCACCACTGTTGTTGCTGCAGCCATCCTCACGCGCAATATGCCATCGGCTCGGCGAATGAGCGCAGTCATCATCGGGTTTGTCGGTATCGCTCTTATCTCGTTTGGAAGTATTGGAGACGACAAGGGAGCCACCCTGCACGGAGTGCTGTTTCTTCTAGCCGCCACGTGTTGCTACGCATTCACCAGCATCATGTCTCGTGAAATGCAAGTGAAGTACGGAACCCTTCCCGTGTTGTTGTGGCAAGAACTCTTTGCTTTGTTGTTTTCTCTGCCGTTAGGAATACCCGCATTCTTTGACAGCCACTTTTCCTGGGCGGCATTCTTTGCTCTTGCAGTACTCGGCGCATTCGGAACTGGTTTTGCTTACGTGATGTACGGAATGCTCATGGTGCGCGCTGGAGCTGTACGTGGTGTCATTGGCGTGTTCTTTACACCAGTCGTAGCCACAATTCTTGGCCTACTGTTTCGCGACGAAAAAGTAACTGCACTTGCAGTACTTGGTATGGGCATCGTGCTCATTGGGGCGTGGCTCACGAGCCGTCCCGACAAACAAATCGCTTAAGCGTCGCGCCGAGAAAACAGTACAGCGCCTAGCACCGCAAACACTGCAACAAAAGCACTGAAAACTGCTAACGAGACAAGCCACGAATTGCTTTCGTCTGCGTATCGGGCGATGAGTCGAAAACCGTTGCCCTGCACCGGAGCAAACTTCATCAGGTTCTTATCAAATGCCAATGACAAAAGGCCAAACACCATTCCTTCAAGAATTGTGGGCCACAAGAGCAAGGCAGAGATTGCTCCGGGCGAACTCTTGAACACCAAGCCAAGCGACAACCCAAGTATTGAGAGGAAAATGCTAAGGATCACTGCCGAAAACAAGATACGCACATCAGTATCAATGGTGACAAAGTCGATGTTTCGCGACGACAGAATTAACTGAGACGGCACTAAACAAAGCAACAACATCAAAATAGAAGACGCTGCAGAGACCACCAACGTGGTCACAAATTTTGCAATAAAAACCTTTTGCCGGTTTGGCGTTGCAACAAGAGTGATACGAATGGTGCCTTGCGAATACTCTTGCGTTGAACACAACACACCCACAACACCAAGTAATAGACCCGTGAGAGGGGCAAAGTTGCCCACCATTGAAGCCAGCGAATCGCCTACTTCCCCATTACTGAATGCAAACATTGAAGTCAGAGTGAAGATGATGGCTGGCAGTGCAATTGAGCATGCAACAACTACTTTTGTTGCACGTGTAGTGCGCAACTTGAATAACTCAGAACGAAAGACACCAATCATTGCTGCGGTGCCGCCCATGTTGAGGTGGCGGATTCGCCTCTGTATTCCACCGATGCATCTGTCGCATCGAGAAATGCCTGCTCCAGTGAACCGGTCTGAGGAGACAGTTCATGCAGTACAAGATTGTTCGTTGCGGCGATTTCGCCAATGGCTGCTGCACTGATGCCATGAAAATCAACTCCCTCCGAAGTCTTCTCAATTGTTCCGCCTGCAAGTCGAACAAGTTCTGCAAGAGCGTCAATACTCGGGGAGACAACACGCACCCATGTTTTTGCATGTTGTGTCATGAATTGGCTTATCGGCCCGGAAGAAATAAGAGAGCCCTGACCAATGACTACCAAGTCATCGGCAACAAGAGATAGCTCAACTAACTGGTGACTACTAACAAGAACAGACTTGCCCTCATCTGCCAGATGCCGCATCACTTCTCTTGTCCACCGAATACCCTCGGGGTCAAGACCATTTGCTGGTTCATCCAAAATGACAACTTGCGGATCGCCAAGTAAGGCTGCAGCAAGGCCAAGGCGTTGCCTCATACCTAATGAAAACTTGCCCACTCGCGTGTTGGCTGCTTCAGTCATGCCGACCATTTGCAGAACTTGATCAACGCGCTGCACTGAAATGTCATGCGTTAATGCGATCCAACGCAAATGATTGCGCGCAGTTCTTCCTTTATGGGCATCTCCTGCGTCGAGCAACGAACCCACTTGAGTGAGGGGGCGTTCAAACTCTGTATACGCCTTGCCATCGAACAAAACATGGCCAGTGTCGGGGCGATCGAGACCCAACATGCATCGCATAGTGGTGCTTTTGCCAGAACCATTGGGCCCCAGGAAACCAGTTACTCGACCAGGCGCCACCGAGAATGAAAGCGAGTCAACTGCCTTCTTAGACCCGTATGACTTCGTGAGATTCTCTACAACAATCACACCTGCAACCTACTTGGCTTTGGAGGGTAAGGCAGACCACTCAAGAACTATGAAAT
>JBIKZT010000086.1:0-5262 GCA_044354565.1 Ilumatobacteraceae bacterium
GGCTTAGCCATCAGAATGCCACCTTGAAAATTGCCGTCAGCATGATGTTGACAAGTGAAACTGGAATCAGCACTTTCCATGCGAAGCGCTGCAACTGGTCTTCACGGAAACGTGGGAAAGAGAAACGCACCCACATGATGATGAAAGACAACACAACCATCTTGGTGAACAAGATGAGTGGTCCGGCCACATTCATCCAGTTGTCGATGTCATTCAAGTTGGTCCAACCGAACCAAGAGAATGGAACAGCCCAACCGCCGAGGAAGAGAACAGAAGCAATCATGGAGAACACGCCAGCAGTTGCGAATTCACCAATGAAGAAAATAAGGAAGCGGAAGCCTGAGTACTCGGTCATGTAACCAGACACGAGTTCAGACTCGGCAATCGGCATGTCGAACGGCGTTTGTGTGAGTTCTGCTTGCACGGCAATCATGAAAATCACAAAACCAACGAACTGCGTCAGGATGTATGGGTTGCCGAGTCCATCCCACCCAAACATTGAGCCTGCATTTTGTGCGACAACAATGCCTTGCATGTTCATAGTTCCGGCCTGAATGACAACGCCAACAACTGCGAGCACCATGGGAAGTTCATAAGCAATCAACTGACCGGCAGCACGCAGACCACCAAGCAGTGAGTACTTGTTGGCACTTGACCAACCAGCAATCAAAATGCCAAGAACTGAAACAGATGAAACGGCGAGCATGTAGAAGACGCCTGCTTCAAAATCGGTGAACCATGCATCTGGTCCGAACGGCACTACCGCTACTAATAAGAAGGTGCTAGCCAAAACAATGAGCGGCGCAATCTTGAAAAGGAACTTGTCTGCCCGTGCAGGGTAGATGTCTTCTTTCTGCAACCACTTGCCAACTTCAGCAAACAACTGCATCGAGCCGTATGGACCAGCTTCCATTGGACCAAGACGAGACTGCATAAACGACATCATCTTGAACAAGAAGAGGTACACGATGGTTCCTGCTGGCAACAGGACTGCCACAAGGCCGCCGAGAACGCGCAGCAATGACTGTGCCCAGTAGGCAAGGTCAGCGGAAAGTACAGCAGCGTTCATCAGCGATCAATGTCTCCGAGAATGAAATACAACGACGCCAAGATGGTGATGATGTCTGGGACATAAACACCCTTCAATAGCCACGGCACAATAGAAATGTTGTTGAACGACGCACTGCGAATCTTCACACGGAATGGGCCCATGTCACCTTGTGACACCACGTAGTAGCCCATCTCGCCGAGTGGATTTTCGGTTGAGACCCATGCTTCGCCTTCAGGCACCTTGATGATTTTGGGAACCTTTGCCATGACAGGTCCGGCTGGAATGGTGTCGAGAAGTTGATCAACGATGCGAGTGGATTCGCGCACTTCTTGCAAGCGAACCCAGCAACGTGCGAACGAGTCGCCGTCGGGATGCGTAATGACTTTCCAATCAACTTTGTTCCATGCCATCGGAAGGTTTTGGTCGCGGCGAAGATCCCAATCGACACCACTTGCGCGCAAGTTTGCACCGGACATGCCGTACTGCAATGCAACATCTTTCGGAATTACACCAATGCCACGTGTACGTGACTGGAAGATTTCGTTGCCAAACAACAAGTCTTCAATCTGATCGCAGAATGTACGCAACTTCTTCATGACGTTGCGAGTCTCGTCAATGAAACCTGCTGGCAAGTCTTCCTTCAATCCGCCAATGCGATCGAAGTTCGGGTGGAAACGTCCACCAGTTGCTGCCTCAATGAGGTTCAGTACATATTCACGATCACGGAATGCGAAGAACACAGGAGTTACTGCACCCAACTGCACACCAAGGTCACCAAGGAACAATGAAACGTTTGCGATGCGAGACAATTCAAAAAGAATGGTGCGAATGTGTTGAGCGCGTGATGGAGCCTCTACTCCCATCAACTTTTCTGCTGCCAAAATAAATGGCACTTCGTTTGCGAATGAACCCAACCAGTCGATGCGGTTTACCAATGCAGTGACCTGTGGGTAGGTGCGAACCTCGGTGAGCTTCTCGTAACCACGATGCATGTATCCAGCAGATGGCTCTGCCCAAATAACTTGTTCGCCGTCGAGTCGAGCGATGATACGAAGTGTTCCGTGAGTCGCAGGGTGCTGCGGTCCGATGTTGAGGGTCATTCCCTCGGTTTCAAGTTCTACGTTGACGCGTGCATCTGCTGCTTGCGATGCGATGTAGGCCAACTGTTGGCGGTCTCCGAGCAAACTCATGATGCTTCGCCTTCCTCTTCATCGTCGCCACCTGGAAGCGGTTCGACGTCAACAATTCCGGGCCATGGCTTCACAATGCGCGCAAGCAATGGAAAATCTTTACGTAATGGATGCCCTTCAAAATCTGTAGGGAGATACATGTTGCGAAGGTCTGGATGTCCGTTGAAACCAATGCCAAACATTTCGTGTGTTTCGCGCTCGTGCCAATTTGCACCCGCGTAGACACCGCTCCATGAATCAATTGCCATCGCTGCGTCGTCAACATCAACCTTGATGTTGATACCGAGGCTTGAGAACGGCTGCATGACGCGCGCAAGTACTTGGAAACGTGTGGAGCCACCTGCGTACCCCTGTTTCACAGTGGGGTCGATCTCTTTTGGAGGATCAGTGGGATCATCTTCGCCTTTGCCAAATGGCGAAGGCATCCAATCGATTGCAGAAAGAAAACAGAAGTACGAATATCCGAGCGACTTCAATGTGTTTCCGGTTGTGACCCATGCATCTGCTGAAACGCGGATCCATATGTCGTCATTTGGTTTTACAAGAGAATCAAGGACAGCGCCATCGAGTGCGGCGATGACTCTTGCAATTTCTGCGTCGCGAATCTCGTCACGAGGTGCTTCGGTTGTGGAATCAGTTGTTGACGACAACGGGAACACCTCCCCTCTCTGCTGACTCGCCATCAATGTTCATTGGGCGAAATCCTTCACCGCGCCAACGTGCACCCATGTCTTCGTTCTTGATGCGTTGCTGCAACAAAACGATTCCTTCTAACAAAGCTTCTGGACGAGGAGGACAACCAGGGACATACACATCAACAGGAATGATCTGATCAATACCTTTAGTGACGGAGTAACTATCCCAATATGGTCCGCCGCAGTTTGCACAGCTTCCCATTGAAATCACATATTTCGGTTCGGGCATTTGTTCGTACAAACGCTTGATTGCCGGCGCCATCTTGTCTGTGACTGTTCCAGAAATAACTACAAGGTCTGCTTGACGAGGAGAAGCAGGCAAAGGAATAACTCCGAGTCTCATTACGTCATAACGCGGAGAACCGAATGCGGCACCCATTTCAATTGCGCAACAAGCCAGACCCCATTGATATACCCACAAGCTGTACGAACGACCAAGGTTGAACAATTGAGTGAGTGGCTTGCCAAGTCGACCACGATCTACGAGACCCATACGAGAAAAATCCTTGTTCCTAAACCCAGCGCAAGACGCCTTTGCGCCACGCATAGACAAGGCCAAGCAAGAGGATGCCGACGAAGACACCCATCTCAACGAGACCAAAACCCGCGTACCGCTCTAACTGAGTTGCCCACGGAAAAATGAATACTGCTTCAACATCAAAAATCACAAACAGAAGCGCAAAGACGTAATAACGAATCTGGCTCTGCGACCAACCGTCGCCTACAGGGTCCACACCACTTTCATAGGTGAGCAACTTTTCTGGGTTGGGCTTGTTCGGGCGAATGAGTGCCGAGATACCAAGCAGCAAACCAGCGACTAAGAAGGAGGCAAGGCCAAACCACACGACAGTGAGATAGGACCGTAAGAACGGGGACATCACTGCCAAAACTACTACGGGCACTCACGATGCCCCCAACTTCTCAGACTGTGGGCGATCCCATGTGCCCTTGTGCAATGGTCGAGATGAACCAGTCCACCAATTCATTGCACCGAATCTCGGCCCCTTCCACCTGGGACCTTGTCTCTGACAGCAGCGCAACTTTCGAGATACCAGTGGCATCAAGTTCCTCGGCTCCGGTGCCGCTCGACCAATGGGAAACGATTGTCTCCGTGGCCTCGGGGTGAAACTGGACAGCCAATGTGCGCCCCACCACCATGGCCTGCGGACCAATGGGTGAATCGGCCAAAACGGTTGCCCCCGAAGGGACCGAAAATCGGTCGTAATGCCACTGCATCCAGGGGCCAGAGGTCAATGCCGACGGGGCCGTGGGCCCGGCCTCAGACGTAGCGAACACCTGGCACCACCCGATTTCAGGAGATTGTGCTTTTGTGATTTCTCCCCCAAGGACCGCTGCAACCTGTTGGGCACCAAAGCAGATTCCTAGCACAGGGATGTTTCGTCGCATGGCCTCACGGAGCAGTTCCTGTTCGGCACGCACCGGGCCGGCCACATGATCCCAATAAGTGCTCCAGTTAGAACCCAACGCGAGGACCAGATTGAAATCTTCCACGGGCAACCAGCCCTCGTGGTCTTCTCTCAAGAACTCCGTGAACGTATAACCATGTCGACGCAATGCTCGCCCGACAAGACCGGGGTCGACATCTTCTCTATTCGCAACAAGTGCTGCACGCATGCCCACTACGGTAGAGCCTGCATGACCACTCCACCTATTGATTCGGCTGCCATTCTGGCCGCACGACTAGCTGGCGCAGGCGTCGTGAAGCGAACTCCCATTACAGAGTCGCTCACTTTGTCTGAACGTTTCGGTGGCAATGTCGTCCTGAAGGCTGAGAATTTGCAGCGGACAGGCTCATTCAAGATTCGCGGTGCGATGAACAAACTCACTTCGCTCGGTAATGCCGCACAGTCGGGCGTTGTTGCAGGTAGCGCAGGTAACCATGCACAATCCATCGCATTTGCTGCACGCCACTTCGGTGTGCCGTGTGAGATTTTTGTTCCTGCGGGTGCATCACTTTCGAAAATGGAATCAGTTCGTTCATATGGCGCCACGCTCACTGAAGGTGGTGACACATTGAATGATGCTGTTGCACTTGCTCGCTCACGTGCAGAACTCACTGGTATGAATTTCTGCCATCCGTATGATGATCCAATTGTTGTTGCAGGACAAGCCACGCTCGGCCTCGAACTTGCTGAAGACATTGCAGATCTTGCAATGGTTCTCGTTCCACTCGGTGGCGGTGGCTTAACAGGTGGCGTTGCGCTTGCACTGAAACACATCAATCCGAAGATTCGAATCATCGGTGTGCAAGTGCGTGCTTGCGCACCATATGCAGGTGACCTACCACCCGATGGCCCGATTGTGA
>JBIKZT010000087.1:0-5257 GCA_044354565.1 Ilumatobacteraceae bacterium
CACGCCGTTTTCCTCTGTACCGTCGGCTCGTGCATCGGCAATGGTTCCTCCGCCACAATCAACGATTCTGTTTCCACATTGTTCGATGCGTTCGGTGTATGACATGAGGCGATCATCGGAGGGGACTGGTTCTCCACCGCGTGTTGCACTAACGGTTTTCCAGATGCCACGAAGATCGGGAGCACCATCAACTAATGGTTCTGTGCAGTTACCAAGAATGAGTGGTGGGAAGTGTTCTCCATAACCACCTGATGGTGTGTGGGCGATTGGAATTTCGTTTGCATTCACAATCGCACAGTACATCACTTACGCACAAAGTTTTTACGTTGCAAGAAAATGCAAAGCATTCACGCTTGTGTGTTAGTTCTTTGGTGACATACATCATCTCAATGTGTCGTGCACCTATGACTGATCTGAATGTACTTTCGTTAGATGTTCACATCAATAGCAACACTTTCAATATCCGCTTTATCAATTTTGGGATTAGGTGCAACCACCAGTGTTCCCGCCAAGACCGTTAATGGTTGTGTCATCAAAGCAAATGCGCAGTGCAAAAAAGCAAACCTGAATGGTGCTTCTTTGGCGAAAGCAAACTTGACTAAAGCAAACTTGCGCAGCGCAAAACTACGTAATGCAAATCTTGCAGGCGCTGATCTCAGTCGAGCAGATTTGACCGGCGCAGACTTGACCGGCGCAAACCTCACTGGTGCAAATCTTCGTGGTGCAAAACTGACTAACGCAATTTTGAAGTCTTCCAAGCTTGGTAAGGCCAATTTGACTGGCGCAAGTGCAGCTAAGGCAGACTTCACGAACGCATCGGGAATTAAGGCAAACTTGTCCTACATCAATCTGACTGGCGCAACTCTCGTCAATACAAATCTCACCAGTGCAAAGTTGACCAGCTCGTATCTGTTGCAGGCGAACCTTGCTGGCGCGAATCTTTCCTCCATCACGGCGATGTATTCGAACATGACTTCTGTAAATCTCACCAGCGCAAATCTCACGAACGCAACAATTGATTACGCATTCATGTTCGGTGCCATTACAACTGGTGCTGTTCAGACCGGTGCAATCTTCACCGGTACTCAAATGCCGAATGGCACCATTCAACCGTAAGCGCTCGCGCCGAGGTCACTAATTTACGATTCTGCAACACTTGTGTGTTGCAGGAAAATGTTGGCCTCGGTGCCGCCAACGATTGAGTATTCGTGGCGGATCTTTTCCGTCAATCTCTCGTCGTTCAGTGTCGCCTCATAGAGTTTTTCGCCCCATTCAATGATCATCCACTGAGGTCGATAATTGGAGTTGTCGAGTAAGTCGTTGATTACCTCAAACTCGACTCCTTCAATGTCGAGAGAGAGCACACCGAAGATTTCCGGAACATTGTGATCTTTCAGAATATTTGGGAGTCTGCGTTTGGTGACGGTGATCTCTCCGCTGATGGGGCCCCACCATGAAGTCATCTCAGATTTCAGTGAAGAGTGGTGAGGATGCTTGCCGAGAAAGAATGTCGCTTCGCCTTCAGAGTCTGAAACTGCATAATTTAAAACGGTTGCATCAATGTCCTTCACCGCCTCTGCGAGTATTTCTGCATCCTTGGGGTTTGCCTCAACCAGTATCCCTTTCCAGCCGATGCTGGAGATGAGGTCAATGGAGTTCGAAAGATGTACTCCGGCGGCACCGACATCAACAATGATTTTCGATGGTGCGGCAGATGCTGTCATCAGGGAGAGCAGAATCTCTACCTCTCTGAACTGAGAGAGAGACCAATGCTTTCGGTAGTCCGTTGCAGACACGCGCTTGCGCATCTCTTCACTGCCACCGACTGCTTCCAAGACTTTTTGCAGTCCCTGGGATTCATAGAGTTCAACAAAATTGGGTAGTCCCATTTCGTCAGGCTCTCTGCCCAAGAGGCCTCTGTAAATGGTGGTGACAATCTCGACTGGGTCGACAGGGGAGAGCGCGTTCTTCTTGCGTGCAAAAGCCATTCCCTCACCTTATTGGAGCCAGTGTTTGCGTCTATGGTCCCTATGTTTTAGGTGGCGGTTCACCTATCTACCTGCCAGATTCCTGTCGAAATGGCGTATCCTCGGTATTCCCTATGCCAATACTTCCTTCCGCCGCTTTTTCAATTGCTCTCGACTGCCAGCTTGACAATGTGCCAGGCACACTCGGCCAGCTCTGCGCCGCTATCGGTGAGGCCGGTGGCAACATAGGCGCGCTCGACGGATTCGACGTGCGCGGGCCAATCCTTCGTCGCAGCGTTGTCGTTCATTGTCGCGATGAAGCGCACCAGCAGGCAATTGTTTCCGCTGTGCAGAAACTCAACGGTGTTACCTTGCTCGATTGGTGGGACCGCACCTTCCGTATGCATGAGGCCGGAAAAATTGAAGTGATCACAACCGCGCCTGTGAATGATCGGGATGATCTTTCCATGGCATACACACCCGGTGTTGCTCGCGTATGTACAGCTATCGAAAATGATCCAGCGCTTTCTCATCAGTTCACAATTCGTAAGAACACGGTGGCGATTGTGAGCAACGGAACAGCTGTTCTCGGTCTTGGCGACATTGGTCCTGAAGGTGCCATGCCCGTAATGGAAGGCAAGGCTCTTTTGTTCAAAGAGTTCGGTGGCGTCAATGGATTCCCGATCTGCATCAATGCTCAGACGGCCGATGAAGTTGTTGATTTCGTTCAGCGCATCGCCCCAACGTTTGGTGGCATCAACCTTGAAGACATCAAGGCTCCCGAGTGTTTCGAAATCGAAGAGCGTTTGCGCGCCAGTCTCGACATCCCCGTCTTTCATGATGACCAACACGGAACCGCAGTTGTCACATTGGCAGCATTGTGGAACTCATTGAAGATCACTGGAAAAAAGATGGAAGACCTCACGGTGGTTATTGCTGGTGTTGGTGCTGCGGGAGTTGCAATCGGCAAGATTCTTCTCAATGCAGGTATTGGCGACGTCATCGGATGTGACCGAGTGGGCGCTATCTACACCGGACGCGGAGAAATGAACTCTGCCAAGGAATGGTTTGCTGCAAATACAAACTCTTCTCGCAAGATGGGAACCATCAGCGACGTCATGAAGGGCGCCGATGTGTTCGTTGGTGTCAGTGGTCCAGACCTCATTACTGCAGCTGATGTTCGTTCAATGGCAAAGGATCCCATTGTGTTCGCAATGGCAAACCCAAACCCAGAGATTCGTCCAGAACAAGTTGATGGTCTTGCATCCATCATGGCGACTGGGCGCAGCGATTATCCGAACCAGATCAACAACGTTCTTGCATTCCCCGGCATCTTCCGTGGCGCACTTGATGCAAACGCAACAGATATCACAGAAGGCATGAAGCTCGCTGCTGCAATTGCTATCGCCGAGTCAGTAACTGATGCGCAGTTGTCGCCAGAGTTTGTTGTGCCATCAGTGTTCGACAAGACCGTTGTAGAACGTGTTGCTCCAGCAGTAGCCGCGGCTGCTGTTCGTGACGGCGTCATTCGCAAGAGTAAGTAAACATCTGCGCGACTGCGCAGATGTATCCGTGTTCGTAACGGTAGGCCCTTCGAATGCTTCATCACAGTTGAAGTTTCATTGCCTGTTACAATGGGCTGGTTTATAATTTGGTGAGTCGGGAAGTCTGGTCGACAGTATTTGGAGACTTCGATGAAACACGAACCTGATGACGCACGGGGCACAACTGTTCGATTGTTGTCGCCATTTCTCGATTTCCTAAAAACTGAAGCATTAGGTGCAATCTTGTTGGCAAGTAGTGCCATACTCGCATTGATTTGGGCTAACTCGCCGTGGTCTGGATCGTACGAAAACTTGTGGTCTGCTCGTTTTGCAATCACCGTTGCAGGTCAGTCTCTCGACCTTGATCTTCGCCATTGGGTGAACGACGGCTTAATGACGATTTTCTTTTTTGTTGTCGGATTAGAAATCAAACGCGAGATCACAAGTGGTCACCTTGCAAATAGGCGAGCAGCACTGCTTCCAGTCGTCGCGGCAATTGGTGGCATGGCTGTACCGGCTCTGATTTATCTGCTAATCGCAGGTCAAACGGCTCCACGTGGTTGGGCAATCCCAATGGCGACAGATATCGCACTCGCTATCGGGGTCATGTCTGTTGCTAAGGGACGTACTCCAGCGTCACTGCGAGCATTTCTGCTTGGTCTTGCGATAGTTGACGACATCGGCGCAATTGTCATCATCGCTGTCGTTTATTCGTCCGGAGTGGCATTTGGTTGGTTGACTGCTGCAGGTGTCGGTATTGGTATGGCTTTGTTGATTCGTCGAACTGGCGTGCAGTCTGTCCTTGTCTACGTAGTTGTTGGTATTGCAGTGTGGTACGCCTTGTTCGAAGGGGGTATTCATCCCACCATTGCTGGAGTGATCATGGGCGTGATGGCGCCCACAACAGCGCGCTCAGAATCTAATTTCATCGACATTGAAGAAGTAGATGACTTCTCTAGATCTGACGATGGATCTACTGACGATGCCAAAGGCAAAGGTTCAGTCTCTGTTGTTGAATGGCTCGAACATGTATTGCACCCGTGGAGCAGTTACTTCATTGTTCCTGTTTTTGCGCTAGCGAATAGCGGCATTCATGTATCGATAGACGGACTGCGAGACGCTGCAGGCTCTGCCGTCACATGGGGAGTGTTTCTCGGTTTGCTAATGGGAAAACCTCTGGGAATTATTCTTGCTACCAAGATTGCAGTTCGAACAGGTGTTGCGGATTCCCCTGTGGGAGCAACCGGAACGCATATGTTGGGCGCGGGAACAGCTGCTGGAATTGGTTTCACCGTTGCATTGTTCATCACTGAACTAGCGCTTGATAATCCGGTGGATCAGACCAATGCAAAACTTGCCATTCTGTTGGCTTCGGTTGTTGCGGTCATTGCTGCATTGGCAATCTTGCTGACGAGAAAGACAGCCGACGCATAAACATTGTGACAGTTCTGCACTAATGCGCAGAACTGTTAATGGTGGAGCTGGGGGGTATCCACTGTGCTCTTATTATTTATGGCTAAATCCGCCAAATTGGTGCAGGGTGCCGAGACCGGCGCGATCACCAACATAATTTCTTGATTTTTTCTGGTTTTAGGGAACTTTTCTTCAATTGTTGGTGTCTGTATTGTGTTGGCATTGTTTTATGCCGGCATGACATCCCCTATCCATTGGAGAAATTCATGAAAATGACCACGAAGAAGGTGTTTGGAGCGGCAGTTGTTGCTCTCACCATGCTGGTTGCATCAT
>JBIKZT010000088.1:0-5232 GCA_044354565.1 Ilumatobacteraceae bacterium
ACCAGTGAAGCGCACGAATCTGAAAGATGCAGTGCCGTGCGCAGCAATTGGCTCTACTGACTCTGGAAATCTCTCGGCCGCCGTGTTTGTACATGGCGTCGATCTTGATGTTGTTCCATTCGCAGTCGATACGGCATCGCGCTTAGGCATAGATGAAGTGACCATCGTGGCGCGCCGGCAAGACATCACTCCATCTATTGAACGATTAGCAAACATGGCGTCTGTATTTGTTCGGTTTGCGTTTATTTCCTCGGCAGCATGAAACCCTCTCGCGTCTCGACACTGATTGTTGCAGCAGCACTGTTGCTGGTGTCGTGCAGTTCACAAAGCAGCACGCCGGTCACTACGTCTTCCACAGTGGCGCAAGGCGCGCCAGTGCGCACCACGGTTCCTTCCAAACCTGGTGCTGCAACAAAGGCGTGGAAGGAATATGTGAAATCGTTCGTCACAATTGATGTCTCGGGGATATCAAAGAGCGATTGCGGCGTGTATGCAATGTTGATCACCGAAGGCAGTCTGACTTTCTATGACTGGAACGGTGTGCAGTGGACAGACATCTCTTCACTACTCATGGGTGGTCGCGGTCAAGTTCCATTGAAGGTGTACTCACATGATTTCACTAACGATGGCGTCGTTGATTTCTTTGTTACGTATGGCGACAACAAGGCACGAGGTGGAGCAACGTATGGCGGCTTCTTTGCATTCCCATGGAGTGGCAACAACATGTGTGAGTGGGGTTGGGTCGACATTGATAACGGTCGCGACATCACCAAAGTGGTGGAATCACCAGAGATAGACCAACGACGTGGCGTGGTGTACGCCAGTGGATATGTCTCAAGTAGATGGCAGTCGTACGGAAAACTCAGTTATCTGCCGTCAAGTAGTTCTTTCATATTCCAAAAGGCATTCAAGGACTAACGCCTCGTAGCCCCTAGCCTTATAAACCGTGAACAGCAGGCTTGAATCCATTGAACGGGATTACACCGAACTCGAGGTCAGCCTGGGCAGTCCCGAGGTACTCGGAGACCAAAACCGCCTGCGTGAAGCATCACGCAAATACAAACAACTCACCCCACTTATCGAGTGCATCCGGTCGCTGCGAGACGCAAAAGGCGATGCCGAAGCTGCAAAAGAATTAATGATCGAAACCTCTGGCGACGAACGTGAATCGTTTCGTGCCGAGGCCGCAGCGGCAGAAGCTCGTGTAGAGGAACTTGAAGCGCGTTTGCAAGTGCTCTTACTGCCGCCCGACGTCAATGACGGCAAGCCAGTCATCATGGAAATTCGTGGTGCTGAAGGTGGCGAAGAAGCGAACTTGTTTGCACGCGACCTTATGGAGATGTACGTGGCATACGCCTCGAAGCGCGGGTGGTCGGTGGAAACATTGCAACTCGATAATTCTGAAATGGGTGGCATCAACCAGGTCACATTGCTTGTGAAGGGTGATGATGCGTGGAGTCACTTGAAGTTTGAAGGTGGGCCACACCGTGTGCAACGCGTGCCAGCTACTGAAGCACAAGGCCGCATTCATACATCGTCTGCAACCGTGGCAATCATGGTGGAAGCCGAAGAACTCGACCTTGAAATTAACGACAACGACCTCAGTATCGATGTGTATCGCGCATCTGGTGCGGGTGGTCAGCACGTCAACACCACAGACTCTGCAGTTCGCATTACACACAAGCCCACGGGCTTAGTGGTGGCAATGCAGGACGAGCGCAGTCAATTACAGAACAAATTGCGCGCTATGACGGTGCTTCGTTCTCGCTTGCTCAAACTGCGTGAAGAAGAACAAGAAGCCAAAGCATCTGCCGAGCGTCGCGCACAAATTGGTGGCGGTGGCCGTGGCGAAAAGATTCGCACCTACAACTACAAAGAAAATCGCATCACTGATCATCGCATTGGTTTTACGTTGTATCAGTTGCAAGCAGCCTTGGGCGGCGAACTCGATCCAGTGATTGATGCGCTATCTGCAGATCTTCGCGCTCGCCAATTAGCCAACAACGAATAATGCCGCATGTCTGGTGAATCATCAGCAGAACACATCACATGGCGCGCCATGATGCAACGCGTAGAAGAGCAAGTTGGTCAGCGAAATATTGCGCGCTGGTTGTGTGAACACGCAAGCGGATGCGATACCGATGAATTCTCTGAAGTACTTGATGAATTAGTGAGTGAGCGTTC
The DNA here is from genome assembly GCA_044354565.1 of Ilumatobacteraceae bacterium. Classification (GTDB taxonomy): domain Bacteria; phylum Actinomycetota; class Acidimicrobiia; order Acidimicrobiales; family Ilumatobacteraceae; genus UBA2093. The sequence continues at coordinate 2,185 of JBIKZT010000088.1, forward strand.
GGGTCAGCAACTGCACGACATGTTGCAACGCTTCGCAACTGGTGAGCCATTGCAATATGTCATGGGTCGTTGGGCATTTCGTGAATTAGACCTGATGGTTGATAAGCGAGTTCTCATTCCGCGACCCGAGACCGAATTGATAGTCGACATTGTGAAGAACCACCTCGGAGCCAAGCGAGAAGCCATCACACTCGTCGATTTGGGTACGGGTTCTGGTGCAATCGGTTTGTCGTTACTTCACGAACTTCCACTGGGTGGTGCAACTGTATGGATGACCGACGAATCAGAAGATGCCCTGCATGTGGCGCGCGCAAACGCTGCAGGTATTGGCCGGCCAGCAATTGGTGCTCGCTTCGCCCACGGAAATTGGTGTGATGCGTTGCCAGCCGAGTTAGTAGGTGTGTGCGATGTTGTGGTGAGTAACCCGCCATACATTGCCGAGGGCGATGCCGAAGTGGAATCTTCAGTTCTGGAATGGGAACCAACTGACGCATTGTTTGCTGGAGCAGAAGGTCTTGACGACATTGCACAGATTGTGCGGGACGCACCGAAATGGTTGGCACCTGGTGGCATGTTGGTAATCGAGATGGGATACACCCAGGCTGCAGCCACGCAACAGTTATTTAGTGGTGCGGGTTTTTCAAGCGTCACCGTGCATCAAGACCTCACGGGTCGTGACAGGTTTGTTTCGGGAATCTTTGGCTAAATCAGCCAAGAGTGCGTCGTAAAAATTCCAATTGATGCAGTAACAGGTTCTCGGCCACTTCTTCTTGTGGCGTCATGTGTGTAACGCCAGAGAGTGGAAGAACTTCGTGCGGTTTGCCGGCCGCAAGCAGAGCCGAAGATAGTTGCAAAGTATGTGCAGCCACCACGTTGTCGTCGGCAAGGCCATGTATTAACAACAGTGGTCGCTGTAGAGAGTGCGCATCGTTCATGAGTGATGTTGCTGCGTATGGCGCATCGTTTACTGCAGGATTACCCAAGTAACGCTCGGAGTAATGAGTGTCGTACAAGCGCCAATCTGTCACGGGAGCGCCAGCAATGCCTGCATGGAATACATCGCCGCGACGAAGTACTGCAAGAGCAGCAAGGTAGCCACCAAAACTCCAGCCTCGAATACCCACACGTGTTGTGTCGGCGCGTGGTTCTAAATCGTCAAGAGATCGCAGAACCTCTACTTGGTCTTCAAGTACTTGTTGTGCAAGGTCATTCGCTACACCGCGTTCCCAAGCAGACCCTTTTCCGGGTGTGCCTGTGTTGTCGGCAATCACAACTACGAACCCTTGGTCTGCAAACCATTGGGATGAATTGAATGCTGCATTGGCACTCACGACGCGTTGCGCATGCGGGCCGCCGTATGGGTCGAATAATACGGGTAGTGGAGTAGTGAGGCCGTCGTTTGGTAACAAGATTGCTACGGGAATTTGGCGTGGGCCAACAGCCATGATGCGAACATTCGGCTTCACTAATGGTGCTTCTGCGAGTGAACGAATGGAAAAGCGGTTAGTGGCCGAGACAAATTCAAACTCTGCCCCAATGGTGCGCAGGGTAGAGGTGCGTGAAACGTAAGCAGTGGCAGAACCAGAGACAGAAACAGCACCACCCTCATTGGTGAGTTGTTCCAGAGTGTCGGCATCAATGTTGTATGACCATGCCTCGGTAATCCACGGTGTCTCTAGGGCGTTTGCAATGAACACAATTGTGTCGCCAACACTCACAACACTGCGAACCTGCAATGTGGTGGGAGTAACTGCAACGTTGTTCACCATCACTCGGCGCACATCATCACGGTCGGCGCACGTAACAATGTGGCCATTGTCCAAGATTGCTGGCACACCAGCCACCAACTCAACCCAGTTGGCATCAATGTCCGTGTATTCAACGCGTGAAGATCCGTTGGCAGGATCAACAACATGAATATCAACACGTTTCTGATCTCGTGTTTGAGTTTGGGCAATCAGTCCGCCCTTGCCCCACGACACCGAGTTCAGATATTCCCATTCGCCGCCGAGTAGAACGTCAATCCTCGAACCATCAACCGCAGAGACAATATGTAGAGAAACGATTGCATTTGCTGTGCCGGCAGCGGGGTAGCGGTGCTCAACTGCAGGTGAAGTGGGGTGTGCAGGGTCTGCGATGTACCACGTATCTATGGGGTCTACATCAACACGACAAGCAGCGATGAATTTCGAATCTGGTGACCACCAGTACCCACGAAAGCGCCCCATCTCTTCAGCAGCAATGAACTCTGCACTGCCCCAGGTGACGGTGTCGCTGTTCTCTGTTGCAAGAACTCGTTCGTTTCCATCAAGCGTGCACACGCATAACGCGCCACCGCGAACGTAAGAGATGGTGTTGCCGTTGGGAGATAAGCGAGCATCGAACACGCCAGGCTCAACGGGGGGAATAACAACTTCACCGTTTGTGAGATTGATGTGAATTACTTGACCACCAAGAATGGTGACCACGTTTTCAACTTTTGCATCACTTGCGTACGACGTGATGCCACTTGCGCCTTCACGAGCACGTTCGCGTCGACGTAGTTCTTCTGCAGTAAGAGTCGCAGTGTCTGTCTTCAGAGTGCGCGGGTCAAAAACTTCACGCTCTGTGCCCGTCGCAGTATCTGCAACCCACAACGTGTTTACGGGGTCCGAGCCACCATGAGAACGCACGAATACCAGACGTGCGCCATCGGGTGACACGGTGAAGTTGCGTGGTTCTCCGAGCGATAGCCGCTGAGTACGCGCGTATTGGCGCGGAAATGTATCGGTCACGCGAGCAGAGTACCTGATGCATCGGCCTTCACGCGCCGGCCAACCCATTCGTTCACACACATGTCGCGACCAACGCCAACATCGGTGCTGTCTACCCATGCACGGCGACCATCATCTAGCAAACACGAAGCAATGGCACGTTCTGGATTTCCATCACGGTCGTGCATGACTGAGTAGCCCTCAATTGTCATCTCGCCAGCTGCATCTTCTGGTGAAGCGAGGCTGCGTCGTGGCAATGCATCAATCTGGTCTTGTGGGTAGTCGTACTTGAAAC
>JBIKZT010000089.1:0-5226 GCA_044354565.1 Ilumatobacteraceae bacterium
TTCCACTTTCAGGAATGTGCCAAGTGGCGTGGTGACTTCGCTGACGCCGTCTGTGCCGATGAGTCGATACTCAGTGGTATCGGGGCCAAGGGGGAATATCTCTGAAAAGGAAAACTCAGGCATGCTCTCAGGCTAGAACGAAGAGCAGTGTTACGCCCTATGCGCTGGGGTTTATGGGCCAATCGTGCTTGGGGTAGCGCCCAGCCATCTCCTTGCGAACCTCGCTCCACGAGCCTGTCCAGAAGCCCGGTAGGTCTGCTGTGATCTGAATGGGCCGGTCAGCCGGCGAGAGCAACTGAATGCGTAATGGCACGGTGCCGTTCAAGACACTGGGGTGTGTGGTGACGCCAAACAAATGCTGGACGCGAATTGCAATGGTGGGAGCCGTTGGTTCGGCGTAATTGATAGTGACGGCCTTGCCGCGAGGTGGCTGAAATTCTGTGGGTGCAAGAGAGTTGAGGGTAGAGCTTGCATCCCACCCAAGTTGTGATTGCAACACCATGGTGATGTCGACGGCGGCAAGGTCACTGCGACTTGTTGCGCCACTGAGATAGGGAAGTAACCATTCGTGCATGGTGGCGAGAAGGTGTGCTTGCGATGTATCTGGCCATTCATCACCTAGATGGTGGCGAAGAAATGCAACTCGCTGGCGAAATGATATTGATGCGCCACCACCGAGAACGGCCAAGTTGGTGGCGCGTACTCGTTCAAGCAGTGCTTCGGTTGTTTCGTCTGATGCAACTGGTTGTAAATCTCGTTCGTCGATGCGGATGCTGCCTACTTTTCGGACCACGCGTTGTACTAAATCATCTCGCTGTTTGTCCCAGAGCAGATACGACTCGACTTCAACGTCGTCGCCAAGTACAGGTGCAATGAACTCAATGTCAACGGCTGCACCACGTCGCAGACGAGACACAGAACGTTGGGCATCTATATCTGCAGCCACAATGAACTGATCCTTGGCAATGGAGTCTTTCGAATCCATATTGATACCGCCACCACTACGCATCACAAATTGGCCTGGCGAGGAACGACGCATTGCAAGACGGTCGGGATATGCCGCGAGAAGTATGGGACCACACATCGCATCCAGAATGTCGAGGGATAGGTGCGCATCGGTTGAAACACGAGAACGGCGAGCAATGTCTTTTGCTGCATCGATGACGCGACGTGTTGATGCACGATCTGCAACATCGTGATGAGTGAGCCCAGCAACAATGCCGGCACGCATTGCAATGTCTGTGGGCAGTGAGTCGGGCTTTCCACGCATGATGTCACGTTCTTCGAGAAGTGCAGCAAGGATGCACGCAATCCAGCCGTGTACATCGTTGTCGCGGTTACGTGCGACCATGGTTCCAAGGCGCGGGTGAAGCGGAAGGGCAAGCACCTCGCGCCCCAAAGGTGTGATGGCTCCGTTGTCGTCGAGTAACTGCAACATGGCCAGTGTTTCGTGGGCTAGTCGCAAGGAACGTTCTGGGAGTTCATCAAGAAACAAAAGATCAGCAATGGGTGTTCCCCATGCTGCAATTTCAAGCGCTACTGAACAGAGATCAACCTGTGTGATTTCAGCAGGCAAGTGAGCAAGTCGGGTGGAGTCTTCAATGCGACCCCACATTCGGTACGCCACTCCTTCACGCACACGGCCAGCACGACCACTGCGCTGATCTGCAGAGGCACGTGACGAAGTGACAGTCAGTAATTCAGTAAGGCCAGTACGCGCATCGAGGCGTGGCACGCGAGCGATACCTGCATCAATCACAATATGTACGCCTTCAACGGTGAGCGACGTCTCGGCAATGTCTGTGGAAAGAACTACGCGACGTCGCCCAGAAGCACTTGGTCGCAGTGCAGCATCTTGTTCGGCGAAGGGGAGTGCACCTGCTAGTCGCACGATATCTACATGTGGTGGAGTGCGATCTTGCAAAACAGATTGTGCTCGGTTTATTTCGCCGATACCCGGGAGAAAAACGAGGATGTCGCCGTCGTCGTTTCGCAATGCCTGCAGAACTGCCTCTCCAATTGAGTTCTCTAAACGCTCGTCGCGTTGCTTCGGTATGTATCTGATGTCGACGGGGAAGGTGCGGCCTTCAGAGGTAACAACGGGAGCATCGCCTAAAGAGTCGGCGAGGACATGCGAAAACAATTCCGCCTGAGCAGTGGCCGACATTGCTAAGACTTTTACGTCGGAATCGAAAGTTTTGATTGCATCGAGCAGAAATGCCAGCCCGAGGTCGGTAGGAACATTTCGTTCGTGCACTTCATCAAAGATGACAAGACCTGTTCCCTCAAGCGTTGGGTCATTCTGTAAACGCCTTGTCAAGATACCTTCGGTGACAACTTCAATGCGCGTCGATGCACCAATGCGTCGTTCATCGCGCGTTTGAAATCCCACCGTGTCGCCCACGGATTCACCAAGAAGATGCGCCATGCGTTGGGCTGCAGCGCGTGCGGCAAGTCGTCGAGGTTCAAGCATCACAATGCGCTTGCCATTCAGCCATGTTTCATTCAGTAGACGTAGCGGCACAAGAGTGGTTTTACCCGCACCGGGTGGTGCAACTAGAACACAATGACGTCTTGTAGAAAGCGCCTCACGAAGTGGAGAGATGGCTTCCTCGATGGGAAGCCCGGAGTTGTCTAGAGAATTAGACAAGTGCGGGCGTGCCGCGGAATGTGCCGGGGTCGCCAGGTGCAGGAATGGTTGGCTTTGACCAACTTGTGAGTGTTGCAACCTTGGCAGCAACTTCTTTCCAGTCGGCCGAGGCCCATCCTTGAGCGCAGGCAGGAATTGAGCCGTTTCCTTGGATGACAAGGAAGGCAGGAAGTTCGGTGAGGCCAAGTGCTTTTACTGCAGCACGGTCTGAGTCACAATACACAAGGAATTCATCGGCGTATGGTCCGAGGAATGCGCGAGCATCAGCAGAGTCGCACGTGATGATGAAGTTGACTCGCACGGCAGCACCTGAGAATTGACGCATGATGCGCACAGCTGTTTCGAGAATCCACGAACTTTCGTTAGTGAATGGATCGAGGACAACAGAGGCCATATGAAAAGTCGTGAGCCACTCGCGCAAAGTGCGGGCTTCGCCAGCAAGGGGGGTGAGCGAGAGGTCCAGGCTTGGATTGGGGAGAGGGGTACTTGCCACGGAGACAACGCTAGTTCAGGGGCGCCCCTTCGGTCTAGGTTGGTGGCATTGTTCACCACTACAAGGAGCGCACATGGGCGAAATGATTGAATTTAAGAGCAACGGCGGCACCTGTACGGGCTATCTCGCTGGCACATCAGGCCCCGGAGTCATTGTGATTCAAGAATGGTGGGGTCTTGTGCCACACATCAAGGACATTGCAGACAGGTTTGCTGCAGAAGGGTTCGTTGCGCTCGCGCCCGACATGTATCACGGTGAAGTCACCTCAGAGCCAGACCTTGCTGGCAAATTGTTGATGAGTATGAATCTTGCAACTGCTGGAAAAGATCTCAGCGGTGCAGTTGATGCATTGCAAGAGCGAACGGGACGCTCAAAAGTTGGGGCTACCGGTTTTTGTATGGGTGGTGGGTTGGCGCTCATGGCCGCATGTTTACGTCCTGATGCAATTAGTGCGGTTGCTCCGTTCTATGGCGGTATGCGACCAGACACAGTGATTGAGTGGGACAACCTTGCTGCAGTTGTCGAAGGTCATTATGCAGAAACAGACCGTGGCACGGCGGCGCCTGAAGCAGTGAAGGAATTAGAAGCAACGTTGCGTGCAAAAGGAAAAGACGCAACATTCCATGTTTATCCAGGCACGCAGCATGCTTTCTTCAACGACACTCGTCCCGAGGTATACGACGCTGAAGTATCTCAGGTGGCATGGGATCGCATGCTTGCGCTGTTCCGCGCACATTTATAGATTGCGGATTATCTAGTCAAAAGTAATTAGGCAAGTTCTGCAATTGCCTCTGCAATTGCAATAGCGCGTTGCGCATTCGCTACGTGCAAGTTTTCAATCATTCGGCCATTGAGTTGCACGACGCCTTTGCCTGCGGCGAGAGCTTCGTTGAACGCGGCAATCACTTCGCGGGCATGGGCGACTTCGTCCTCGCTTGGTGACCACACTTCGTTGGCAATTCCAACTTGGTCCGGGTGAATGAGGGTCTTTCCGTCGAATCCCATTTCGGCGCCTTGCACGCTTTCTGCACGGAAACCATCGGCGTTCTTGATGTCGTTATATACGCCGTCAAGAATTGGCTTATCTGCTTCGCGTGCAGCAAGTAATGCCATGTGCAGGCTTGGTACAAGTGGGTGACGGCCAGGTACTTGAGCAGCACGCAATTCTTTTGCCAAGTCATTTGTTCCCATGACAAGAACAGCAACGCGTGGATGAGCAGCTATTGCACGACAATCCATGATGGCGGTTGGTGTTTCAATCATGGCCCAGATCAGAATCTCTTTCGGAGCGCCGGCGGCATCGAGTGCGGCTGACACTTCGTTCACTTCGGCAACCGAGTTGATCTTGGGAATGACAACTGCTGAAACACAAGCTTTGGCTGCTGCCGCAACGTCGGCGTGACCCCATGGTGTTGCGAGAGCGTTACAACGAATGGTGAGCTCACGCTTGCCATATTCGCCTGAATTCACTGCAGCAATTGCTTGCGCACGAGCAAGGTCTTTGGCATCGGGCGACACAGCGTCTTCAAGATCGAAGATGATGGCATCTGCGGGAATGCCCTTTGCTTTTTCAAGTGCACGCTCATTGGCGGCTGGCATGTAAAGAACTGAACGACGTGGTCGAAGTGCGGACATGGTGTCTCCTAGAAGTGAAGTGAATTAGAAACCGTATGAAGCGGCAAGTTCTGGGTCGCGTGCAGCAAGTTGACGTGCAAGTTCAACAACAACCTTGCACTGCTTTACTGAGGCATCGTCTTCCATCTTGCCGTCGAGCATGATGGCACCAGTGCCGTCACCCATTGCGTCGATGACGCGTTGTGCTTGGCGCACATCTTCTGGACGAGGGCTAAACACGCGCTTAGCAATATCGATCTGTACTGGGTGAAGACTCCATGCTCCGACGCAACCCAACAGATATGCGTTACGGAACTGGTCTTCGCAAGCAACAACATCTTTGATGTCGCCAAACGGACCATAGAACGGCAACACGCCGTGCATGACACACGCGTCGACCATGCGGGCCATTGTGTAGTGCCAGAGATCTTGCTGAAAGGTTGGACGAACGCCGGTGTAGTCGTCGCCT
>JBIKZT010000090.1:0-5204 GCA_044354565.1 Ilumatobacteraceae bacterium
TTCTGGCGTGGAGCTGCTACCACGAATAGTGCGGGCACAGGATTGGGCTTAGCAATCGTTCTTCAGCTGGCGACCGCCAGTGGTGGAACTGCAGAGTTGTTGCCTCGAGCTGACGGTTCATCAGGTCTCGTGGCGCGCGTTACCTTTTCGGCTCGCTAACTGTTGTCTTCGATCCAGGCAGGCACGCGTTCGAGCAAACTCATGCTTACTTCTTTGCAACGATCAAGAACTGCGCACACTTGTTCATTGTCGCCTTTATAGACAGAGCCGAGCGAAACAGGAACTCGACTAATCACACTGAGGCTTCGCTCTGGAGCATCGGTGACTTGATGAAATGAATCAATGGCTGAGACTTCAAGCGGTAGCTCCACGCCACCAAGTCCAGCAACTTCAGTTGCAAGTACCAATAGGTCGGGTGGACGAACCAGTGGTGGGAAAGTCCACGTGAACACCAGGGGAAAGGAGAATCCCTCTGGTGGTTCGTCCTCTGGGTCATCCATGGCCAGAACTAAGTCTTCAAACGTAAGAAGGGTGCGAGGGTCTATTTCCATACTGACATGAAGGTCGATGGGGCCGTGGCAAGCCTCTTCTGGGTGCAGGTCAACTTCCCATAACTGGCGAAGGGAATAGGTCTCAACGAAGTGTCGTTCATCGTGAACATGGAATCCATGGTCCACCGCATGGCTCTTGAGGTCTGTAATGAACCCGGCTATATCAATCACGGCCACGCAGGCACACTACCGTTCAAGGGTGCCCCATTTTGATTACAACTCTGATGACCGCGAGATAATGGGTTTTCTCCACGACGTAGCCGACGCTGCTGCCGACACTTTGGACGAAATTGCGGATTGGTCATTATCGGGTGAAAGAGATGGTCAGTACTCGGCCGACGTTGTTGTGGATGATGTCATTGTTGACATGTTGCAGGCAGCAGGGTTTCAGGTGTTATCGGAAGAAAGCGGCATAGGCGATGTTGAGTGGCCAATAGATGATGATCGTCTATTGGTTGTGGTTGATCCGTTAGATGGCTCAACAAACGCAAGCAAAGGTTTGCCGTGGTTTGCCACATCCATGTGCGTCGTTGACCGAGACGGTCTGCGTGCTGCTCTCGTTGCAGAACAGTCGGGCACAGAGACGCGATATGTAGCAGCGCGTGGTCATGGTGCGAATTGCGACGGTGTGCCATTGCGTGTCCAAGAATTGCAAGACATTTCGTCGGCGGTGATTGGTACAAATGGAGTCCCACCTTCACCACACGGTTGGTGGCAGTTTCGTTCTATGGGTGCCGCCGCATTAGATATCTCTCTCGTCGCAAAGGGTGGGCTTGATGGCTATGTCGATTTCCACGACCACGGAGTGTGGGACTACCTAGCCGCAGTGCTCATTTGTAGAGAGGCTGGGGCAGTCGTTGGAGATGTTGACGGGCGAGACCTCATGGTGATTGACCCAGATGATCGACGTAGCCCTGTTGTGGCGTCATCTCAGGCGTTGTTTGAGTCCCTGGTGGAGACAGCGCGTCAGTTTCGACATATCTAGTCATTCGGGTGCGGCAAGCGCTCCCATCTACAATGAGAGAACTCTTGTAGTAAGGACTCTTCATGAAGCGCATCTCTCACTGGATAAACGGATCAATCGTTGCCGGCACATCTGGAAACGTTGGAAAAGTATTCAACCCTGCGACAGGTACGCAATCGGCAGAAGTTGATTTTGCTTCCGTTAGTGAAGTTGACGCCGCAGTAGCAGCAGCCAAAGCAGCGTTGCCAGCGTGGAGAGCCACCAACTTGTCTCGCCGTGCAGAGATCATGTTCAACATTCGCAATCTGGTGCAAGCAAACCGTAACGAGATTGCACAAATGCTGAGCGCAGAGCACGGCAAAGTAATTAGCGATGCACTGGGTGAGATTGCACGGGGATTAGAGAACATTGAGTTTGCATGTGGCATTCCAAACCTGCTGAAGGGCGGCTATAGCGAACAAGCTTCGGCTGGTGTTGATGTGTACAGCATCAAACAGCCGCTAGGTGTTGTTGCGGGCATCACACCGTTTAACTTTCCTGCGATGGTTCCCATGTGGATGTTCGCAAATGCAATCGCGTGCGGAAACACATTCATCCTCAAACCAAGTGAGAAAGATCCTTCGGTCGCATTGTTTCTCGCAGACTTGTTGAAGCAAGCTGGCGTTCCAGACGGAGTGTTCAACGTCATTAATGGCGACAAGGTTTCTGTAGATGCACTCTTAAATGATCCAGATGTCTCTGCGGTGTCGTTTGTGGGTTCAACTCCTATTGCGCGGTACATCTATGAAACCGGCACAAAGAACGGCAAGAGAGTGCAGGCTTTGGGCGGCGCAAAGAACCACATGTTGGTATTGCCAGACGCAGACCTCGATATGGCTGCAGACGCAGCTGTTAGTGCTGCGTATGGATCGGCAGGAGAGCGTTGTATGGCAATCTCGGTATTGCTTGCAGTTGATTCAGTGGCCGATGCGTTGATTGAAAAAGTGAAGCAACGTATTCCGAATATCAAAGTTGGTCCAGCATCAGACTCTGCAAACGAGATGGGGCCACTGATTACAGCAGAACATCGTGACAAAGTGGCAGGTTATTTGGCAGGAGCTGCCGGCGAAGGCGCCACGGTTGTGGTGGACGGTCGAGAGAACGCACCAACTGGAGGTTTCTTTTTGAACCCAAGCATCATCGATGGAGTGAAGCCGGGAATGCGCTGCTATGACGAAGAAATTTTTGGACCAGTTTTGAATGTGGTGCGAGTGAAAAGTTACGACGAGGGAGTTGCACTCATCAATGCCAATGAGTTTGGTAACGGAGTAGCTATTTTTACTCGCGATGGTGGAGTGGCTCGTGAATTCCAGTTTGATGTCACGGTTGGAATGGTCGGAGTTAATGTTCCAATTCCAGTACCAGTTTCGTACTACTCATTTGGCGGTTGGAAGAACAGTCTGTTTGGCGATCACCACATGTATGGCCCAGAAGGCATCAACTTCTTCACACGAAGCAAAGTGGTGACCTCTCGTTGGCCTGACCCGCGTACGTCATCAGTGAACTTAGGGTTCCCTCAGAACCGATAATTTCTATTTGCCGGTGTACAACGCATCGGCAAGCGTGAGTGCTTCATCGATGATGGCAAGACCCTCATGTATTTCCGCATCGCTTGTAGTGAGCGGTGGAGTGACATGAATTCGGTTGAAGTGAGTAAACGGCCACAGCCCCTGTGCTTTGCATGCACCAAGAACATCCATCATGGGTTTCGCGTCTGGACCAGCGGCATTGAAAGGCACAAGCGGCTCACGAGTCTCGCGGTTGCGTACTAATTCAATTGCCCAAAAGGCGCCGATGCCACGTACATCGCCAACGCTCGGATGCTTGTCCTTTAGTTTTTCGAGACCTGGTGCGATGACATCTGTTCCCAGACGACGCGCTTTGTCGAGGATGCCTTCTTCTTTGTAAATGTTTATAGAGGCGATAGCCGATGCACACGCAAGCGGGTGGCCCGAATAGGTGAGCCCACCGGGGAATTGGCGTTCACGGAATGAATCTGCAATGCGGTCAGAGATGATGACACCACCGAGTGGAACGTACCCGGAGTTGACTCCTTTGGCGAAACAGATGAGGTCTGGTGTGACATTCCAATGGTCAACTGCGAACCACTCGCCGCAACGACCAAAACCACACATGACTTCGTCACAGATCATGACAATGCCGTAACGATCACAAATAGCGCGCACTCCTTCGAGGTATCCAGGTGGCGGAACCAAGATTCCATTTGTGCCGACCACGGTTTCCATAATGATTGCTGCTACATAATTGGGGCCTTCGACCATGATGGTGTCTTCAAGATGCTTCAATGCGCGTTCGGTTTCTTGCAATTCATTTTCTGAATGGAATGCAGAGCGATATGGGTATGGGCCCCAAAACTTAATGATGCCAGGCATCGCTGGTTCGGCTGGCCAACGACGCGGGTCACCTGTGAGTTGAATAGCTCCACCGGTTGCGCCGTGGTAACTGCGATACATCGTGAGCACTTTGTTGCGACCGGTGTGCAGTCGAGCCATACGCATCGCATTCTCTGTTGCTTCGGCTCCACCATTTGTGAAAAACACCATGTTCAGGTCGCCAGGAGCAATCTCTGAAATCAGTCGTGCAGCTTCACTGCGTTCTTCGTTTGCATGGAAAGGCGCAATGGTGCACATCTTGTCGACTTGGGCCTTGATTGCCTCCACCATCTTCGGATGTTGATGCCCAATGTTCACGTTCATCAACTGGCTCGAGAAATCTATGTAGCGCTTACCGTCTTCGTCCCAGAAGCAGCTGCCCTCCGTGCGAGATACGACGAGAGGGTTAATGAGAGATTGTGCTGACCATGAGTGAAATACGTGCTTGCGGTCGTTCGAGAATGCTTGAGAAGCCATAGTGCAGATTATCTCGCCCCACGGCCGGAATACCTAGAGGTGGCTCGCACGGATGAACGGTTGTGCCTACAACAACAAGATGTCGCCAAATGGGAATGGTCCACGCAGAAGTCCGTACCAGAAGTCCCGTAATCCTTCTAGAGGGGTAAAGACGGGTACGGGGAGATTGAGGTCGTAATACCCCGAGTACGGCGCAATCACGGCAAGTAGATCCTCAAGCGAGCAATGCTCCTGGATTCCCTCAGGGAAATACTCCATCACGATGGGAACCCGAGACTGAATGGCGTTTGCCGCACCATCTAATACGAATTTCTCGAACCCTTGGACATCCATGAATATGAGATCTGTTAACGGATTGAGATTTGGTACCAACGTGTCGAGGGTCATTGATGTAACGGTGGTGGAATCGCGTTCCCGCTGAGCTCCTACTGTTGGGGTGATGCGATGATCACCAAAGTTCTCTGAAGAAAGCTCTAGGCGAATGCTTTGATTATCGACAGGTCCAACTGCGTTCTGGTGTGCGCGAATCTCGTGTTGCAATGAGTTCAGTTCGATGTTTGCGGTGAGCATTAAGAAGTTGGTGGGTTCAGGTTCAATTGCAACAGACTGCTCTGCGAGTCCTCTAGCAACAGCGGGAATGCAAATAGATCCGACATTGGCTCCGACATCTACAAGTGTTTCAACATGTTTGCGTCTGAGAAGTCGCAATGCCAGTTCAAGTTTCTGAAAGTCATATTCTCCATGTAGAAAAATGCTTTCACCCACTGGGTCATTGGTGTG
>JBIKZT010000091.1:0-5202 GCA_044354565.1 Ilumatobacteraceae bacterium
CGCCTGCCGCGGTATCTGCATTGATGTTGTATGGCTGGCCATGCACATCGACTCCGACTGTGGATACAACCGGAACTAATCCATCGGCAAGAAGACCATCGATCACATGAGTGCGGACACGTTCGATATCGCCAACAAAACCAAGGGCAGGGTCACGTGGAATGCATTGCAATGTGCGTCCATCCTCACCTGACAAACCAACAGCCACATTTCCGTGCGTGTTTATTGCACTGACAATCTGAGGATTCACTTGCCCGTTCAGGACCATCTGCACCACTTCCATGGTGGCAGCATCTGTGACGCGCAGTCCGTTTGCAAATGAAGATTCAATGTTGAGACGATTCAACATTGCATTGATTTGTGGCCCACCACCATGCACCACAACCGGACGAATACCGACCGTGTGCATGAGCACGATGTCTTCAGCAAAAAGAGTGAGTGCATCGTGATCTGAAGTTCCAGCCAATGCATTGCCGCCGTATTTCACAACGACAGTACGACCCGCAAACCGACGGATATACGGAAGTGCTTCTACAAGTACATGTGCTGTACCCACAGTGCTCATGGATAGACCCCAACATTTGAGAGTCCAAGATTTTCTTGCAGACCAAGAGCAACGTTCATCGACTGCACTGCCCCGCCGGATGCACCCTTAGCAATATTGTCGAGTGCGGCTATCACCATGACATAACCAGTACGTTCATCGAAACGAGCCGTGAGATGAACAGAGTTACTGCCGAGAGTTGCCTTTGTTGAAGGACTTGTTGGGCGAACTACAACAAACTGCTCGTCTTTGTAGAAAGTGGCCAACGACGCGAGAAGCGATGCAGTGGTGACGTCTTTTGATACAGGTCGTGCATAGCAAGTAGCCAAAATGCCACGATTCATTGGCGCCAAATGTGGCGTGAAAAGAACTTGTGCGCCTGTTACTTGTTCAATCTCAGGAGTATGACGATGATCCAGCAAGCCATACGCCGTGAAATCTTCGTCGACGGTAGAAAACAACGATGAATGCTTCAGTGCGCGACCAGCACCACTAACGCCCGATGCAGCATCGACGATGACACCTTCATGAGAAATAATCCCTGCGCGCACGAGAGGAGTTAAAGCAAGAGATGCAGCAGTGACGTAGCAACCAGGGGTTGCGATGAGCCGAGCTCCGGCCAACTGTGAGCGATACAGCTCTGGCAATCCGTACACCGCTTGAGAAAGCAATTCGGGTTGCGTATGGGTGAACCCGTACCACTGTGGGTACAAGGATGCATCCTTCAATCGATAGGCCGCAGACAGATCAATGAGGCAGCCGACTTTGCCGAAGAGTTGTGGTGCAATGTCCAATGCAGCTTCGTGTGGGATTCCAAGAAAGACCACATCTAGGCCAATGAACCGTTCAGCCGAGTATTCCTCGAACACAAGATTCGGATATGCAGCGGCCAAAGATGGATACAACATGCTGGCCAAAGTGCCCGCTTGGGAGTCCCCTGTGGCACAAACCACCTCTATTTCAGGGTGCTGGGCGCATAAACGCAGCAATTCAGCCCCTGTGTAACCCGAAGCTCCGATGATTCCTACTCTGACCATAGATGTATTATGATACGGGCTAGTGAATGATTATGCAAGCATCAATGTCGGGCCCGGGACCCTTCTCATTGCACGACCTGCAATCGACGACCCGTATTTCGCACGCAGCGTCGTGCTCATTCTGGCCCATTCGGACAGCGACGGTTCGATGGGCGTGATCTTGAACAGGCCGCTCGAAGTAGACCACATCGACCCAGACTCCCCGATCGCTCGATGGATGGAATCGTCCACGACCCCTTCCACCATCTTCTTTGGCGGCCCTGTTGAACCCGATGGATACATCTGCCTCACGCCACTCGCCTCTTCATCAAACGCAGTGACATCGATAGACATCGAGACAACGAGTCCCGTGCACATTGAAGGACCACATCGTGTTTTTCGTGGTTACTCAGGATGGAATGCACAACAGTTGTCAGACGAGATTCGTAACGAGGGATGGTTTGTAGTTCCGTCTGTAGAGGGAGACCATTTCACTTCCGACCCAGAGACTTTGTGGAACCGAGTTCTTGCTCGACAAGTGGGCGAATTATCGCGATACGGACAATTTCCCACTGACCCGCATCAGAACTAATTCTTACGCGCGAATAGCCGCGCCAATTTTTTCGCCAGCAGCAACACATGCCTGTTGCACCTCAGCGAGGATTGAATCAGTCAACGTGCCTTCAGGTTCTTGCAAACGCAAACGGAATGCCAAACTACGTGAACCTTCTACAACGCCCTTACCTCGGTACACGTCGAACAAGTCGATTCGTACGAGACGCTTGCCAGCAGCCTGACGTAATGCACGTTGCAAGTTGACAGCAGGAACTTCATCTGACAGAACAAATGCGAGGTCGATATCACTGGATGGGAAACGGTTGATATCGCGTGCTTGCACAGGCTTCGGTTCTTCATTCAAGATGACAGACAAATCAATCTCTAAAACACTGACGCGGCCTTCAATACCCAAAGCGTCGAGCACCACGAGATCTATTTCACCGACAACTCCGACGATCTTCTTGCCGCGAGTTAAAGACGCAGAGCGAGTGGCATGAAGACCTGCTGGGACACGAGACTGATCTAACTGGGCACCAACAGATAATGCATCGCAGATTGCATTCCACTGCATCAGTGAGGTTTCGACATCGCCACCGGCAACAAGAATTGCCAATTGTTCTGACTCGTCTGGCAACTGTTGGGCAGACTTGGGATATACATGACCAATTTCCCAAATACCAATCTTGGGGGCACGGTGCGACTGGTTGTACTTCAACGAACGCAGGAGTCCAGGCCGTAACGATGTTCGCAAAATGGATTCATCAGCAACTAATGGATTTGCAAGATGCAACACATTGTCTTCAGAAAGACCAATTCGAGACAGGTCGCCTGCTGCAAGGAACGGTGACGGCATTGCTTCGTCTAGACCGAGACCAACAAGGACGCGACGCAATGCACGACGACGTTGCTGCATACTGGACAAGCGTCCGTGCACGGTTGAGTTGGGAATGGTTTTCCCAATGTTGTCGAAACCAAAGTGACGCGCCACTTCTTCAATGAGGTCAACCTCTTGTGCGCAGTCAGGGCGCCAGGTAGGAACCACACACTTCACAGAGTCGCCATCAATGCGAGAGTCAAAACCAATCGAAGAGAGAATTTCAGCGATACGTGCTACTTCAATGCGAACTCCGAGCAACCGTTCAACAGAAGACGCCGACACATCCACAGGGACGGGCTGTGGGCAATACGGCGTGGTCACCACTGTTGGGCTTGCATGCAACACCACAGTCGGACATGTTTCCTTCAAGATAGTCACGAAACGCTCAGCAGCAAGCGACCAACCGTTTGGGTCAGTGCCACGTTCAAAACGAACAGATGCTTCAGACCTCAGACCATGACGTTGAGCCGAGTAGCGAATGGGGTCTGGCGAGAACCATGCACTCTCGAGTGCAAGCTCTGTGGTGGTTGGGGCAATCTCTGAATGAAGATCTCCCATCACGCCAGCAAGTCCAACGCCGGAATCGTCAGACGCATTACAGATCAACAAGTCTTCCGTGTGCAATTGGCGAGTTTGCCCGTCGAGAGTGACAAGAGTTTCCCCACTATGAGCAAGCCTGATGCGAAAGGATGCAACAACCGACGCGTCATATGCATGGTTCGGCTGATTGGTCTCGAGCATCACCAAGTTCGATGCGTCGACCACATTGTTGATTGAACGCATACCAAGATGAGCAAGACGCTGCGCCACCCACCTAGGCGACTCACCTACCGTGACTCCACTGATATGAGTAATCGAGAATGACGCGCAGTTTTCTTCGGCAATAATTTCAACTGGCAAAGAGGATGCAACACCAGAAGTGACTGCCTCTACAC
This sequence comes from Ilumatobacteraceae bacterium, assembly GCA_044354565.1. GTDB lineage: Bacteria > Actinomycetota > Acidimicrobiia > Acidimicrobiales > Ilumatobacteraceae > UBA2093. The sequence goes on from JBIKZT010000091.1 coordinate 3,931, forward strand.
GTGGTCCGCGTAGCGTCACACCAAAGTGAGCAGCTAAGTCGCGAGCCACCCCGAGATGGCCCCAACAGTCGGCGCGATTGCGTGTGAGATCAAGATCAAACACAACGTCGTGCTCAATGCCAAGCGCCTCGAATGGACTAACACCCAACGGTGTGTCCTTAGGAAGAATAAGAAGCCCAGATGATTCATCGCTGAGACCCAGCTCTACTTCAGAGCACAACATGCCTTCAGAATCAATACCCAAGATGCCTCGACGTGCGATATTCATGCCATTTGGCATTGTGGTTCCAAGTGTTGCAAGTGGAACCACATCGCCTTCACTCATGTTGGTGGCACCACACCACACATGACGCTCAACACCATCTCCAGCATCAACAAAGCATCGGGTGACCTTTGCAGCATCGGGATGCTTCTCCATGCGATTAATGCGCGCAGTGACTACACCTTGAATTGGCGTACCCACTATCACCATTTCTTCAACAGCGAGACCTAGCGAGTTCAGCGCGAGCGAAACTGCTTCCGGGTCCGACGGAATGTCGGCCATCTCACGCAGTATGGAAAGCAAGATCTTCATGAAAACTGCTCCGTGAAGCGCACATCATCGGAATACATATCTCGCAGGTCATTCACACCATGGCGCTCTTTGGCCATACGGTCAATGCCGAATCCAAAAGCAAAGCCACTCCACTCGGCTGGGTCTAAACCACCAGCACGAAGAACGTGTGGGTGCACCATTCCGCAGCCACCCAATTCAATCCAAGAGCCATCGGGACGACGAATATCAAACTCGGCACTCGGTTCAGTGAAGGGAAAGTACGAAGGACGCAGACGAGAAGTGAAACCTTCACCAAAGAATGCTTTTGTAAACGACTCGATTGTGCCTGCTAAATCTGCGAACGTAATGCCGCGGTCAATAACAAGCCCTTCAATCTGATGGAACACAGGCATGTGAGTTGCGTCGGGAGTCTCTTTGCGAAAAACGCGACCAGGCATAATCGCATAGATAGGCGGTGGCCACTCTTGCATCACACGAATCTGAACTGGTGACGTGTGTGTACGCAGCACAACACTTCCTGGTTCGTCTGATTCAACAAACAACGTGTCCCACATGCTTCGCGCAGGATGCGACGGCGGCATGTTGAGTGCTTCAAAGTTATAGAAGTCGGTTTCCACTTCAGGGCCTTCAGCAATTTGAAACCCGAGGCCTATAAACACATCTTCAAGCCGTTCGGTTGCTTGCGTTACAAGGTGTAAGCGCCCACGCCGTTGTGT
>JBIKZT010000092.1:0-5198 GCA_044354565.1 Ilumatobacteraceae bacterium
GCGACAACCTTGACAATTGCCTTACTCATCGGAATCATCATGGCTGCTGGCATTGTCAACTTGCTGATTATGAAATAGAGCGATCTTCATGAATCTTTCCCACATCATTGACGGACATCCTGATGATGCACCAGCGCTGATTTCTCGTGGTCGAGTCACCACATATGGCGCATTGCGCCAACAAGTTGGCAGTATGCGCGGCGCCCTTACCCGTAATGGTGTTGGCAAGGGTGACGTTGTTGCGTTGCTATGTGGAAACAGCAGATACTTCGTGGTGTCGTACCTCGCAGCTATTGGCGTTGGCGCGATTGTTTCACCGCTCAATCCCACAAGTCCTGCCCCAGAGATTGAAGGCGAACTGCACGTTGTGAAACCAACTGTCGTTGTGGTTGAGCCATCTGCTGTTGCAACATGGCTTCAGATTCCTTCCGATACTCGAAATGCAGTGCGCATAGTTGTAGCCACAGAAGGCCACGACATTGCCGGCGCAATCACTATTGATGAATGCCTGCATGGTGAGATCGCTCCGATTATTGATGTTGAAGCCACGCATCCTGCTGTGTACATGTTTACAAGTGGTACTGCGGGCTCACCGAAGGCTGCGATTCTTACTCACAATAATTTGCTGACGAATATTCATCAGGCGAATGTCGCTGAGCACTTAGTTGCCGACGATGTCACTTTTGGAATCTTGCCGTTGTTCCACATCTTTGGTCTCAACGTAGTTTTGGGAACCACACTTGCCTCAGGCGGTTCAGTTGTTCTAGTACAACGTTTCGACCCAGTTGCAACAATGGAAACAATTGCGGAACGCGGCATCACGGTTATGCCGGGTTCTCCAAATATGTGGATGGCGCTCGCACAGATGGATCATGCAACTCCTCACGGATTTGCAGGCGTGCGCCTTGCGTTGTCTGGTGCGGCCAAGTTGCCCGAACAAATCAGTCATTCCATGAGCGCACGTTTTGGTTTGCAGATTCAAGAGGGCTACGGCCTCACAGAAGCAGCACCTGTTGTTACAACTTCAATTGGTATGACATGGACACCCGGTTCCATTGGTCGACCAGTTCCCGGTATTGAGTTACGAATTGTTGATGAGAATGGCGAAGACGTTTTGCTTGGCGATAGCGGTGAGATTTGGATTCGCGGCGAAAACATTTTTGCCGGTTATCTCAATGATCCCGAAGCTACTGCGCGAGTTCTCACTCGTGACGGTTGGTTGCGTACAGGCGACATTGCGGTGGTCGATGAAGATGGCCACTTGTACATGGTTGACCGTGTAAAAGATCTCATCATTGTTTCAGGATTCAATGTTTTCCCCGCAGAAGTTGAAGGTGTGCTTTCAGCGCATCCTGATGTTGCAGAGGTAACTGTCGTTGGCACACCGCACCCACACACTGGTGAAGCAGTTCGTGCGTACATTGTGACGCGCAATGGTGTTCATCTCGACGAAGATGCAATTATCGATTATTGCCGAACGAAGTTGGCTCGATACAAATGTCCTTCGAAGATTTTGTTTGTCGACACGCTTCCGCGCAACATCAGCGGGAAGGTGCAGCGCTTCGCTTTGAAGTAGTTGCGCTTGTGGCGTTGCTTGCCACAAGAAAACCAACAAACAAGATACTGATGCCTGCCATAAGGGTGACAGCAAATGCTGTGTCTGCTCCGAGGCGTCCGGTGAACGTTCCACTGGCGGACAATGTTGCTGCACCGAGCGCAATGAAAATGTTTCCTAGCGCCAACATGCGTGGTGAAGAAACATTGCGTGTGGCAGTTGCGGTGAGTGCGGGGTTTGCCCCGCGAATTACTCGATAGGCCGACCACAGTGCACCAACAAAAATAATGGTGGCGGGAATGGCCGAACCCACAGCAGCCAAGATGCGGGGAAGTGGGTCGAACAATTCGCTGCCCTTTGGCAACTCATTTGGCGAGATGGTGCCATGCATGGGCGCTGTGAGGATGACGCCGGCTGAGAACCCGCTGAAGACAAGCAAGATTCTGGTGGTGACACGGCCAGCGCGAGGCCCTGCCAGAAGAAAAATGGTGCCCAGCGCCAGCCAGGGAACATTGAGGACGGCTCCCAACATGAAAAAGATACGAAATGACGGCTCGCTCCATCCACGAGCCTCGCCCCACCACAACGAAAATGCCGCTAGGGCAAACAGAGCCATGGCAATTGTCCAGGCCAGTTCATGGGGGCGATGGCGCCGGAGCCAGCGATCCCAGGTGCTGAGACCAAAGGCCACGGCAATTAGGGCGGAGGCGGCGGCAAGAGCCGTGTTCAAGGTCACGGGAGTAAAGGCTACGGGCAGCCCAACGGAGTTCGTGAAACCGTGCACGAAGCAATAGCGTGGTGTTGCATGTCGGACTCCCCCCGCCGCCGAATTCCAGAAGCCGCCCTCGGGCGTCTGCCTATCTATTTGCGCATCCTCGTCGACCTCGGCACCGAGAATGTTGCGCAAGTGTCAAGCGAGCAACTCGCAGAACTAGCAGCCGTTAATGCGGCCAAGGTGAGAAAGGATTTGTCCTATCTCGGCACCTACGGCACCCGCGGCGTTGGCTACGAAGTGCAGTTCTTGATGTACCAAATTCAACGTGAACTTGGGCTGAACCAGTCATGGCCAATCGTGATTGTTGGAGCAGGCAACTTAGGTCAAGCTCTCGCAAATTTCTCTGGCATTGCAGAACGCGGTTTTCACATTGTCGGAGTCGTAGACAAAGACGACTCAAAGATTGGAACTGTTGTTGGTGGCGTTCGCGTCAAGCACGTTGACGAACTAATAAACATCGTTCAGTCAAAAGCAGTGAGCATTGGCATCATCGCAACCCCCGCACAACATGCCCAAGAGGCAGCAGATGCTTTGGTACGAGCCGGTGTGGGATCCATCATGAACTTTGCTCCTACAGTGTTGGCTGTGCCACGCGGAGTCAATATTCGAAAAGTCGATCTGGCACTTGAACTTCAAATCTTGAGTTACTACGAACAGACCCGAAACAATGGTCTACGAGCTGTCCCTACGGGTGAGCACTCAGATTCGGTTAGCGCGTAAGCATCATGTCCATCGTTGTCATTGGCCTCAACCATCGAACTACTCCGGTAGATCTATTGGGCAAGGTGATGATTTCCGATGCAGCACTTCCAAAAGCGTTGCATGCACTATCAGTTCGCGATGACATTCGTGAAGCAGTAATTGTTTCTACATGCAATCGCACAGAGGTATATGCAATCGCTGAAAGATTCCACGGGGCATATACAGACATTCGCGATTTCATTTGTGAAACCAGTGGTGTTGCACCAGAAGAAATTTCTGCGCATCTGTACAGCCAGCATGACGACGATGCCATCGTGCATTTGTTTGAAGTTGCAGCCGGACTTGATTCGGCTGTACTTGGTGAAACTGAAGTTTTAGGCCAAGTTCGTCACGCGTGGGATGTGGCGATGAATGAGGGTTCGTCGCGAAGTGCACTCAACCTGCTTTTCCGTTACGCCCTGGAAGTAGGAAAGCGCGCACGCACAGAAACCGGAATTAGCAGGTCAACTGCATCTGTTTCGCATGCTGCAGTGGAAATGGCTGAAGAAATTCTGGGTTCCTTGAATGGCAAGAGTGTTCTTGTTGTCGGCGCAGGCGAGATGGGCGAAGGTGTTGCAACCGCTTTATCTCGTGCCGGTGTCGCAGCTATGACAGTGGTAAACCGCACCGAGTCACGTGGCGAAGCTTTGGCCGAAAAAGTTGGAGCGCGTGTGTGCTCTTTTGATTCTTTAGAAGCAGAACTTACGATTGCCGACGTTGTCTTGGCGTGCACGGGCGCAGGAAACTGCATCATCGATTTTGATTTGGTCTCTCGCACTCGCACAGATTCAAGTCGTCCACTACTGATTGTGGACATTGCATTACCGCGAGACGTCGAGCCAACAGTTGCAACAATCGCAAATGTTACGTTGCGAGACCTGGACCATCTCAGTCAATGGGCACAGCGTGGTATCGAGCAACGCGCGTCGGAGATTGATCAAGTGCGCAGCATTATTTCTGACGAGGTGGAACGCTTTACGCTTGATCAGGCACAACGCCAAGCAGCTCCGTTGGTTGCACAACTACGTGAAGTGATTGAAGCCGTTCGTGTTTCTGAAATAGAGCGGTTCACTGGCCGGCTTACCGACCTCACTCCAGAACAGCGCGAGGTGGTTGAATCCATTACTCGGGGCATCGTCAACAAGATGCTTCACACGCCGTCAGTTCGTCTGCGAGAAGCAGCTGGAACTCCACAGGGAGAGCGTTTGTCCGCCGCGGTGCGAGATTTGTTTAGTCTCGACTGAATAGATCTATGACACAACTTCGAATTGCGACTCGCTCGAGTGCTCAGGCACGGACACAAGCGGAGAATATCGGCGCACTCATTGAGCGCATGTCGCCAGGTATCTCTGTTGAATATGTTTTTGTCGATACGCACGGAGACGTAAATCAAACCACTCCACTGCATCAGATGGGTGGTCAAGGCGTATTTGTGAAAGAAGTGCAACGCGCAGTGTTAGATGGTGCTGCCGATATCGCTGTGCATTCTGCAAAAGATCTGCCATCGCAAACTACTGATGGCTTAGTGATCGCTGCGGTCGGGGAACGTCGGACTCCGAATGATGCACTGATCGGCCGATCGTTAGATGATCTTGCAATTGGTGCAACTGTCGCAACTGGGTCGGTGCGACGCCGTGCTCAATTGATGCGCATGCGTCCTGACCTGCAGTTTGTTGACTTGCGCGGCAACATTCAGACTCGGTTATCAAAGATTCCAGACGGTGGAGCCATTGTGATGGCAGTAGCTGCACTTGAAATATTGGGAATAGCTGATCACATAGCGCAAGTTCTTGACATCGATGTTGCAGTGCCAATGGTTGGTCAAGGTTCTGTGGCCGTCGAAGCACGATCAGACGACATGACCACTTTAGAAATTTTGTCGGCGATAGACCATGTGTCGAGTCGATACGCAGTGGAAGCAGAACGCGCTTTCCTCGCTGAACTTGGCGCTGGCTGTTCGTTGCCTGTTGGTGCACACCTCACAAAAGAAGGCGTATTTTACGCCTTTATGGCAACCGATGATTGTTCTGATTCTGTACAACTAGTTGGTTCAATTGGCGATACAGACGACAACATTGCTGTTGGCATTGCAGCGGCACACGAATGTCGTACTCGTTTGGCAGAAGT
>JBIKZT010000029.1:0-14198 GCA_044354565.1 Ilumatobacteraceae bacterium
TCTGTTTGTTGGCTCCGTGGAGGGAGTTGAAGGTGTGGAAAAACTCCTCTTGGAGGCCTTCTTTTCCTTCCATGAATTGAATGTCATCGATGAGCAAAACATCAACGTCTCGGTAGCGGCGCTTGAAGGCCGCGGTGGTGTTTGTACGAATTGCGTCGACATATTCGTTCAAGAAAGTTTCGGTGGAGACATAGCGAACTTCGTAGTGCGCGTAGTGGTCGTGCACGTACCAACCGATTGCTTGCAAGAGGTGAGTCTTTCCAAGTCCGGCTGAACCGTAAATGAACAACGGGTTATACGAACGTGCTGGTGTCTCGGCAACACGAAGTGCTGCGGCAAGAGCGAACTGGTTTGATGCACCTTTCACGAAATTGTCGAAGGTGTAACGCGGATTGAGGCCGACTGCTAAACCCTTGCCACCATTGGCTTTTACAGGGATTGTTGCAACGTCGGCGCTTTCAGTTACGGCAACTTCACCATTGAGTGTTGGCTGGATGTCGCTGATCTCAATAATGAGTTCGCGATCGCTTTCACCAATCTCATCGAGGGCGTCAATCACAAGTGGGCGATAGCGAGTAACGATGCGATCACGAACATGAGCGTTTGGAACTTGCAGACGCAATGACTCGTCGTCGCTGGTGAGGGCTACAACGTCATTGAAAGTGGAATACCACACACCTTCAGACACTTGTGCTTTAAGGAGTTGTGCTGTTGCGTTCCACACGGCTTCGTGGTTGTTCATGGCCGCCTCCTAAAGTCTCATCCACAGCACTATCCACAGGGTGTGGACGACTGGCTAGCAGGTGTTGCTAGGGAATGTGACCGTAGCAGGAACTGTGGATATCAAAAAAATGGAGCGGCTTCGGCTTTCGGGGGGTGGGTATGTGTGGCGTCAGCCGTGTGCACCGTTAGCCTGTGGAAGTTGTTCGTCTCGTGCCGCTGGCACAGGAATAGCCCCATAGTCCGCGCTCCCACAAGGAGCTTGCCCCATAGGAGGCGCCATGAAGCGCACCTTTCAGCCAAATAACCGACGCAAAGCACGTAAGCACGGCTTCCGTGCACGTATGAGCACCCGCGCAGGACGCGCCATCTTGAAGTCGCGTCGGGCTAAGGGCCGTCACCGCCTCAGCGCTTGATCGGCCGCATCCAGAGCCGCTCGGCCTTTGTTCGCATTCGCGAAGAAGGTCGCCATGTCCGCTCCGGTCCCCTGTCGTGCACCATGTTGCTTGATTCCTCGCTTCTCGAACCCCAAGTGGGCTACGCCTTAGGGCGCAGCTTCGGGTCTGCCGTGCGCCGTAACCGTTTGCGCCGACAGATGCGCGAGGTATTGCGCCTCCGCCCAACTCCTTTGGCTCCCGGCATGTACGTGTTTGGTGCTTCTCCCAGGGCCAACGGCCTTGCGTATGCCGATGTGGAACGCCACATGGAAGCTTTGATTGCAAAGGGCCAAGCCCAATGAGTCAAACAACCTCACTCACTTCTTTCACAAAGCCACAAAGCCTGATGTTGAAGGCAATCCGCTTTTACCAAGTAGCGCGCCAAGGCCACATTTCGCCGTGCCGCTTCTACCCCTCGTGTTCTCATTACGCCGAAGAAGCCATTGGTACTCATGGTTCTGCTCGCGGTTTATGGCTCACCACCCGTCGCCTCTTGCGGTGTCGCCCATTCGGACCTTCCGGATTCGACCCCGTCCCAACCCCCAAAGGGCATGCCTAGAAAGGGCTCACCATGTTTCAACCATTTGCCTGGCTCATTGACACCTTCTACGGATGGACACACAACTATGCAATTGCCGTAGGCATGGTGGCTTTGGCCATCATGTTGGTCATCACCCCGCTCACCTTGAAGAGCACGAAGGGAATGCTGGAAATGCAACGTTTGCAGCCCGAAATGAAGAAGTTGCAGAACCAGTACAAGGGTGATCGCCAGCGTCTCAACGAAGAGATGATGAAGCTCTACCAGGAGCACAAAGTCAACCCATTGGCCTCGTGTTTGCCGCTGTTGGCACAGATGCCTGTGTTCATCATCATGTTCCAAGTGTTGAACGGCTTGACCCGCAGGGCAGCCGATGGCACCTTCGACCCGAAGCACATTGAGGCGGGCTCAGATCTGTACGCAGCACTCAAGGGCGCCACAAAGATGATGTCGTTTGGGCTTGATTTGTCGATTACCCCACAAAACGCCATGAAGGCCGACTTTGTGAGCGGCATTTGGTACGCGCTTCTCGTAGTGATTTTGGGCGGACTTTTCCTTGTGCAACAGCGCATGGTTGCTAGTCGTACCCCAACAAATGCCGGGATGTCTCCCGTGCAGGCAAAGATCATGCAGTACATGCCCGTGGCATTCGCACTGTTCCAAGTGTTCTTGCCTACCAGCTTGGTGGTCTATTACATGACTCAAACCGTTGTGCGCATTGTGCAACAGGGCTACATCACTCGTCGCTTCTACGGAGAAGACGGCCTTGGTCGCCAAGCACAGGCTGCAAGCGCAAAGGCGCGCGACCAAAAAGACGAAGACGCTAAACCAAGCAAGCAGAAGAACGAACAATCGCAAGCACCCGCTCCTATTCAGAGCAAGAGGGTTACACCCAGCAAGAACAGGCCGACCCCTAGTGGAAAGCCATCTCGTCCGGTTCCCCCCAGCAAGCGAAACAAGTAACGCCGGGGTCGCCCGCGCACAACACATACAAAGGATGAGGTCACCATGGAATGGGTAGAAACAACAGGAAACACACTCGAAGAGGCCAAAGAGGCCGCACTCGATCAGTTGGGTGTCGCTGAAGACGACGCTGAATTTGAGATTGTCGACGAGCCAAAGGCCGGCCTGTTCGGCCGTACACGTGGCGAAGCACGCGTGCGTGCACGGGTTCGCCCAGCAACACCGCGCGGCAATCAAGAGCGTCGCCCCCGCAAGGAAAAGGGTGGCGAGAAGTCAGGCGAGCGTCGCGAGTCAAAGCCACGTGGCGAAGGACAAGAGCGTCGCCCCCGCCCACCACGCGAAGACCGCCCACCACGCGAGCCACGTGAGCCACGTGAGAAGGTGGAAGTGGACCCAGCAATCGTTGGTGAAGCAGCAGCCGAATTCTTGACCGGCCTCGTGACAGCCTTTGGTACCACGGGTTCTGTCTCTGTCAGCCGTGAGGAAGACGAGATCGAAGTACGTGTCGACGGCACCGAGCTTGGCCTGATGGTGGGCCCTGGTGGAGCAACATTGTTGGCCATCCAAGACCTCACCCGCGTGGCCAGCCAGCGCCGCCTTGGCGACCAGGACACTCGTTTGCGTATAGACATCGCGGGTTACCGTGAGCGTCGTCGTGAAGCGTTGACTCGCTTTGCTCTCAAAGTGGCAGCAGAAGTCAAGGAAACAGGCTCATCTCGCATGCTTGAACCAATGACATCAGCTGATCGCAAGATTGTTCATGACTCTTTGACTGAAGTTGAAGGCATCACCACACGTTCCGAAGGCGAAGATCCTCGCCGTCGCGTCGTGGTTGAACCAGCCGAATAACCGTATGCGGTGCTGCGGCATCGCTACTCTCAATGGCAGATGACTGCCTCACGCAAGACCCTTGAAGATGTGCTTCTGACTGCCCAACGCCTGGGAACATTGGGTGACCGTCCTATTCCAGAGGTAATCGAGCACGCCCGATACTTCGTTCGCGCACTCGACGGCGTGACGGGACGCGTGGCAGATATAGGTACAGGAGCCGGAGTACCGGGCCTAGTGATTGCCGTCGACCGACCCGATCTAGAAATGGTGCTGGTCGATCGCCGGGAAAATCGTATGGATGAACTGTCTCGCGGGGTCGCCTCGATGGGGTTGTCGGACCGAGTGCAGGTCCTGATTGAAGATGTGGGGACCATGGGAACCTCGTCAGAATTCGCCACTCAATTTGATGCAGTGGTGTGTCGAGGGTTTGGCCCACCCGACCTCACGGCGAGGCTCGCTCGACCCCTCCTAAAAAACGGAGGAAGGTTAGTGGTGTCAGAACCACCCCTTTTTGACCCTTCTCGATGGCCCGAAGACCTCCTCCAGAGGACCCATTTTGGGGCCCCGGAATACCTCCAGGGCGTAGTAGTACTGACTGCAACCCCTGAAAAATAAGGACTCCATAATGTTTCACGTGAAACATGGGCGAGAGTAAAAACCTTCAGATGTTTCACGTGAAACATTCCCCGACAGACCCTCCTGATGAGATGTTCCACGTGAAACATTCATTCCTATCCACCAGTTTTCCACAGGCCGCACCTATGATGACGGGTATACCACCCCATTGCTGTCGAGCAGGAAAGAGAATTCCATGAACGGTTCTGACACAGTTGTCTTGGCCATTTCGCTCCAAAAGGGCGGTGTGGGCAAAACCACTACAGCCATCAACTTAGGTGCCGCGCTGGCAGAGTTGGGCTTTCGAACATTGATCATCGACCTTGACCCTCAGGGCAATGCATCCTCTGGCCTTGGCATTCACCCCCCCGACGATGCGCCCACAATTGCTGATGTGTTGCGTCGCGAGGAAACCCTTGACTCCATTGTGGAACCAACGGCTGAGAAGAACTTGTTTGTCGCCCCGGCGCCTACTGGCCAGATGCTGGCTGAAGTGGAAGCCCAGTTGGTAGCTGAAATGTTCCCGCAGCCACGATTGAAGGACGCCATCGACGCTGTTCGCGATGATTGGGATTACATCTTGATGGACTGCCCTCCTACCCTCGGCCGTCTCACCGTCAATGCTTTTATGGCTGCCGATGCCATATTGGCCCCTGTGCAATGCCAATATTTTGCACTTGAAGGCTTACGCGATCTCAGCGAAGTGGTGAAGCAAGTACGTGCAGCATTGAACCCGGACCTTGAAATTGCCCATTATCTATTGACGATGAGCGAAGGAACCAAGAAGTTGTCGCAAGAAGTAGAGAGCGAATTGCGCAATGCTTTCGGTGAAAAAGTGTTTAAGGCTGTTATCCCGTACAACGTCAAACTCGCCGAGGCACCGTCTATGCAACACAGTGTTTTGAAGCACGCCAGCACATCAAAAGGCGCGAAGGCGTATCGAGCAGTAGCAAAGGAGTTGAGCAATGGTCGAAAAGCGAAGACTAGGTAGGGGATTATCCACTCTCATTCCTACGGAGAGAACCGAAAAGCCTGCCGAGCCAGCAACGGTTGCTCCGGCAACACCACGAGCCGCACCAACGGAAGAACTACCCGCATCTGCCTTGCGTGACGTAACTATTGATTCCATCGTGCCGAACCCGCATCAGCCACGAGTTCATTTTGATGAAGACTCGTTGAGCGATCTGGCCAAATCCATTAAAGAGATTGGTGTTCTTCAGCCTTTGTTGGTGCAAGAGACCTCACCAGGTAAGTACCAACTCATTGCGGGTGAACGTCGTTGGCGTGCAGCCCAGCGCGCCAAGCTGGCCGTTGTTCCTGTGGTGGTGCGCAAAATTACTGAACTGGGCTCAGTGGAACAGGCATTGGTGGAGAATCTTCACCGACAAGACCTCACAGCACTAGAAGAGGCATCGGCGTATCAACAACTTGCCGACGACTTCGACCTCACGCACGATCAGATCGCAAAGCGTGTGGGCAAGAACCGCACCACAATCACCAACGCCCTTCGCCTCTTGCAATTGCCTGCCACCGTGCAGGGGTACTTGGCCGATGGGCGACTAGCCGCAGGTCATGCACGCGCGCTGCTTTCGTGCACCGATGCCAAAATCATGGAACAACTGGCTGCCTCTGCCGTGGCTGAAGGCTGGTCGGTACGTGCTGTTGAATTGGCGGTGAAAGAGGGGGCACCTGGCAAGGGCAAGACTGACCCCGGCAAGGGAACCGGGGGAACGGCCGGCATGAAGCCAGCAGGGTTGCTGGAGCTAGAGAACCTCTTGGCCGAATTCCTCGACACCAAAGTGGGTGTCTCTATGAACGACAAACGTGGTCGTATCACGGTGGACTTCGCTGATCTCATCGACCTTGAGCGCATTTATCGCCGAATGGTCGAGGGAATAGAGTAAAAACAACTCAAATTACGACGGTGTAGTTTTCCACAGAACACTCAACCTCAACTGTGAGGTAAGGGTTCAGTGTTATGCACAACTGTGGATTGATTGTGGATAACTAGATCTCAACGGCGGGATTATCACGCCACGCGTCGAGAGCATCACAAATTGCTGTCGAAACTGCATTTGTTTTCAACGACACCACTTCGTGTGGCCCCATCGAACACAACACTGCAGTCATCCGTGTTTCACGCAGCACCGGATGACGTACACCGAGTGTCTGCACATGCAACTCTGGTGCCCGCGCAGAGATTGCAGCCGCAATTCGTAACGCAAGATTGCGACCACCCGCACTGTGGAACGTGGGAACTTCGTAATAGTGAATTGTGCAACCTGCATCATCGGAACTTTCACATCCGATATACACATCAGCTTGATACGCGTTTGCGGCCTTTGCTTGTTCAGATGCAGTGAAGTCCACTGTGCTGGTGAGTGGATGGGATTCCTTTGCACGACGAACAATTGCAGAAGCAAGTGGTGCACCACCAGTGAAATAACCAACTACTAGTCGTAGTGAATCACTAGCAACATCGTCTGATAACGCAAGACCTTCACGTACAACCGCAACACCCGGACCATCACCAGTTTGTGAACCCATACGCTTCAAAACATCAATAAATTCAGGCGTACTGATGCCGTTTCGGGGCAGTCCAATATTCTCTTGAAACTCTGCAACCGCCTCGGAAGTGCGTGGACCGTAGATGCCATCAACACGTCCGCAATCAAAACCAAGACGATTGAGAAGTGATTGCAGACTCGCTACGTCGTCACCACGAATATTGGGAGACCGAAGAAACAACAAACGCTCACCAAGAGTCCAGCTCGCTTCAATCAGCGATGACCACACTTGTTCATCGCATTCACCAGTGGTAGCTAGACCATATGAATCTTGAAATGCCAATAATGCGGCGTGTGTACGCGCGCAGAAGGTGGAGTCTTCGGCAGAACCTGGCGCAAGAAAACCTGCTGCAGATAAACGACGCTGCAGATCATGCACCGCTGGTCCGCGGTGACCTGGCTTTATCGGGAAGCCGGAAGAAATGGGTTGAGCTCCTCGAGCATGCGACCCTTGGGCATCGCACCAACGATTTTTGTTTTGATCTCACCCTCGGAGAACAAAAGCATGGTGGGAATACTCATGACATTGAAACGACCGGCGATGTCACCATGATCGTCAACATTGAGTTTCGCGATAATGATTTGGCCAGCCTTCTCTGCAGCAATCTGTTCAAGGATGGGTGCAATTTGCTTGCAAGGTCCACACCATTCAGCCCAGAAGTCCACCAAGATGGGAGTTTCTGAACTATTAACAATTTCGTCGAATGTTGCACTTGTGAGTGTGATGATTCCGTCAGCCATAGCAATACCTTTCGTTGTTTTCAGTGTAGTGCTGAAGGGTTCAGGAACTGTGAGGTAGGTATGTGCCGAACGTGTCGTTCAGTGTGATGGCAGTACCACCAATGACACTGATGCAGTCGGGGACTGCGGGCATCACGGCAACTAGGCATTCGGCAATGGCCGAAGGCTTGCCAGGCAGATTGATGATGAGGCTTGTTCCACGAATACCTGCAGATTGGCGCGACAAGATGGCGGTGGGCACGATTTGTAGCGACACTTGACGCATTAACTCGCCAAAGCCGGGCAACATTTTCTGGCAGATCGCTTCGGTGGCTTCGGGAGTCACATCGCGCAGCGCAGGTCCGGTACCCCCGGTGGTCACAATAAGACTGCAATGTTCTACATCAGCCAACTCAACCAACGTGTCTGAGATGGTGTCCTGTTCGTCGGGAATCAATCGAGTGATGTACTCGTATTCACTGGTGATGCAGGTATCCAGAAACGCACAGATGGCGGGGATGCCTTTGTCTTCATAGACGCCCGTTGAGGCTCTGTCGGAGACAGCAACTACACCAATACGCGTCTTCATGATTGATTAGTGCTGGTGCTCCAACCAACGCTCGCAATCGAGAGCAGCCATACAACCTGAACCAGCAGCAGTGATTGCTTGGCGATAGGTGTGGTCTTGCACGTCACCACAAGCAAAGATGCCTTCGATGTCGGTGTAGGTGGAACCGTCACGAGTAAGCAAGTAACCAGTGTCTTCCATGTTGAGAACACTCTGGAAAATTGCTGTGTTTGGTTTGTGACCAATCGCGATGAAAAGACCAGTTACTGCAAGTGGGCGAGTTGAGTTGTCGTTTGTATCAGTCAGTGTGACGCCAGAAAGAGATTGCTCACCTTGCAATTCAGAAACACGAGAGTTCCAATGGATCTGAATTTTCTCGTTTGTGAGTGCGCGGTCTTGCATGATGCGTGATGCACGCAAAGTATCTCGACGAACGATGAGGTGCACTTTGCTTGCAAACTTTGTGAGGAACATTGCTTCTTCAACAGCAGAGTCTCCACCACCAACAACTGCAATTTCGTGACCACGGAAAAAGAAACCGTCACATGTTGCACAGGTGGAAACACCATGGCCAATTAGCTCGGTTTCACGGGGCAAATCGAGCATGAGCGACTGTGCGCCGGTGGCAACAATGATGGAATTTGCACTGTATTCGGTGTCGCGAATCCACACCTTGAACGGGCGTGATGAGAAGTCGACCTTGGTTACTTTTTCAGTAATGAATTCAGCACCAAATCGCTCTGCCTGTGAACGAAAGTTCATCATTAGTTCTGGTCCCATGATGCCTTCAGGGAAACCAGGGAAGTTTTCAACCTCTGTTGTGAGCATGAGTTGACCGCCTGGCTGATCGCTGGTGGAACTTGGTTCACCCTCGATGACAAGTGGTGCAAGCGACGCGCGCGCGGTGTAGATGGCAGCGGTGAGACCAGCAGGTCCTGAACCGATGATGATGGTGTTACGAACAGTGCTCATTTATCTTCTTCTGTGTATCGGCGGCGCATCAGAATGAATCCGATGACTGCAAAGACCGCGCTAAGGATGAAATACGAAATCCACACGGATGCATCGTGGTTGACAACGGCATCGAGTGCTGCCTGAAGACCGCGAGTGATTCCCACGATCAGCAAAACCAGAATGCCGACGACGCCAAATGTCCCGAGCAAACCAAAGACAAGCCCACGTGCAGTGGTGACCAATGGTTGAGTGGTGTATCGACGAACGGTGCTCACAACCCGGTCGATGAAATCGACTGTTCTATCGGCCCATTCGGGGTCGGTGAGGGGGTTGGACACCATGGGTTCAGCCTAACGGCGGCACCAAGTAGGACAGTGGGCTTACGGCCCTACAGGCAGTGGGTAACTGGCTATGACTTCGCATGATGAGCCACCGTGAATCTGTAGTTCAGTTGGCGTTGCGACAAGCGTGAGTTCTGTGCCGGCAACTGAGTATGTGCCCACCGCCTGGTTCCCTGCTCCCAAACTAAACCCGGCACAGCCGTTGTTGCTCGCAACTATTGCGGGGTGCGTGATGGTGCCGAGTTGGGCACACGAGGTTTGGTCTACAACTACGAGGTTTTGCTTGGAAGTCCAGACTTCTCGCACGGAACCAGCGGAAGAATAGGTACCAACGATTGTGTAGCCGGCTAGGTCTTCGCCACACACGGAACCTTTAATCGGCACTGTGGTGACTGCGTCATTTCGTGGGCTCACGGTCGAGTCAGTGGACGGGGAAAGCGATGCATAAAGAGCATTGCCACCTACTAACACCGCTAACGCAGCAGCAACTGCGAGCCAACGCCGAGGAGAACGCTGAGAAACAGATGGCGAGATATGTGAAAGTGCCTCGGCGATGTGGGCGTCACGAATCTCGTTCGACGCTGCAGGAAGATCGCGCAGCGCCGCAACTATGCGGGGGTCAAGTTGTTCGTCGTCGCTCACGTGTTCCTTTCGTCAGGGTTATGACGCCCCGTGGAGGTGTCTTGGTTCCCAAGAATGTTGACCAATTGGGTTCGGCCGCGAGCCAGGCGAGAACGCACTGTGCCCACGGGAACGCCTTGTATTTCAGCGATTTCCTCATAATCGAGGTCTGCAACATGGCGCAGCACCAGGGTGGTGCGGTACTCCTCGGGAAGTAGGGCAAGGGCCTGCGCCACGTCCATTTGTGCCTCGACTGCACCAGTGCCGTCGGCCACCGGCAGAACAAAGGTTGCATCAATATCGGTGGGGGCGGGACGACGACGAATGCGGCGCACTTCGTCGAGAGCAGCATTCGTCGCAATGCGATAGACCCACGTAGAAAATTTTGCTCGACCATCAAACCCGGGAAGCGCTCGCACGATTGAGATGAGCGCATGTTGAGTGGCGTCTTCGGCGTCGGCTTTATTCACCACAATGCGATGACAGACAGCTCGCACAGAGTCATAGTGCATGCGCAACAAGGTGTCGGTTGCAACGGAATCTCCACGTTTGGCGCGTTGAATAAGAAGATCGTCGGGAGCAGAAGAGATGTTCACAGGTTAGTCACCTGCAGAACGAGCACTATTTGGCCGAAGTGAAGTCGAGGCTGGAAAGTGCACCCTTAAATGGGTTGCTGTTGCTGCACGACGTACTGCGACCCGCTTCACGAAGGTACAACAGCACATTGCGAGCAGGACTTTTCACCTCAAAGGTGCCGATTCCCGTTTGTTGAGAGTCTGATTGAGCCACGGGAAGCCCCCAGCCGTCTATCGAAGTGGGGAGGGTTTCGCCTGTAGAGACGTACACCTCTGCATTCCATGGTGCAGTTGCAAAATTGGCAGCCAAGGTTCCGAGACCTACGCCAGATAGTTGAACTACGACTCCTACGCCACCCTTCGAACCGAAATACTGATTGCCGTAACACACGGTGGTCCATGTAGTTGCCGGGTTGTTGTCGGTAAGAAACGGGATCATGGTTTCATTTTCTTGTCCATCATCACCGTTCGGATCGTAACTACGCATACCCACAACACTCACGGGACCAACAGCAATTTCGTTGATGACAGGCGCACCAATTTGCGAATTCGTATCTTGAAGTCCGCGCCACAACATCACTGTCATGGTGAGTGCTGCAATTAACAGAAGCGCAATAGGAACATAGTTGCGCTTTGTTGAGGTTCGTTGAGAACGTGGCAATGCAGTTTCTGGGTGTGCGATACCGCGTGGTGTGTTGTCTTTTGATTTAGTTGCACGAACCGGTGTGTCATCTTCTTCTTGAACAAGTTCAAGTGGGCGTCGCTGCCTTTGTGGCATAAGAGGATCATTCAAAGATGAACGACTACGCGGTGTTGCAGGTGCCATGGACGGATTGAGTCCATCTACCGGTGTGAGCGCATCGTAATTTTGTTGTGACACTTCATCGAGTGCACGGACTACTTCGTGACACGTGGAGTATCGATGCTCTGGTTTACGCATCAACATTTTGTGAATGACCGTAATGAGATTGCTAGGTACATCTGAGCGAATTCCACCGAGTGGAGTTGGGTCTCGCTGCAAGCGCTGAATGGCGGTTTGTTGCTCGTTTTCCCCTTTAAATGGGGCTTTTCCGGCCAAGCACTCGTAAAGAACGAGACCTAATGAATAGATGTCTGCGCGACCATCAAGCAAGCGACCCTGTACTTGTTCGGGAGACAGATACTTTGCAGTTCCCATCATGATGTCTGGCTTTGTGAGGTCTGTGTGGTCTTCCACACTTGCTACTAGCGGCTTGGCAATGCCAAAGTCCGTGAGCAAAACTTCGCCCTCTTTCATCACCAAAATGTTTGCGGGCTTAATGTCTCTGTGGAGAATGTTTTCGTCGTGAGCTTTTGCTAAAGCTGACGCAATTGCACGTCCGATATGCAAAGTGAGATGAGCACTGAGTTGTCCTGGCTGGTGAGACGTACCGTTATCGTCTAATAAACCACGAAGAGATTTGCCTTCGATGAGACGCATAACGAGTGCAACTTGGTCATGTTCGTCGATGCAGTCATACACAGGAACAATGTGTGGGTGAGTGAGTCGTGCAAGTGCTTGTGCTTCACGACGAAAGCGTTCTTTTGTGACGACATCATCAGCAATGTCTTCACGCAACATCTTCACTGCAACGATGCGACCCAGTGTGAGATCGGTGGCGCGCCAGACGTCGGCCATGCCACCAGAAGCGATCATTCCTTCAAGGCGATAGCGTCCGCCGATGAGGTCACTGGTGTGATGTGGTGCAGCCATTACTGGGAGCAGACGCTAGTTGTGGATTGCCTCCGATGGAGGCATACCCCTTATTCGGCTAGGCGAAATACGATTCCGATAGTTCCTTGACCGGCGTGTGCACCGATGACGGCACCGATGTCACTCACGATGATTTCACCTGAGTACACGGTCTTGACCAGGGCGACGAATGCATCGATGTCTGCACACTGCGCGTGGAGTAAAGCGAGACGTTCAATTTTTCCGTCATGCGAACGGAGTGTCTCAATAAGGAAAGCCAACGCTTTGGAGCGCGTGCGCTGACGACCAGCTTCTTCCACTTTGCCGTCACGTATCTCAATGATCGGCTTAATAGAGAGGGCACTAGCCATCATGGCCTTTGCTCCACCAATGCGGCCACCCTTTTTCAAGTTGTCCAGAGTGTCGAGAGCAGCAAAGACGTGAGTGTGTGGGGTCAAACGCTCGGCGCGAGCCACGATCTCTTGCTGACTGGCGCCCGCTCGTGCCATTTCGGCACATTCAAGCACCGTGAGGCCTTGGCCCATAGACGCATTGCGACTATCGACAACTACAACGGGGATTTCTGGCTCAAGTGCACGTGCTGCAAGCACGGCGCTTTGCATGGTGGCTGACAAGTCTGACGACAATGCGACTACGACGATGGCCGTAGCGCCTTCTGCCTTGAGAGATCGGTAGCACTCTTCAAACCTGCCTTGTGACGGCGCGGCAGTTTCGGGCAACGTTGGCGAAGCGGCACACAACTTCCAGAATTCTGAAGTGGTAATGGTTTCGCGGTCAATGTATTCGGTGTCGCCAAAGCGAACACTGAGAGGAACAATGCGAATACCTAAGGCATCTGCCATGTCTTGAGGTAGGTCGCAGGCGGAGTCGGTAACAATTCGAACAGTCATTGCTCAGAAACCGTAGTCGCCTCGCGCTTGTCGCGTCGTGCTGACCTGCGGTGAGACCACCACCAGGCCAAAAGAATAAGGAGGAACGAGATGCTCACGAACTGGCCAAATCCTGCAATGGCCGTGACTTTGGCCCGAATTGTGATGAGGGGGACAACTTCCAGGTTGCCCTGAGGAGTGGCCACCCATACAGAGACAGGGAATTGGCCACTTGTACGGGTGGTTGCCGATACCTCTACTTCAGTGGTGCTCCCAGACGGAAGGGTGATGATGCGGCTGGGGTTCACCAAAGAGAGTTTGGCGCTATTGAATCGCACCCGAACTGTGAGGTTCTCGGCCGACCCGTTTCGAATCTGAATCCGGATCGACCCGTTGCGGCTAGAGAGATTCAAAACGGCTGGAGTTGTCACAGTGACCGACTGGCGAGTAGCGCGCAACTGCTTCCGTAAGGCCGAGATATAGGCATTGGCGTTCTCGAGAGATGGGGAAGCGCCAACACCCAATAAGTACGCCCAGGTGTATCTGCGTGCGTCATCCTCGCTCAACATGGACGTCACCGCGTTTAGTTCGTTGCGCGCACTTTGAATACTGGGGACCCGACTTGTATTCCATTTATCTGGCGCAGGCCCAAAAGAAATCGCAGAGGTGGTGTTGTCGACAGCATGCGACGAAGCCATATCGATGAGTGTGAACCCTGGCGCATTTGAGAGAGCCTTCGTCGCAGTTGTCATCAATTGGAACTGGTCGATCGAACCAATAGGTAGAGATATCAACATGTGCACGAGTGCTGGGTTCATGGACGCAGCCACAAGATCATCACCCAACACAATTGCTTCAGCCGCAACTGCATAACCGTTTTTCTCGGGTGTGTTGTTTGTGGAACTGACGCCTACAAGATTAGACACTTGCGAAACAACGGAGACATTCTTGTTTTCTGCACCATTCGGATGACTAAGGATGCTGGCAGGAAGTTCTGTGGTTGCATCACGGTCAGCATTGTTACTGAGCAAAATATTCGTAATTCCTGCATCGCGCAGCAATGCAACAGCATCTGGGTTGAGTCGCTCAGTAGCAACCCACGCATTGCGCTGAATAGTGACACCTGGAAGGAAACGATTCAGTGTTG
>JBIKZT010000093.1:0-5149 GCA_044354565.1 Ilumatobacteraceae bacterium
TACCTGCCTGAATGGTGGCAATTGCTTGTGCGGGGAAGCCTTGCAGTTCTTCTGGGTGTTCATCAAAGTGCTGTGTCCACTCGGTGCGCGCAACACGACAAGTTTTTCCGGTGTACGCCTTGCTGATCACTGTGTCGTCTTCGGCCATCTCCAGCATTTTCTGTTTATAACCAGTGCCGGTGTGTGCCTCATTCGTGGCGATGAACTTTGTACCAATCCAAACGCCATCGGCACCAAGTGCGAGCGCAGCAACTAGTCCACGACCGTCAAAGATTCCTCCGGCAGCAACCACAGGCACTTTGCCTTTCACGGCATCAACAACTTGGGGTACAAGTGCCATGGTGGCAACTGTGCCTGTGTGTCCACCGGCTTCGGTGCCTTGTGCAACTACAAAGTCACAACCGCTTGCAACAGCAGCAGTGGCGTGGCGAACCTTGCCACACATTGAGCCCACAAGAATGTTGTGGCTGTGCAATTCGTCAATAATCTCGCGTGGTACGCCAAGGCCTGCAACGTAGATACTTGCGCCACCGTCGATGATCGCCTGAATATTGCGAGCAATTGAGTCTGGCGAAGCAGTCAGAAGGTCTACGCCGAATGGTTTGTTGGTCAAGGTGCGTACGCGAGCCATCTCAGACACCAATAGTTCTGTTGACATTGGGGCAGCACCAAAAGTGCCTATGCCACCTGCATCAGATACGGCAGCCACAAGGTCGCTATACGACACTCCACCCATGCCAGCAAGCATGATGGGCAATTCAATGTCAAACATTTCGGTCAGGCGTGTTTTCATGTCTCTCACCGTAGTTCCGTTGCTTGTATTCGGGCGCACTCAGCCAAGTGGGCAAGAGGCAAGCCACTTATTTAGCGCTGTATGCCCCGGGACGAGCGAGGAATTGACGATGCCAACGCCGCGGCGTAAACACCACAGCACGTGCCTCATCTTCAAACATCCAGCGCACAAAATTCTTGCGAGTCCAATTGTTTGTGTCCACTAAAGCAAGGACCATTCGCGCGACTACTGGGTATGTGAGCATGCGGCTCAAGACAGAAGACATGCGGTGATCTGCAAGTAGTAGCGAATCAATCTTGTGAGAGTACGTATCTCGTACGTCAGCGGCTGTGTTGCATTCGTGAATTGCCTCGCCAGCTGCAATTCCAGTTTCTAGTGCTTGACCAATTCCTTCGCCGGTCAAGGTGTCTGTTGCACACACCGCATCTCCAATGAACAGAACTCTGCCCGATGACCTGACTGCATCGTGAATGCGTGCTGGAATGGGCCACGCAGTGTGGCGGTCCTCTGGTACAAAGTGTTCGCCAAGAACGGCAGTGATGTGTGGGCGAGTAAGAAGGTCGCGCCACAAGTCGTTCATGTATTTCGTTGAGCGGTCGGATGTACGCAAAATACCGAATCCGAAATTGACGCGATTGTCGGGGAGCGGAAACGACCACGCGTAGCCGGGCAATAAATCTTTTTCGAACCAGATGTGTAATTTTTCGTTTGTACTGCCATGCACGTTGCCGATGTATTGGCGAAACGCATGCCACTCGCCAAGGTATCCCTGCGTTGAAAGACCAAGTGATTTACGAACAGGGGACCACATGCCGTCTGCTGCCACTACGTAATCGACGGTGAGTTCGCCAAGATTTTCAACGCGTACTGAGATTCCATTGGTGTCGTGGTGTGTGATGGATTCGAATGCACACCCTTCGTGGATAGTTATTCCCATGTCTCGGCAATGTTCTACGAGTGCGTGGTCCAACTGTGCGCGTGGAGCGATTGCTGCAAACTGCCCACCAATTGATGGAAGCGGAAGGTCGATCTTTCGTCCTGAGAAAGAACGCATCTCCACATCGGAGCATGTCTGCCAATCTGCAACTCGTGAAGGGTCAAAATTGAGACCTTCAAGGATGCGCAATGCATTGGTGGTGAGACCGTCTCCACAGCACTTGTCTCGTGGGAATGTTGCCTTGTCGACAACCACAACTTCGTGGCCAAGACGATGAAGTGTCGCTGCACATGCGGTTCCTGACGGACCTGCACCGATGATAAGGACCTTGCTTGGCACGGTTCTGAGGCTAGGGGGCAGTTGGGCTGTGTGGGTTGTGACGTCAGTTCGTAATATCGATAGGTGGCATCCGTCGGGTGCCCATATGAATCATGGAGGCCATCGTGGCAAAGTTGTGTGAAGGACGCGTAGCAGTCGTAACTGGAGCAGGTCGAGGAATTGGTCGCGAGCACGCGCTCAGCCTGGCTAGTGAAGGTGCAAAAGTTGTTGTGAACGACTTGGGCGGAAACGTCGACGGAAGCGGTGGCGACGTAAGCCCTGCTCAGTCAGTCGTCGACGAAATTAAGGCCATGGGTGGCGAAGCAGTTGCTAACGGTGACGACATTTCTTCATGGGAAGGCTCGCAGCGTCTCATCAACACAGCCGTTGAGACATTCGGTGACATCAACATCGTGGTGAACAACGCCGGCATCTTGCGCGACCGCATGCTCACCAACATGACCGAAGAAGAGTGGGATGCAGTTATCAAAGTGCACCTCAAGGGAACATTTGGTCCATCACGTTGGGCAGCTGCGTACTGGCGCGAACAAGCAAAAGCTGGCAAGCCAACAATGGGTCGCATCATCAACACCACATCGGTATCTGGTATCTACGGAAACATCGGGCAAACGAACTACGGCGCAGCAAAAGCTGGTATCGCATCGTTCACCGTTATTGCCGCACTTGAACTTGCACGTTTCAACGTCACTGTTAATGCAGTGGCACCAGTGGCACTTACTCGTATGACCGAAGGCCTCGGCAATGCACCAGAGACCGACGAAGAGCGCGAGATGCGTTCACCACGTTGGATCGCTCCAATCGTTACTTGGCTCGCATCTGATGAAGCAGCACATGTCACTGGTCGCGTGTTTGAAGCAAGTGGTCAAACCTTGGCAATTGCCGAGGGCTGGCACCGCGGACCAAGCGTTGCGCCTATTGATGATCCGAACAAGATTGGTGCTGCTGTTGCAGAAATGCTGAAGCAAGCACGCCCGAACGCAGGTATGGACGGCAAAGACGGTTCATGGCCACAGAACACCATCGGAAAGTAAAAGGGGAACACAATGGCACTTAATCCAGAAGCAGTCGGCACCGTCGGTGAACCGTACGCAATCTCATGGACATCGAAAGATTCATTGCTATACGCAGTGAGCCTCAACGTCAGTTCCGATCAATTGGAATATGTCACTGAAAACTCCACCGGAGTAAATCAGAAGGCGCTTCCAACAATGCCAGTTGTACTGGGTTCGGGTCAGGCAAGTTCTGCATCAAACCCAATGCGCAATGTTGGTGAATTCAACTTTGCAAACCTTGTGCACGCATCGCAGTCAATCACATTGCATCAGCCACTTCCTGTAGAAGGAACTGCAACTGTGCAAAGCAAGCTCGTTGCGATGTACGACAAAGTGAAAGCTGCAGTCATCGTTACTGAAGCAGAAGCAACCGATGCTGCTGGCAAGCCGTTGTATTCCACTCGTTCATCAGTGTTCATTCGTGATGCAGGTGGTTTCGGTGGAGAGCGTGGACCAAGTGGTGCACAAAACGAGCCACCAGCAAAAGCGCCTGATCATGAGGTGACCTTCCAAACATCACCAGATCAAGCGTTGTTGTATCGCTTGAATGGTGACCGCAACCCATTGCACTCAGATCCAAATCACCCAGCAGTTGCAGCAGGAATATTTCCAAAGCCAATCTTGCACGGTCTGTGCACATACGGATTCACAGGTCGTGGCTTGTTGAATGCGCTGTGTGGTGGCGATGCAAATCGTTTCAAGCACATTGAAGGCCGTTTCGCTTCTCCGGTATTTCCTGGCGAAGCTCTCACCATCAAGATGTGGGAAACAGGTAAGGGGGAGGCTGTGTTCACCACTTCTGTGGGCGACCGTCTCGTCATCGACCAGGGTCTCGTTCGCTTTAGCTAATTAACCCAAGAACTAGGTCTGGGCCGCCCTTTGGGGCGGTCTTTTCCTTTCTATGGGGAATTCTGTTACTTGTGAGAGTCTGAGTAGGTGACAAAGCAGACGGTCTGGGTCTATGGTGACCAGTTAAATCGAAGCATCGGAGCTTTGCGAGACGCGTCATCAGATACTCATCAAGTATTGATGGTGGAGTCGGCCTCCAAAATTAAGAGTCGTCGCTGGCATATTCAACGTTCGCATTTCTTCGTGGCCTCGATGCGTCGGTTTGCAGATGAACTTCGCACTGAGGGTTTCTCTGTTGATTACCGAGTTGCGCCATCTATGCGCCAGGGGGTGCAGCAACACATTGCTGAAATCAAACCAAGTGCCGTAGTTGCCACTGAACCAAATAGTTTTGCGGCTCGCGAGTTAGTGAAGTCGCTCGGAATTCAGACGGTGCCATCAGATCAATTTCTGTGTCACCCAGATGAGTATTCGCAGTTCATGGGCGTGCGTCGCACCATCAAGATGGAAGATTTCTATAGGTGGCAACGTCGTCGGCTGAATGTATTGATGGACGGTGACCAACCGTGCGACGGCCAATGGAATTTCGATGCTGAAAACCGCCTCCCGCCACCTAAAACTGGGCACGACCGTTGGCCAACACCAAAGACATACGAGTTAGATGCGCTCGATAAACAAGTCATTAGCGACATCGGAGATAATTCATGGGGTGATGCACCAACGGGAGTGTGGGCCACAACGCGAGATGATGCCTTACAACGAATGAACTATTTCGTTGAAAACGTGCTTCCAGTCTTTGGAGAACACGAAGATGCGATGTTGAATTCGAACTGGCATCTGGCGCACTCATTGCTTTCACCATATTTGAATAATGGGCTGCTCCTGCCGATGGAAGTAATCCGCGCCGCAGAGTTGGCATATAGAAACGGTCATGTTCCGATTAATAGTGCCGAAGGTTTTATCCGACAGATTCTCGGCTGGCGTGAATACATTTGGAACTGCTACTGGCGCTGGATGCCAGATTATGCAGGAATGAATGAATTGCAAGCAGAGCGAGACTTGCCGCAAATGTTTCTTGACCCTGAAGCAACCCAGATGAGTTGCATGAAGTCTGTGGTGCACAATGTGCAGCAACGCTCATATGCGCATCACATTGAACGTCTGATGGTCCTCGGTAAT
>JBIKZT010000094.1:0-5118 GCA_044354565.1 Ilumatobacteraceae bacterium
GTCACGGTGCTTGAAGTCATGGTGATGACGCGCAGCAAAGTGGGGCGACGCCCACGTATTAGTGCCGAAGAGCGAACGGCGGCTTTAGAAGTTCTAGATCGACTGGGGCTTGGTGGCCTTCACGAGCGCCACATTCGCGAGTTAAGTGGTGGACAGCAACAACGAGTGTTTGTTGCACGTGCGTTGTTCCATCAACCAGAACTACTCATCC
Source organism: Ilumatobacteraceae bacterium (assembly GCA_044354565.1). Lineage (GTDB taxonomy): Bacteria > Actinomycetota > Acidimicrobiia > Acidimicrobiales > Ilumatobacteraceae > UBA2093. The sequence continues at coordinate 212 of JBIKZT010000094.1, forward strand.
TCGACGAACCAACATCGGGAGTAGACATTCGCACGCGTCATGAAGTGCTGCATCTTTTGGCCGACCTTCACGATGACGGGGTATCGATTGTATTGACGACACACGACCTGAATGGTTTGGCCGCACACCTTCCACGCATGGTGTGCCTCAATCGCGAAGTAATTGCCGATGGGGCGCCCATTGATGTGTTGACCTCGGAAGTTTTAGAGCAAACATATGGAGCGCCAATGGAAGTGTTGCTGCATGAAGGCATGCCAGTAGTACTCGATCACGGTGGCACCGATGTGGCAAAGCGCTTAGGGAAGTTGGTGTAATGATTTCTCTCGTTGGTGGCGTCTTCACGCCTTTCAATTATCAATTCTTTACGAACGGAATCATCGTGGCCACGATTGCCGGAGGCTTGTGTGGACTTCTTGGCGTCTTTGTTGTTCTGCGTGGCATGAGTTACATCGGCCATGGGCTATCGCACGCAGTTTTCGGTGGGGCAGCAGCGTCAGCAGTGATGGGCATCAATTACTTCGTTGGCGCCGGCGTGTGGGGAATCATCTCGGGTGTTCTGATTGGGCGAATTGCACGCAAACGTTTGATTGGGGCCGACGCCGCCATCGGTGTTGTGACTACTGCTTCATTCGCTCTCGGTCTGGCGCTTCTGAACAGATATGGACAGGCGCAGAAGAGTATTGAAGCAGTTCTCTTCGGCAGTGTCTTGGGTGTGAAGCCAATCGACATCATGGCTGTCGTGCTGGTAACCGTACTTACAGTGGTGCTAATTCTCGCGTTCTACCGTGCGCTTTTGTTTGCAACATTCGACCCTGAAGTGGCAGAAGTATCCGGCGTTCGCGTTGCGTGGGTAGAGGCATTGCTCATGGCAATGTTGTCGCTCACCATTCTTGTCACTATGCGTGTCATCGGAACCTTGTTGATTTCTGCAATGTTGGTTATCCCTGCATCTACTGCACGCATGCTCACTAATTCTTTCGCTCGCATGTTGTTGATCTCTCCACTCATTGGTGCAGCGACCGCGGGTGTGGGAATGTACGCGTCGTACTTCCTTGACACATCTGCAAGCGCAACCATTATTCTCACAGCAACTTTGGTGTTTATTGCGGTGTACGCATTGGCTGGAATTCGTGGGCGATCACGAATTGCACACGTGCACCACGTATAGAACTACTCAGTTGGTAGAGACCACTCGGCGCCTTGTGGCGTATCGCGTACCTCAATGTTTAGTGAGGCGAAGGCGTCACGGATGATGTCCGAGAGATCGAATCGCTTTTCCGCACGAACAATTGCGCGTACAGCAAGCATTGCTTCTATGTAAGGAGATACCACTTCGCGTGGATCGCGCACACCAGAAACTGCTGCATCACCAAGCTGGCTCATCATCGAGCGCAGAGTTGCTCGGCATCGGTCAGTTACATCGCCTTGCAAGGTGTCTGCCTTCCAGTCAACCATTGCTTGTTCTAGGGCTAGCGCAGCGCGCACTGCACCTTCCGCATTGCGATCCTTCATTGCTTCTTCAAACTCTTGTGAGGCCTGTTGCAAAGATTGCTCTAGTGAACTTGGAGCGCTCGTTGTGGGCGCATCTTGAACAGGGCTTTCGGTTGATGCAATGCGCGCCGTCTTGTTGCTGGTTGCAGAACTACCTGGGTCAAGCAGCTGAAAAGGGTTTTGCAGAAGCGAAAAGGGAAGCACTGACCCTGTTGGGTAAACAAATGATTGCGAGCGCAATCGGAGCGTGACGCCACCATTGCCAACAACAGTTGCTTCTTGGGCATCAATGTCGATGACTAGACCAGTGTGTTCGTCTACGCCCAACACGTATGTGTCGTTGTCGAGCATCGTTTCGAATAATTCAAGACGCTTCTCGCCCAGATAACAGAATCTGGTGTCGTGGTTGCCACCTTCGGCGTTGTCATAGTGGGGGATAACTGCTGCGTTGATTCCAATAGACGAAAGAATGTCTAACCCGTCGAGACGTTCAACATCTTGTCCCACCTTGTATACCTCGTACACCGGAACAGTTGCCTTACCCAAGGTGAGGGCAGCTGCGGATGCGAAAGTAACAATGCCGCCGGTTTGTAGTTTGCCCGTAATGATGCTGGCAATCGGAGAACCGCTCCACTGGCGCAGTGCGTAGGTAGGAGACCCGGGGCCAGCAAAGATGTAGTTGGCATTTGCCACTCTTCGTAACCCGCGTTCTATCTGCACTGGGTCTGCTGCTATGTGAGTGTCGTGCAAACGTACGAGACCAGCAATCTCAATTTCTACATTGATGGAAGTGCGGAAATAATCCTGGGCTCGTGAAGCCAACTCCGGTGCGTTTTCTTGGAAGCCGTATGGCGTGTCGAGAACAACAGCTTGAACAGGTTGTGGGAGTAGCGAAGTGAGTTTGCGATGTGTGGTGACCATTGTGGGCGCAGTCTCGCCAGAACCCATGATTGCCAAAATGCGAGGAAGGGTCATGAGAAAAATCCAGAGGTGATTGCATCGTTCACCACAGCGGCGAAGCGATCGGGGAACTGTGCGTGAAGATCGTGGTCTGCTGGGTCGAACCATTCAACACGAGATTTCGGTAGTTGGTCGAGAGCTTCTTGAATCTGCGCTCGTTTCACAACTGTGTGTTCGTCGTTGCCGCGCGCTGCAGGAGTGAAGAGAATGGGCACGGAAATTTCATTCCAAAGTAAAGAAGGGGAGTGTTCCCATAAGCCGCGAAGAACGGTGAGATGTCGTTCTAGCGTGAGCCATGGTTTGATAGTTCCATCTGCAAGATGTTCCATGTTGTACATCTGGCCATCAATTGCTTCTTCCGACCAATCTAGGTGGGCTGCACGAATATAAGAACGAAGTCGTTCGTATGACATTCCAGCAAGTGCAGGTGGAGTTAATGCACGTTTGCATTCTTCCCACTCAGGAAATGCTTTTTGCAATTCAATGGTGCCACCATCCACCGCAACAGCTCCGCGAATTTTGTGCCCGAACGAATGTGCAACTTCCACCACAATGTTGCCGCCCCACGACTGTCCGATAATGAGTGGGTTTTCCCACTTGCGCTGTTGTTGTGAAAGCACATCGAGAACGTCGCTGACATCGGTTGCAATGTCGCTCATGGCGTATCCGTGGTCGGGCTTGTCGCTCAGACCATGGCCACGAAGGTCGATGGCGACCACTGCATGGCCCATCTGGCTGAGTAGTCGCGCTGGGCCATCCCAGAGGCGGGCATTCGAGGCAAGCCCGTGGATAAGGACAATAGGAATGCCCGGGCTTTCGTTGGGCACAGACCACTGGAGGGCCCGCAGGGAAATGCCATCGCGCACCGTGAGATGTTGAGAGGTGGGCGCAGAAGTCACCTTTCTATTGTCGCACCGAGGAGGCGTTTTGGCACAGGGCGTTACGAATCGCACATAGGGTGCCTCTCGTTCTAGGGTCAAGGGACGCATTACAAAGGGGAAACCATGAAGCTGTCAATGGGAATCAATTATTCAGGCGGGTTTAAAGAAGCCGTTGATCGAGTAGTGGAACTTGAAAAGGCTGGCCTTGACCAGGTCTGGATCGCAGAGGCGTACAGCTATGACGCCATCTCGCAGGTGGGCTATTTGGCTGCCAAAACAAATCGCGTAGAAATCGGCACTGGCATTGTCAACGTGTACTCGCGTACAGCAGCACTCATGGCAATGACCGCAGCAGGTTGTGACTATGTCAGCGACGGACGTTTCATCCTTGGACTTGGTGCATCTGGTCCACAAGTGATTGAAGGCTTCCATGGTGTTCCATATGAAAAGCCAATGCAACGGATCAAGGAATACATCGATGTGTGTCGCAAAGTGTGGGCTCGCGAAGAAGCACTCTCTTATGACGGCAAGACCGTGCAGATTCCGCTTCCTGCGGGTCAAGGAACCGGATTAGGTAAAGCTCTCAAACTTATTAACCATCCAGTGCGTAAAGACATCCCCATCTGGTGGGCGTCGTTGAAAGACAAGAGCGTTGAAGCAACTGCAGAGATAGCCGATGGTTGGTTGCCAATCATGTTCTACCCAGAGCGTTATCACAACGTATGGGGCGATCAGTTGAAAGCTGGTCTTGCGAAGCGTGACAAGTCACGTCCGCGTCTGGAAATTTCTGCTGGAGGCATGCTCGCAATTGACGAGTCATTGACCGGGGAAGCACAAACAAAGATTCTCGATTTTGCTCGTCCGAACATGGCTTTGTATGTAGGCGGTATGGGTGCTCGCGGCAAAAACTTCTATAACGACATTTGTCGTGACTACGGCTTTGAAAAAGAAGCAGTAGAGATTCAAGATTTGTATCTCGACGGCAAGAAGGACGAAGCAGCATCAAAGCTTCCTGGTGAGTGGATCATGAATGCAAACTTGGTGGGAACACCAGGCTTCATCAAAGAACGAGTTGCGGCATTTAAAGAAGCAGGGGTCACCGTGTTGTCTGTGAACCCAATTGGCCCAGACCCGGTAGGTCAGATCGAAAAACTTCGCTCCATTATCGACGGCTGATCATGTCGATACTCACAGTTGACGTAGTTGCTCCCGGGTGGGAGCCAGTGCGCGACGCCTTTGTGCAAGGTTTCGAACTAGGCGAAGACCATGGGGCTGGTGTCTCCATTTATCATCGAGGTAAATGTGTTGTCGACCTCATGGGTGGTTGGCGAAACCGCGATCATACGGAGCCGTACAGTTCTGATTCCCTACAAGTGGTGTTCTCTACAACAAAAGGCATTACGTCTATTGCTGTTGCGATGTGCGTAGAGCGCGGACTTTTGAACTACGACGAAAAAGTTGCAACTTACTGGCCGGAGTTTGCCGCTAAAGGAAAGCAAGATGTCACTGTTGCTCAGTTGTTGTCTCATCGTGCTGGTCTGTACACGGTGGAAGGCGACATCACGCTTGAAGAAG
>JBIKZT010000095.1:0-5049 GCA_044354565.1 Ilumatobacteraceae bacterium
GGCTCGCATTGGTTTGAGCAAATGGCGACTCACATGGGTTCTGCGTACCTGCGGTATTCATTCACAAAGGGAACTTCGCAAGAAGTCGCGTTCATCATCGAGCGACTTGGTCTTACGCCAGGGATGAGAATTCTCGATGTGGGTTGCGGGCCAGGCAGACATGCTTATGAATTCGCGCGGCTTGGTTTTCGCGTGCATGGAATAGACATCAGTGAGGCTTTCATTGATATTGCCAAACAAGACGCGCCACCTGGAGCAACGTTTGAGCGGATGGATGCTCGAGAGTTGTCCTTTTCCTCAGAGTTCGATGCAGTCATCTGTCTATGTCAGGGTGCCTTCGGTTTGATGACGGCATCCGGAGAAGACTCCGAGGTGCTTCGCGGCATTCGCAACGCCTTGCGTCCAGAGGGAAAGTTGGCGCTATCCGCGTTCAACGCATACTTTTCAGTGAAATACCACGAGGATGCTGATTTCGATGCGAACACAGGGGTCTCCCACGAGAAAACCGAGGTGCGCAATACGGCAGGCGAGCCACTGGCGGTCGACTTGTGGACTGGTTGCTACACGCCGAGAGAGTTGCGCCTGATGATGGAAAAGGCTGGGCTCGAAGTGGAATCCATACTCAGTGTCGACCCAGGGAATTATCAGGATGCCTTGCCGTCCTTGGAGAGTTCCGAATTCCTGGTGATAGCGTTTGCTTCGCCCTTGCGCCGTGAGGGTGGTCGGTAACCCGGCCTCATCGATACCAACTACTTATCCATCTCGAAAGACCAATTCCTTGTCCGATACTTCTCTTACTTCCGCCGCTATGGGCTCCTTCGACGCGGAAGGCAATTACACCCCTCGACAAATCACAGAACGTGATCTCCCCACCAGTTTCGCAGATGCCATTGAAGGCACCATGGTGGAATTAAAGGATGGCCAACTTGTCACTGGCACTGTTGTCAAGATCGACCGCGACGGCGTCTTGCTTGAATTTGGTTACAAGACAGAAGGCGTCATTCCAACGCGTGAACTTGCAATCAAGAATGACGTCAACCCGCACGACATAGTTTCTCTCGGAGAGCGAATCGAAGCCCTCATTCTCACTCTTGAAGACAAAGAAGGTCGCTTAGTTCTCTCTAAGAAGCGCGCTACCTATGAGAAGGCTTGGGCAGACATTGAGAAGAAGAAGGAAGATGACGGCGTTGTGCACGGTGTTGTTATCGAAGTGGTCAAGGGTGGACTCATCGTCGACATCGGACTTCGTGGCTTCTTGCCTGCGTCACTCGTAGAACTTCGTCGCGTTCGTGATCTTCAGCCATACATTGGCCAGACCATCGACGCAAAGATCATCGAGCTCGACCGTCAGCGCAACAATGTTGTGTTGTCTCGCCGTGGATTCCTCGAAGAGAATCAAAAAGAGACTCGCGACGATTTCTTGAACAATCTCAAGCCTGGCGAAATTCGCACAGGAAAAATTTCTTCTGTTGTTGCCTTCGGTGCATTCGTGGACCTTGGCGGAATGGACGGACTCATTCACGTATCCGAACTTTCATGGAAGCATGTTGAGCACCCATCACAAGTTGTTCAGATCGGTGACCCAGTCACAGTTCAAGTTCTCGAAGTCGATTTCAGCCGCGAGCGCATCAGTCTTTCGCTGAAGGCAACGCAGCAAGATCCTTGGCAAGAATTTGCTGGCAGCCACGAAGTGGGTCAGTTGGTCTACGGCCGCATCACGAAGCTTGTGCCATTCGGTGCATTCGTTCAAGTGGGCGACGGTATCGAAGGTCTCGTACACATTTCCGAGTTGTCAGCACATCACGTTGAGTCAGCCGAGCAAGTAGTTGCTCCGGGTGAAGAGTTGTGGGTCAAGATCATCGATCTCGACCTTGCTCGTCGCCGAATCTCTATCTCAGTCAAGCAAGCTGCTGAAGGTGGCGAATTGGCTGCTGAGTACCAGGGTCAGTTTGAAGTAGATGAGCACGGCAACTGGGTTGGCGGCGACGACACAGAGCGTGAAGCTGCATGGGCTGAGTACTACAAAGAGTACGGCCAGCCAGGCGAAGAAGGAGCTGTTGCTCCCGAAGCAGCTGCTCCTGACACAGCAGCTCCAGAAGCCGACCAGGCTTAATTCTTTCGAGCAACAATGATCCTGCTCGGACTCACCGGCGGGATTGGCTCGGGTAAATCGACTGTTTCTGGGCTTCTTGCGAAGCGTGGGGCAGTGATTGTCGATGCCGATGCGATAACGCGCGAACTGCAAGCACCTGGTGCTCCGCTTCTTCGCGTCTTGGCCGATCGTTTTGGTGAGGAAATTCTCGACTCCGACGGTGCGCTCATTCGACCTGCTCTTGCTTCGCTTGTCTTTAGTGACAAGGACGCCTTGGCGGACCTGAACAAAATTGTTCATCCTGCAGTTGCTATGGAAATGGATCGCCGCATGAAGGACGCTGATGCAACTCCATGGTGGGCTCGCGTGCTTCCGTTTCTCAAGCGACACAAAGTGGTTGTGCTTGATATTCCTTTGTTGGCAGAGAATCCTCGCAAAGGTCTTAGTGGAGTCATCGTTGTTGATGTTCCCGTAGAGATCGCCGTTGAACGCTTAGTGACCATTCGCAACATGGATGAGTCTGACGCGCGTGCTCGCATTGAGAAGCAGGCAACTCGCGAAGCTCGTCGAGCGATAGCCGACCAAATCATTGATAACTCGGGTGACTTGCAGAGTCTCGAAGCACAGGTTGAAACTGTGTGGCGTTGGGCGGTTTCGTTACCTCCTGCAGCAAAGGATGCTGGAGAACGTACTCCTGCAGTCTGAGCCGCATTTTCGGTACTATTTGAGCCGTGCCTGCGTTTCAAGTTGTTTCAGATTTTGAACCAGCAGGAGACCAACCGAAAGCCATAGCTTCACTTTCTGAAGGTATCGAACAAGGTGAGCGATTCCAGACACTCCTAGGAATTACTGGGTCGGGCAAGTCGGCAACTATTGCGTGGACTATTGAAAAGACGCAACGTCCCACTCTGATTCTTGCTCCCAATAAGAGCCTCGCCGCACAGTTGGCACAAGAAATGCGCGAGTTCTTTCCTCATAACCGTGTGGAGTTTTTTGTTAGTTATTACGACTACTACCAACCTGAGGCTTACATACCTTCAAGTGACACGTTCATTGAGAAGGACTCATCCATCAATGAAGAGATTGATCGTCTTCGACATTCTGCTACTGCAGCTTTGCTCACTAGGAGAGACACGATCGTTGTAGCGAGTGTTTCTTGCATTTACGGTATGGGTGATCCGGATGAATACCGTGGTCAACTATTGGAGTTGCATGTAGGAGTTGACTACGACCAACGCAGCATTCTGCGACGTCTTGTAGATCTTCAATACGGAAGAAACGACATGACACTGGGGCGTGGCAACTTTCGGGTGCGCGGCGACACCGTAGAGATTCACGCTGCCTATGAGGAGTCTGTTGCGCGCATCGAGATGTTCGGTGACACCATTGATCGCATCACGATGATTGATCCGTTGACGGGCGAGACACTGTCCGAGCCAACAGAGATAGTTATCTTTCCAGCGACCCATTACGTAACAGGTGAAGAACGCATGCGACGGGCCGTCGTGGGTATTGAACTCGAACTACAGCAACAACTGGCATTGTTCGAAAAGCAAGGAAAGTTGCTCGAAGCTCAGCGCCTTCGAATGAGAACCTCGTACGACTTAGAGATGATGCAAGAGATGGGTTATTGCAACGGCATCGAGAACTATTCAATGCACATCGATGCTCGTTCTCCGGGAGAGCCCCCGTTCACGCTTCTCGATTACTTCCCGAAGGATTACCTGCTAATCATCGACGAAAGTCATGTGGCCATCCCGCAGTTGCACGCTCAATATGCCGGTGACCGTAGTCGTAAGAGCACGTTGGTTGAACATGGCTTCCGTTTGCCGAGCGCGATGGACAACCGGCCTCTTCGTTTTGAAGAAACGATGGAGAGAATCAGTCAGGGCATTTTTATGTCTGCGACCCCTGCTGCGTTCGAGTTGAATAACAGCAATCGTGTTGTGGAGCAGATTGTCCGGCCTACTGGTCTTGTCGACCCCGAAGTGATTGTCAAGCCAACCAAGGGACAGATTGATGATCTCATCGAGATGATCAAGGAACGAATTGAAATTGGTGACCGTATTCTCGTTACGACCTTGACTAAGAAAATGTCTGAGGATCTCACTGAATATCTCTTAGAACAGGGTTTGCGCGTTCGTTATTTGCATTCAAACATCGACACCATGCAACGCATCGAGATTCTGCGTTCGTTGCGCCTTGGCGAATTCGACGTTCTGATCGGTATCAATTTGCTTCGTGAAGGGTTAGACCTACCTGAGGTTTCTTTGGTGGCAATCCTGGATGCCGACAAGGAGGGTTTCCTGCGAAGCGAAACGTCCCTCATCCAAATGATCGGTCGAGCCGCTCGAAACGTGGCAGGCCAAGTCGTGATGTACGCGGACAAGACCACTCCATCCATGGAGCGTGCTATCTCAGAGACTCGCAGGCGTCGCCAGGCGCAAATTGCATACAACCTTGAGCATGGAATTGATCCGAAGACAATCCGTAAGGCTGTTGGTGACATTTTGTCTTTCTTGAATGGATTCGGAGATGACTCTTCGGCCATTCCGGGTAAGGGTGGTCGTAAACAGCGTGAACGCGACAAGGTCAAACACGACCTGAAGTCGCTTCCACAACAAGAACTGGGACGACTCATTCAAACTTTGGAAGATGAGATGCACGAGGCTGCCACAGACCTCAAATTTGAATATGCGGCGAGACTTCGTGACGAAATCAATGATTTGCGTCGTGAACTTCGTGACGCTCGATAGACACTCTGTAACCTTGCATCGTGGCTGAGAAAATCATTGTTCGCGGTGCCCGTGAGCACAATCTAAAGAACATCAGCATCGACCTGCCACGTGACAAACTCATCGTGTTCACCGGATTGTCGGGTAGCGGTAAGAGCTCATTGGCATTCGACACCATCTATGCAGAGGGTCAACGTCGCTATGTTGAAAGTTTGTCGGCAT